>NZ_CATKPT010000036.1:0-30081 GCF_949768125.1 Pseudomonas sp. IT-P253 | reverse complement strand
ACCCCTGTGGGAGCGAGCCTGCTCGCGAAAGCGGCAACCCGGTTGATCAGTCCGTCACATGTTGCGGATTCAACCAACCACGCACTCGGCGAACCAGCTGTTCTTGCTCTGCCGTGGCATCACCCGGCAATGCCTTCAGTGATACCTGGCTGAACGCCGACGTCTTCAAGCGCTTGCTGGCTTGCAGGCGTTCCAGCGCCGCGTTGCGATCCAGCGGTCTGTCCATGTAGAAGAGGTCGGCGATCGGCAGTCTTAATGTCGGTGTCAGTTCCACCAGCGCGGGCTTCGCTGTCACCGGCGTCTGCGCCGCAACCATCACGAACTTTTCCACTTGCGATGGTTGCTTCTCGCTCAAATACCGCGCGGCCCAATAAGCGCCGGTGCCATGACCCAATACGACAATGCTGTGAGCACTTTGCTGTTCGGCGAAGGCAATGGCCGCATCGATGCGAGCAAAAATTCGCTCGGCATCGGCCTTGGCCTGTTCCTCAGTGGTTTCGGCGATCGCTTTGTCCGCCACCTCCGCTTCACCCCCGGCAGCTTGCTCGATGGGGGCGGCGGTGGTCGAATCTTTGCTGGCGGTGTTCGCGGCTTTGGGGGCGGGTGCCGCTTCGACGACGCGTGGCGCAATGGCATCGCTTTGCAGGTCCGGCAAGGTGATACTCAGGCTGCTCCACTTGATGTCTGGTAATTTGCGGCGCAAAGGACCGATTGCTTGCGGCCAGTCAGCTGTTTCGCCGGCGCCAGGGATGATAATCACCACGCCTTTGGGGGCGGCGGTATTGGCCGGTTTCCACAAGGCGAGGAATGTGTCGGCGCCCGCTTGTAAGGGTTGCTGTTCCTGAACGGGGATTTTTCGCTCAAGTGCGCTCGCTTCTTCCTGACTACGCTCAAGCAGCGGTTGGCGTTCGGCTGGCTTTTCTTCTGCGGTTTTTTCCACAGGGGCCGGTGTCGGGATGGCCGCCTCGACGGAAAAGGCGCAAGGCAGGATCAGCGACAGGCACAATGCTGGCAGTGCCAGGCGGTAGACAGGGGGCATCGGATATTCCAGGCCAGAAGTTATTCCGGCAGCCTAATGGGTTGGTCAGTATTTGTCAGTGTGTGAGACTTCAATGATGCGTTTTCGCTGCCTGTGGGTTATCGGCTGTTTGTGGTTTCCCTTGATGGGTTGGGCGGCTGCCGCGTCGCCGGCGCACGTCGCGCAATTGTCCGCCGACCAGCAGCAATGGCTGGCGCAACATGATGAGTTGCGGGTCGGACTAGTGTTGCAAGCGCCTTACGCCCAATACGATCGCCGTTTACAGCGCCTGTCCGGGGTCAACGTCGAGCTGATGAAATGGCTGGCCAAGGCGCTTAAGGTCGAACTGAGTTGGCGCAATTACCCCGACCTCGCAGAATTGGAAGCCGCTGCGCGCGAGGGTGAAATCGACATCGCGCCGGGACTGACCCAAACCCCCGGTGGTCTGCGCTTGTGGCAGTTTTCCGACCCGTATATGCGGGTGCCACAGCTGGTGGTCAGTGATCAGAAAAGCACCGGCGCGGTGGAGCTGGAAAAACTCGACAGCCAGACCCGCGTCGCCGTACGCATGCCCAGCGCCACTGCCGACTACCTGCGCAGCACTTACCCGCACCTGAACCTTCAAGGCGTACCCCTCGAGCGCCAAGCCTTACAGTTGCTGCTCAGTCAGCAGGCCAGTTATGCCGTGGTCGATGAGGCGCAGTTGGGGCGGTTGTCCATCGAGCCCGAGTTTTCCGAGCTGGTGGTGGTCGGCGATATTGGCCTGCCGCAACTGCTGCGCGTTGCCACTCGCCGGGACTGGCCAGAACTCGCGGGTATCGTCGCAAACGCCCTGCGAGCCATCCCGGCCAAGGAACTGGAGCAACTGCACAGCCAGTGGCTGCAACCCAAATATCCAAGGCTCACCGATTCCCCGGTTTTTTGGAAAAACCTCTGTCTACTGATGGTGGTGTTGGTGTTGAGCAGCATGGCCATCGTCATCTGGCAGCGTCGGCAGCAGCACAGTCTGGAGCAACGACTGCTGGCGGCGCGGGCGGACATTGCCCTGCGTGCCGCCAGCGAAGAAGCGTTACGCCTTACTCAATTTTCCATCGATCAAAGTACCGTCGGTATCCTCTGGGTCAACTGGGACAGCCATGTGCGTTACGCCAACCGCGCGGCCGAAACCATGCTGGGTTATTCGGCGGGAGGGATCATCAACCGGCCACTGATCGACTTCGAACCCGGTCTGCATATGGACCGCTGGTTGAACCTGTGGAAGCGCGCCCGTGCCAGCGATGACGGCCCGCAAAGTTTTGAAACCAACTGTGTGCGTGCGGACGGCAGTATCCTGCCAACGGATGTTTCGTTGAGCTTCTTGCGATTTCGCGGTGGCGAATACCTGGTGGTCTACCTCAATGACGTCACCGAGCGTCGTCGCGCGTTGGCCGCGTTGCAGGAAAGCGAAGCGCGGCTGCAAGGGATCGCCGCCAACGTTCCCGGATTGGTCTTTCGACTGGAGCGGGCGCCGGTGACAGGGCAAATCGATTTTGCCTACATCAGTGAAGGCAGCGAGAGCCTGTCGGGGTATTCGCCGGCCACCCTGGCCCATCGTGACAAAGGCCTGCGCAGCCTGGTGCATCCAGATGACAAGGCCAGTTATCACCAAACGCAGGACCATGCGCTGGATACCGACAGTGACTGGTCTTGGCAGGGTCGGATTCTCACCCGTTCGGGCGAGCAACGCTGGGCGGAGATCAAAGCCATTACCCGGCGGCTTGAGGACGGCACCTATGTCTGGGACGGTATCGTCTGGGACATCAGCGAGAGCAAGCGCATCGAACTGGAACTGGCCAGCTCCCGGGAACAGTTGCGTGAGTTGTCGGCTCATTTGGAGAGCGTCCGGGAAGAGGAAAAGGCCCGCATTGCCCGGGAAGTTCACGACGAACTGGGGCAAATGTTGACCGTTCTGAAGCTGGAAACGTCGATGTGCGAACTGGCCTACGCTCAGCTCGACCCCGGTCTGAACGAGCGCCTGAACAGCATGAAGCGCCTGATCGCTCAGCTGTTTCAGCTGGTGCGCGACGTGGCCACGGCTTTGCGCCCACCGATTCTCGATGCCGGGATCGCGTCGGCCATCGAATGGCAAGCCCGGCGTTTCGAGGCGCGCACGCAGATACCGTGCCTGGTGCAGGTGCCGGACAATTTACCGGCGCTCAGCGATGCCAAGGCGATTGGCTTGTTCCGGATCCTTCAGGAAGCGCTGACCAATGTCATGCGCCATGCTCAGGCGCATACTGTTGAACTGACACTGGCACTGGAAGGCAACGAGTTGTGCCTGACCGTCAGCGATGACGGCGTAGGATTTGTCGCCGCCACTGGCCGGCCAACATCCTTTGGTGTTGTGGGCATGCGCGAGCGGGTGCTGATCATGGGCGGGCAGTTGTCGCTTGAAAGTGAGCCGGGTGAAGGCACGACGCTGAGTGTGCGAGTGCCATTGGATGTGGCCTGATGAGCATGTGTTGACTGTACTTATGCCTTCGCGAGCAGGCTCGCGAATGATCTTGAATCTGGAGAAGTCTGTGATCCGTGTACTGGTAGCCGAAGACCACACCATTGTTCGCGAAGGCATCAAGCAGTTGATTGGCCTGGCCAAGGACTTGCTGGTGGTGGGGGAGGCGAGCAATGGCGAGCAGTTGCTTGAGACGCTGCGTCATGTGCCCTGCGAAGTGGTGTTGCTGGACATCTCCATGCCCGGGGTCAATGGGCTGGAGGCGATCCCGCGGATTCGCGCGCTGAGCAATCCGCCAGCGATTCTGGTGCTGTCGATGCACGACGAAGCGCAGATGGCCGCGCGCGCGTTAAAGGTCGGCGCTGCCGGTTATGCGACCAAGGACAGCGACCCGGCGCTGCTGCTGACCGCGATCCGCAAAGTGGCGGCGGGCGGGCGTTACATCGACCCGGACCTGGCCGACCGCATGGTCTTCGAAGTCGGCCTGACCGATTCGCGGCCGCTGCATTCATCACTCTCGGAGCGTGAGTTCTCGGTATTCGAGCGCCTGGCCCAGGGCGCCAACGTCAACGACATCGCCCAGCAACTGGCCTTGAGCAGTAAGACCATCAGTACCCACAAGGCGCGGTTGATGCAAAAACTCAATATCACCTCCCTGGCGGAACTGGTGAAGTACGCGATGGAACACAAACTGCTCTAAAGTTCACCGATCTACCCTTGTGGGAGCGAGCCTGCTCGCGAAAGCGGTGCTTGAGTCGACATGTCTTTGCCTGATCCAACGCTTTCGCGAGCAGGCTCGCTCCCACCGGTTTTCCATGGCATGTCCATTTGCGACATGCCTACAACACGGATTTTGCCCGTTCTTGTGGCCTGTAGCTTCAAACTCAGCACTGCCCTATCCAATCCCGCCATTCTTGTAGGGCAATCCCTACCCCCAAACTTCCATATGGCTGAGGCCATTCTCTCCTGCGCCCCGATTTGCGTGCTCCCCAGCGTCCACTAGGCTTAGTCCACAGCAGTCATCAACAACAAAGGTGTGGGTATGAGCCAGGTCGATTCAAACGTAGGGGCCAGTGACATTCTGGTTAGCTTTCGTGGAGTGCAAAAAAGCTACGACGGCGAGAACCTGATCGTCAAAGACCTCAACCTGGAAATTCGCAAAGGCGAATTCCTCACCTTGCTCGGGCCGTCCGGCTCCGGCAAGACCACCAGTCTGATGATGCTCGCCGGTTTCGAAACACCGACCGCAGGCGAAATCCAGCTGGCCGGGCGCTCCATCAACAACGTGCCGCCGCACAAGCGTGACATTGGCATGGTGTTCCAGAACTACGCCTTGTTCCCGCACATGACGGTCGCCGAGAACCTCGCGTTCCCGCTGACCGTGCGCGGCTTGAACAAGAGCGACGTCAGTGACCGGGTCAAACGTGTTCTGAGCATGGTTCAGCTCGACACCTTCGCCCAGCGTTATCCGGGCCAGCTGTCCGGTGGTCAGCAGCAACGTGTGGCGCTGGCCCGCGCCCTGGTGTTCGAACCACAGCTGGTGCTGATGGACGAACCCCTCGGCGCACTCGACAAACAATTGCGCGAACACATGCAGATGGAGATCAAGCATCTGCACCAGCGTCTGGGCGTGACGGTCGTCTATGTGACCCACGATCAGGGCGAAGCCCTGACCATGTCCGACCGTGTGGCCGTTTTCCATCAGGGTGAAATCCAGCAGATCGCGCCGCCTCGCACGCTCTACGAAGAGCCAAAAAACACCTTCGTCGCCAACTTCATCGGCGAAAACAACCGCCTCAATGGCCGCTTGCACAGTCAGATCGGTGATCGCTGCATCGTCGAACTCGGTCGCGGTGAGAAGGTTGAAGCCCTGGCAGTCAACGTCGGCAAGACCGGCGAACCCGTCACGCTGTCGATTCGCCCGGAGCGCGTGAGCCTCAACGGCGCAAGCGATCAATGCGTCAACCGCTTCTCAGGGAGGGTGGCGGAATTCATCTATCTAGGCGACCACGTCCGGGTTCGCCTGGAAGTCTGCGGCAAGACTGACTTCTTTGTGAAACAACCGATTGCCGAGCTCGATCCCGCGCTCGCCGTCGGCGATGTGGTACCGCTTGGCTGGCAGGTCGAGCACGTTCGCGCGCTAGACCCACTTTTAGAGGCGAACTGATCGCCCCCTGCTACACCAACACCAACCCTGCACGTGGAGAGAACAATAAATGTTGAGATCCCTGAAATTCACCGCTTTGGTCATGGGCATGATCGGCGCGGCACACGCAATGGCGGCGGGTCCGGACCTGACCGTGGTGTCCTTTGGCGGGGCAAACAAGGCGGCGCAGGCCAAAGCCTTCTACGCACCATGGGAAGCGGCGGGTCACGGCAAGATCGTGGCGGGCGAGTACAACGGCGAAATGGCCAAGGTCAAAGCCATGGTCGACACCAAGAGCGTGTCCTGGGACCTGGTGGAAGTTGAATCGCCTGAGCTGTCCCGTGGTTGCGACGAAGACATGTTCGAACAACTCGACCCTGCGCTGTTCGGCAAATCCGAAGATTACGTCAAAGGCGCCATCCAGCCTTGCGGCGTGGGCTTCTTCGTGTGGTCGACCGTGTTGGCCTACAACGCCGACAAGCTGAAATCCGCACCGACCAGTTGGGTTGATTTCTGGGACACCAAGAAATTCCCGGGCAAGCGCGGCCTGCGTAAAGGCGCCAAGTACACCCTGGAATTCGCTCTGATGGCTGACGGCGTTGCGCCCAAAGACGTCTACAAGGTTCTGGCGAGCAAGGATGGTCAGGATCGCGCGTTCAAGAAACTTGATGAGCTCAAACCAAGCATCCAGTGGTGGGAAGCCGGCGCACAGCCGCCGCAATACCTCGCCTCCGGCGACGTGGTCATGAGCTCGGCCTATAACGGCCGGATCGCTGCCGTGCAGAAAGAAAGCAACCTGAAAGTCGTGTGGAACGGCGGTATCTACGACTTCGACGCATGGGCCATTCCTAAAGGTCTGGACAAGGCACGCGCTGAAGCGGCGAAGAAATTCATCGCTTTCTCGGTGGCGCCACAACAGCAAAAGACCTACTCGGAAAACATCGCCTACGGCCCGGCCAATATCCAGGCCGTACCGCTGTTGTCCAAGGATGTCCTGAAGGACATGCCGACCACCCCGGAAAACATCGCCAACCAGGTACAGATCGACGTCAGCTTCTGGGCTGACAACGGCGAGCAACTGGAACAGCGTTTCAACTCCTGGGCAGCAAAATAAGACCACTCCGTGGGCTTGCCCCCTGTAGGAGCGAGGCTTGCCCGCGAAGACGGCGTGTCAATCAGCATCAATGTTGAATGTGCCGACGCTTTCGCGGGCAAGCCTCGCTCCTACAGGGGTGATGTGTAGTTATCAAGAACAGAGGAGGCCTGCCTTCCTCTGTAACGATCAAAGATTTTCCGGAGTACGCCATGGCTATCGCCGTTCCCCTGAACGCGGGCACTGACCCCACCTTGAAGCAGCGGCTCAAGCACGCCGAGCGGATCAACCGCTGGAAGGCTCAAGCCTTGATCGCGCCATTGGTGCTGTTTCTGTTGCTGGTGTTCCTGGTGCCAATCGTGGCGCTGCTCTACAAAAGTGTCGGTAACCCGGAAGTGGTCGGCGGCATGCCGCGCACTGTGACGGCTATCGCCAGTTGGGACGGCCGAGGCCTGCCCGCTGAACCGGTGTATAAAGCGGCCAGCGAAGACCTCGCTGAAGCCCGCAAGAATCAAAGCCTGGGCGACCTGTCCAAGCGCTTGAACATGGAGTTGGCCGGCTATCGCAGCCTGTTGACGAAAACCGCCCGCGCCTTGCCGTTCGCCACTGAACCGGCCTCCTATAAAGAAGCGCTGGAAGGGCTCGACGAGCGTTGGGGTGACCCGGCCTATTGGCAAGCGGTGCGCCGCAACACCAGCAGCATCACGCCTTACTACTTGCTGGCGGCGGTCGATCATCGGATCGACGATCTTGGTGAAATCGCCCCGGCCACGCCCGATCAGGCGATCTACCTCGACATCTTCGCCCGCACGTTCTGGATGGGCCTGATCATCACCGTGATCTGCCTGCTGCTGGCTTACCCGTTGGCTTATCTACTGGCGAACCTGCCATCACGCCAAAGCAACTTGCTGATGATTCTGGTGCTGCTGCCATTCTGGACTTCGATCCTGGTGCGAGTTGCGGCGTGGATCGTGCTGCTGCAATCGGGCGGGCTTATAAACAGTGGCCTGATGGCCATGGGCATCATCGATAAGCCGCTGGAGCTGGTGTTCAACCGCACCGGGGTTTACATCTCCATGGTGCACATCCTGCTGCCGTTCATGATCCTGCCGATTTACAGCGTAATGAAAGGCATCTCGCCGACCTACATGCGTGCAGCGATTTCCCTCGGTTGCCACCCTTTTGCCAGCTTTTGGCGGGTGTACTTCCCGCAGACCTATGCCGGTGTCGGCGCCGGTTGCCTGTTGGTGTTCATCCTCGCCATCGGCTACTACATCACCCCTGCATTGCTGGGCAGCCCGAACGATCAGATGGTCAGTTACTTCGTCGCCTTCTACACCAACACCAGCATCAACTGGGGCATGGCGACCGCACTCGGTGGGCTGCTGCTGTTGGCGACCGTGGTGCTTTATCTGATTTACAACCGGCTGGTCGGCGCCAGTCGCCTGCGCCTGAGCTAAGGGGAGAATGAAATGCTGAGTCCTTATATGTCGCCCATTGAGCGGGCGTGGTTCTACAGCTTGCGGATTCTCTGCGGCCTGATTTTGTTGTTCCTGATTCTGCCGGTGCTGGTGATCATTCCGCTGTCGTTCAACGCGGGCAGTTTTCTGGTGTACCCGCTGCAAGGCTTTTCGTTGCACTGGTATCAGGACTTCTTTGCCTCCGCCGAGTGGATGCGTTCGTTGAGGAACAGCATCATCGTTGCCCCGGCGGCAACGGTGCTGGCAATGCTGTTCGGTACGCTGGCGGCGATTGGTCTGACGCGTGGCAACTTTCCGGGCAAGGCGCTCGTGATGGCGCTGGTGATTTCGCCGATGGTGGTGCCGGTGGTGATCATCGGTGTGGCCAGTTATCTGTTCTTTGCTCCGCTGGGGTTTGGCAACAGCTTTGTCTCGCTGATCGTGGTGCATGCGGTGTTGGGTGTGCCGTTTGTAATCATCACCGTGTCAGCGACGTTGCAGGGGTTCAACCAGAACCTTGTGCGCGCCGCTGCCAGCCTCGGTGCTTCGCCGCTGACCGCGTTCCGTCGGGTGACCTTGCCGCTGATTGCGCCGGGTGTGATTTCGGGGGCATTGTTTGCGTTCGCGACCTCGTTCGATGAGGTGGTAGTGACGCTGTTTCTCGCAGGTCCCGAACAAGCGACCTTGCCGCGGCAGATGTTCAGCGGCATCCGCGAAAACCTCAGCCCGACCATTGCCGCCGCGGCGACCCTGCTGATTGCTTTCTCGGTGATCCTGCTGCTGACCCTGGAATGGCTGCGCGGGCGTAGCGAAAAACTGCGCACCGCTCAGGTTTAAAGCTACACACCGATCTAATGTGGGAGCGCCTGCTCGCGAATGCGGAGTATCAGTCGACATTGATGTTGAATGTCGGTCCGCTTTCGCGAGCAGGCTCGCTCCCACAGTGATTTTGGGTATTTTGGGGGGGGATCTCGGGTCATTCATGACCTGAATAGCAGACAAACCCCAATCCCCAGCTAATCTTGTGCCCAGCTCCCTATCGATAAGAGGCTGCGCACATGAGTCTTTCCTCTTTCAAAATCGCTCACAAACTGATCACTGGCGCAGGTGCCATCGAACAATTGGCCGCTGAGCTGACACGCCTGGACATCGACAACCCGTTGATCGTCACCGATGCCGCACTGGTCAAGTCCGGCACGGTCGAGCTGGCGCTGGCGCAGTTGGGCGACAGAACCTATGAAATATTCGACCGTGTACTGCCGGACCCGGAAATCGCCATCGTCGAAGACTGCATGCGGGTCTACCGTGAAGGCGGGCATGACGGGTTGATTGGCCTGGGCGGCGGCAGTGCCATCGACATCGCCAAAAGCGTGGCGGCGTATGCCGGTTACCACGGCGCGCTGGAAGATTTGTTCGGCATCGATCAGGTTCCTCGCAAAGGCCCGCCGCTGATCGCCATCCCGACCACTGCGGGCACCGGCTCGGAAGTGACCAATGTCGCGATTCTCTCCGACAAGGTCGCGCAGTTGAAGAAAGGCATCATCAGCGACTATCTGTTGCCTGACGTGGCGCTGGTCAGTCCGCAAATGACCCTGACGTGCCCGCGCAGCGTCACCGCTGCCAGTGGCGTCGATGCGCTGGTGCATGCCATCGAATCCTACCTCTCCGTCAATGCCTCGCCGATCACCGACGCCCTGGCCATCGGCGCCATCAATTTGATCACCAAGGCGCTGCCCAAGGCCTACGCCAACCCGTCGAACCTGCAGGCCCGCGAAGACATGGCCACCGCCAGCCTGATGGCCGGCATGGCGTTCGGCAACGCCGGGGTTGGGGCGGTGCATGCGCTGGCGTACCCGCTCGGCGGGCGGTTCAACATCGCCCATGGCGTCAGCAACGCCTTGTTGCTGCCGTATGTCATGACCTGGAACAAGATGGCCTGCGTCGAGCGCATGCAGGATATTGCCGAAGCCATGGGGGTGCAGACCGCTCATCTGAGCGCCAAAGAAGCGGCCGACAAAGCCGTCGAGGCAATGACCGAGTTGTGTGCAGCGGTAGAAATCCCGTCGGGCCTGCGCAGTTTCGGCATTCCCGAGGACGCAATTCCGGCGATGGCCTTGGAGGCCGCGGGGATTGAGCGCCTGATGCGCAACAATCCGCGCAAATTGAGTGCGATTGATATCGAGAAGATTTACCGAGCGGCCTACTGATCATCGCGGCCACAGTGCGCGGGCCAAAGCATGCGGTATACAATGCGCGCCATCGTGATTCTGCTCAAAAAAGGTGCGTCATGCAGCCCTTCGTCATTGCTCCGTCGATTCTCTCCGCCGACTTCGCCCGCCTGGGTGAAGAAGTGGACAACGTCCTGGCCGCCGGCGCCGACTTCGTGCACTTCGATGTCATGGATAATCACTACGTGCCAAACCTGACCATCGGCCCGATGGTCTGCGCCGCGCTGCGTAAATATGGCGTGACCGCGCCCATCGATGCACACCTGATGGTCAGCCCGGTGGATCGCATCGTCGGTGATTTTATCGAAGCCGGCGCGACCTACATCACTTTCCACCCGGAAGCCACGCAGCACGTTGACCGTTCGCTGCAACTGATCCGCGAAGGCGGCTGCAAGTCGGGTCTGGTGTTCAATCCGGCGACCCCGCTGGACGTGCTCAAGTACGTGATGGACAAGGTCGACATGATCCTGTTGATGAGCGTCAACCCGGGCTTCGGCGGGCAGAAGTTCATCCCCGGCACCCTCGACAAGCTGCGTGAAGCGCGGGCGCTGATCGATGCGTCCGGCCGTGACATTCGCCTGGAAATCGATGGCGGTGTAAACGTGAACAACATTCGTGAAATCGCTGCGGCTGGCGCTGATACCTTCGTGGCCGGCTCGGCAATTTTCAATGCGCCGAACTATCAGGAAGTGATCGAGAAGATGCGTTCCGAACTGGCGCTGGCTCGTCCATGAGTGGCTTTGAGCAGTTGTTTCCGGGGCGCCTGCCGCGGCTGGTGATGTTCGATCTGGATGGCACGCTGATCGATTCGGTCCCCGACCTGGCAGCGGCGGTGGATAACATGCTGCTCAAGCTCGGGCGCAAACCGGTCGGCATCGAATCGGTGCGTGAGTGGGTGGGTAACGGCGTGCACATGCTGGTGCGCCGGGCGTTGGCCAACCATATCGACGCCGAGGGTGTCGATGAGGTCGAGGCCGAGCATGCCCTGGCGTTGTTCAACGGCTTTTACGAGGACGGTCACGAGCTGACGGCGGTTTACCCCGGCGTGCGTGACACCCTCAAATGGCTGAACAAACAAGGCGTGGAAATGGCCCTGATCACCAATAAGCCGGAGCGCTTTGTCGCACCGCTGCTGGATCAGATGAAAATCGGCCGTTACTTCAAATGGATCATCGGTGGCGATACCTTGCCACAGCAAAAGCCCGATCCGGCCGCGCTGTTTTTCGTGATGAAAATGGCCAACATCCCGGCATCGCAATCGTTGTTCGTCGGAGACTCGCGCAGCGACGTGCTGGCGGCGAAAGCGGCGGGGGTCAAGTGTGTGGCACTCAGTTATGGCTATAACCACGGCCGACCGATTGCCGAAGAGTCGCCAGCGCTGGTGATCGACGATTTACGCAAGCTAATTCCCGGTTGCCTGGAACCGGCCGCTGAGATAACGTTGGCCGACGCTGTTCAATCCCCTCCTGGAAACTCCATCGTGGTGGTCACTCGCAAACTCTGGATGAAAGTCATCAAGGCCCTGGCCCGCTGGCGTTGGCGCGCCTGACTTGTTCCTGGCCGGCATACCGGCGCGTTTGCATACCTGACTGTTAGACCCTCAAGCCACGAGGCTACCCCATGATCCGTGAAGAATTCCTGCGTTTGGCCGCTGCCGGCTACAATCGCATCCCGCTTGCCTGCGAAACCCTGGCCGACTTCGACACGCCGCTGTCGATCTACCTGAAACTGGCCGACGAGCCTAACTCCTATCTGCTCGAATCTGTTCAGGGCGGGGAGAAGTGGGGCCGTTATTCGATCATCGGCCTGCCGTGCCGTACCGTGTTGCGCGTTCATGATCACCATGTGAGCGTGACCCACGACGGCATCGAGATCGAAAGCCACGAAGCTGAAGATCCACTGGCTTTCGTCGAAGCGTTCAAAGCCCGTTACAACGTCCCGACCATTGCCGGCCTGCCGCGTTTCAACGGCGGCCTGGTGGGCTACTTCGGCTACGACTGCGTGCGCTATGTGGAGAAGCGTCTGGGCAAGTGCCCGAACCCGGATCCGCTGGGCGTGCCGGACATTCTGCTGATGGTTTCCGACGCGGTGGTGGTCTTCGACAACCTCGCCGGCAAGATGCACGCAATCGTTCTGGCCGACCCGTCGCAGGACGATGCCTTCGAGCAAGGTCAGGCGCGTCTGCAAGCGCTGCTGGAAAAACTTCGTCAGCCGATCACGCCGCGCCGTGGCCTGGATTTCAGCAAACAGCAGTCGACCGACCCGGTGTTCCGCTCCAGTTTCACCCAGGACGATTACGAAAAAGCCGTCGACACCATCAAGGAATACATCCTGGCTGGCGACTGCATGCAAGTCGTGCCGTCCCAGCGCATGTCGATCGACTTCAAGGCGGCGCCCATCGATCTGTACCGTGCGCTGCGTTGTTTCAACCCGACGCCTTACATGTACTTCTTCAACTTCGGTGACTTCCATGTCGTCGGCAGTTCGCCAGAAGTATTGGTGCGGGTCGAAGACAACCTGATCACCGTGCGCCCGATTGCCGGCACTCGTCCACGCGGAGCCAACGAAGAGGCTGACTTGGCGCTGGAAAAAGACCTGCTGTCCGACGACAAGGAAATCGCCGAGCATTTGATGCTGATCGACCTGGGCCGTAATGACACCGGTCGGGTCTCGGAAATCGGTTCGGTGAAACTCACCGAGAAAATGGTCATCGAGCGTTACTCCAACGTGATGCACATCGTGTCCAACGTCACGGGCCAGTTGAAGGCCGGGCTGACGGCGATGGATGCACTGCGGGCGATTCTGCCGGCGGGCACCTTGTCCGGTGCGCCGAAGATCCGCGCGATGGAAATCATCGACGAACTGGAACCGGTCAAGCGTGGCGTCTACGGCGGCGCGGTCGGTTATTTCGCTTGGAACGGCAACATGGACACCGCCATCGCCATTCGTACTGCCGTGATCAAGAACGGCGAACTGCATGTGCAGGCCGGTGGCGGCATCGTCGCCGACTCGGTGCCGGCGCTGGAATGGGAAGAAACCCTGAACAAGCGTCGCGCAATGTTCCGCGCCGTGGCTCTGGCTGAACAAACTCCGGAAAGCTGACCGATGAACGCGACCCGTATGACATGCCGCTTTGCCTGACAAAGTGCTGGACGCTGCGGGTCACTCATTCGAAGGCTGTATTTAAAGTCAGTGAATTCAAGAGGTTTAAGCCATGTTGCTGATGATCGATAACTACGACTCCTTTACCTACAACGTTGTGCAATACCTTGGTGAGCTCGGCTCCCAGGTCAAAGTCGTGCGCAACGATGAGCTCACCATTGCCGAAATTGAAGCCCTCAACCCTGAGCGGATCGTCGTCTCTCCAGGTCCTTGCACCCCGACCGAAGCCGGCATTTCAATCGAAGCGATCAAGTATTTCGCCGGCAAACTGCCAATTCTGGGCGTGTGCCTGGGCCACCAGTCCATCGGCCAGGCTTTTGGCGGCGATGTGGTCCGTGCCCGTCAGGTCATGCACGGCAAGACCAGCCCGGTGTTCCACGAGGACAAAGGTGTCTTCGAAGGTCTGAATCACCCGCTGACGGTCACCCGTTATCACTCGCTGATCGTCAAGCGCGAAACCCTGCCGGACTGCCTGGAGCTGACTGCCTGGACCCAACTCGAAGACGGTTCAGTGGACGAGATCATGGGACTGCGCCACAAGACGCTGAACATCGAGGGTGTGCAGTTTCACCCTGAGTCGATCCTGACCGAGCAGGGCCACGAACTGTTCGCCAACTTCCTCAAACAAACCGGCGGCACGCGCTAAGGACGTTCCATGAATATCAAGACAGCCCTGAGCCGTATCGTCGACCAGCTCGACCTCAGCACCGATGAAATGCGTGATGTGATGCGCGAAATCATGACCGGGCAATGCACGGATGCGCAGATCGGCGCATTCATGATGGCCATGCGCATGAAGAGCGAAAGCATCGACGAAATCGTCGGCGCCGTGTCGGTCATGCGCGAGTTGGCGGACAAGGTTGAACTCAGGACCCTCGACGGCGTCGTCGATGTGGTCGGCACTGGCGGTGATGGTGCGAACATTTTCAACGTGTCGACCGCTTCGTCTTTCGTCGTCGCAGCGGCCGGTTGCACCGTCGCCAAGCATGGTAACCGCGCCGTCTCGGGTAAAAGCGGCAGTGCCGACCTGCTGGAGGCCGCCGGTATCTACCTCAACCTGACACCGATTCAGGTGGCACGTTGCATCGATAATGTCGGCATCGGCTTCATGTTTGCCCAGACCCATCACAGTGCCATGAAATACGCCGCCGGTCCGCGTCGGGAGCTTGGCCTGCGCACCCTGTTCAACATGCTTGGCCCGCTTACGAATCCGGCCGGTGTTAAACATCAGGTGGTGGGTGTGTTCAATCAGGCGTTGTGCCGGCCGTTGGCCGAAGTCTTGCAGCGCCTGGGCAGCAAACATGTGCTCGTCGTGCATTCGAAAGATGGCCTGGACGAATTCAGTCTGGCGGCGCCGACGTTTGTCGCAGAGTTGAAGAATGACCAGGTCACCGAGTATTGGGTCGAACCGGAAGACCTGGGCATGAAGAGCCAGAGCCTGCACGGACTGGCAGTGGAAAGCCCGGCGGCCTCCCTTGAGCTGATCCGCGATGCCTTGGGCAAGCGCAAGACCGAGAACGGTCAGAAAGCTGCCGAGATGATCGTGCTCAATGCCGGGGCCGCGCTGTACGCTGCCGACCATGCCACCAGTTTGAAGGAAGGCGTTGCCCTGGCGCACGATGCGCTGCACACAGGCCTCGCTCGGGAAAAACTTGAGGAGTTGGGTGCATTTACCGCGGTATTCAAAGTGGAGAATGAGGGATGAGTGTACCGACGGTTCTGGAAAACATTCTGGCGCGCAAAGTCCAGGAAGTTGCCGAGCGTAGCGCCCGTGTAAGTCTGGCGGAGCTGGAAAGTCTGGCCAAGTCGGCCGATGCACCCCGTGGGTTTGCCAAGGCACTGTTGGCTCAGGCCAAGCTCAAGCAGCCTGCGGTCATTGCTGAAATCAAGAAGGCTTCGCCGAGCAAAGGCGTGATTCGCGCGAATTTCTTGCCTGCCGACATCGCCAAGAGCTACGAGAAGGGCGGTGCGACGTGCCTGTCGGTGCTCACCGATATCGATTTCTTCCAGGGTGCGGATGTGTATCTGCAACAGGCTCGCGCGGCGTGCAAATTGCCGGTGATCCGCAAGGATTTCATGATCGATCCGTATCAGATCGTCGAAGCCCGTGCCTTGGGTGCGGACTGCGTGCTGTTGATCGTCTCCGCACTGGATGACGTGAAAATGGCCGAGCTGGCCGCCGTGGCAAAAAGCGTCGGCCTCGACGTGCTGGTGGAAGTTCACGATGGCGACGAGCTGGAGCGGGCCTTGAAAACCCTCGACACTCCGTTGGTCGGCGTGAACAACCGCAACCTGCACACCTTCGACGTCAGCCTGGAAACTACGCTTGATCTGTTACCGCGTATCCCGCGTGATCGTTTGGTGATCACGGAAAGCGGCATTTTCAATCGGGCCGATGTCGAGTTGATGGAAATCAGCGATGTGTATTCGTTCCTGGTCGGCGAGGCATTCATGCGCGCCGAAAGCCCGGGTACCGAACTGCAGCGCTTGTTCTTTCCAGAGCGTGGGACTGCGGTGAGCGGCTCGACACTCGACTGAGTCGACCCCATCGCGAGCAAGCTCGCTCCCACAGAGTCTGATGCCCGCCAGGAAACAGGGGGGCACCAAGATCAAATGTGGGAGCGAGCTTGCTCGCGATGGCGGCATCAGCAGCACCATAGACTTCATGTCCTACGGAACACGTTATGACTTCACCCACTTCATTGACCGTCGAAGCCGGCCTGCTCGCCGAGCAGAATCTACTGGCATCCGTTTGCGCGGGTGACGCGGAGTTTGGTCTGCTGTTCTGGCAGCCCAGCGATCGGGCATTAGTCATGCCGCGACGGTTGAATCGCATGCCTGGCTTTGAGGCTGCCTGTGAGGTGTCGGCAGCAGCGGGTTGGCCGGTGCTGCTACGCGAAACCGGCGGTGAGCCGGTGCCGCAATCGGCCTCGACGATCAACATCGCACTGGTGTACGCACCGCCGCGTAGCGAGGGGGATCAGAACCGGATCGAAACGGCTTATCGCCGGCTCTGTGATCCGATTCGTCAGCTGCTGGATGAGCTGGGCGGTGTCTCCTCGTTGGGTGAGGTGGATGGCGCATTCTGCGATGGCCGTTTCAACGTCAACCTCGACGGGCGCAAGATGGTGGGCACGGCTCAGCGCTGGCGCCAGAGCAAGGGCGGTTCCCGCCCGGTCGGGTTGGTGCACGGTGCTTTGTTGCTGGATAACGAACGCGAATCGATGGTTGCGGCAGTCAATCGTTTCAATGAGGCCTGCGGACTGGAGCAGCGTGTTCGCGCCGAGAGCCACATCGCCCTGCATGAAAAATTTGCCGCGCCTGACGCACTGGGCCGGCTCGACGCGCTCTATCGCCAATTGCTGGCGGACATGTTCGGGGCGTAGTTTTCGAGCTTAGCGCGTACCGAAGACCACCATGGTCTTGCCTTTGACGTTCACCAGGTTGCGCTCTTCCAGATCCTTGAGCACACGACCGACCATCTCACGCGAGCACCCGACAATTCGCCCGATTTCCTGACGGGTCACCTTGATCTGCATCCCGTCGGGATGAGTCATGGCGTCTGGCTGCTTGCACAGTTCCAGCAAGCAGCGAGCCACGCGGCCAGTTACGTCGAAGAACGCCAGATCGCCAACCTTGCGGGTAGTGTTACGCAGGCGCTGTGCGATTTGTCCGCTGAGTACGTAAAGAATGTCCGGGTCTTGCTGGGACAACTCGCGGAATTTCGCGTAGCTGATTTCCGCAACTTCGCATTCGATCTTTGCGCGCACCCAGGCACTGCGTTCCTGTTCCAGACCTGCCTGTTCAAACAAACCCAGCTCACCGAAAAAGTCGCCGGAGTTCAGGTAAGCAATGATCATTTCCCGGCCGTCGTCATCCTCGATCAGAATGGTGACCGAGCCTTTGATGATGAAGAACAGCGTCTCCGAGCGGTCGCCGGCACAGATGATGTTGCTCTTGGCCGCATAGCGACGGCGCTGGCAGTGCATCAACAGCTTGTCGAGGTTCTTGATTTTGGGGGTGGGGGCAATAGCAACCATGGTTGTGTCCCGAAATGACTGCGCGGTGTGTTTGGTTTTTTGTAGGAACTGGCGAAGCCTGCGATCTGTTTTTGCTACAAAGCTGGCCATGCGCCAGCGAATTGGCGCCAGCTTACCAGACACTTCCTGCAACATTCGAACATTTACCTACGGCGCTGACGGATATGTCCCAGGAAGGTGAAGCGCTGTCATTGCGGGGCCCTGTGCTAAGCTGGCGACCCTATTTTATACAGTGGAGTCTTGGCGATGAAGGCACGCATCCAATGGGCTGGCGAAGCCATGTTCCTCGGTGAATCCGGCAGCGGTCATGTCGTGGTCATGGACGGTCCGCCCGAGGCCGGTGGACGCAATTTGGGTGTCCGGCCGATGGAAATGCTCCTGCTGGGTGTCGGCGGTTGCAGCAATTTCGATGTGGTCAGCATCCTCAAGAAGTCTCGCCAGGCCGTCGAGAGCTGCGAAGCCTTCCTTGAAGCCGAGCGCGCGACCGAAGATCCTAAGGTCTTTACCAAGATCCATATGCATTTCGTGGTCAAAGGCCGGGCGCTGAAAGAAGCCCAGGTCAAACGTGCCATCGAGCTGTCCGCCGAGAAGTATTGCTCGGCCTCGATCATGCTCGGCGCCGCGGGTGTAGAGATTACCCACGACTACGAAATCATCGAACTCGGTTGAATCGACATTCAACTATCATAAAAGCAATGCAGACTCTGGCGATCCCAAGCTGACGTCTGCATAATGCGCCACTTTTTTCAGGGTAGTGGCCCGTCCACCGACAGGCCGCACAC
This sequence comes from Pseudomonas sp. IT-P253, assembly GCF_949768125.1. NCBI lineage: Bacteria > Pseudomonadati > Pseudomonadota > Gammaproteobacteria > Pseudomonadales > Pseudomonadaceae > Pseudomonas > Pseudomonas sp. IT-P253. Next base: position 11,661 of record NZ_CATKPT010000036.1, on the reverse strand, counting down.
CCGAACAGACAACCAAAATCGCCATCGCGAAGAGGTGTTAACCGTCCTACGCAGGTGCGGCATTCGCATCTGACGGGCATGCTTGATCACGCGGCTCGGGCCGCAATACATAGAGAGTTTTTAACGGTGAAAAGCAAACTCAAGCTCCACGGGTTCAATAACCTGACAAAGACCTTGAGCTTCAACATCTATGACATCTGCTACGCGGAAACCCCGCAAGACCAACAGGCTTACGTCGAGTACATCAATAAAGAGTACAACGCGAAGCGCCTGACGCAGATCCTCACAGAAGTTGTCGATATCATTGGTGCCAATATCCTGAACATCGCCAGTCAGGACTATGAACCCCAGGGTGCCAGCGTCACGATTCTGATCTCCGAAGAGCCGGTGACACCTACCGACAGTCAGATCGAAGAGTCCCCGGGCCCGCTGCCTGAAATTATCCTGGCCCACCTCGACAAGAGCCACATCACGGTACACACCTACCCGGAAATCCATCCGGTGGACGGTATCGCGACATTCCGTGTAGACATTGACGTGTCGACCTGTGGCGTCATTTCACCGCTTAAGGCACTCAACTTCCTGATTCACCAGTTCGATTCGGACATCGTGACCGTGGATTATCGTGTGCGCGGTTTCACCCGTGACATTGAAGGTAAAAAGCACTTCATCGACCACGAGATCAACTCGATCCAGAACTATCTTTCCGTAGACACCCGCGACAGTTACCAGATGACTGACGTGAACGTGTATCAGGAAAATCTGTTCCACACCAAAATGCTGCTGAAGAACTTCGAACTGGACAACTACCTGTTCGGCGACGCGACCACCAGCCTGTCCTCTGAGCAACGTGTTCAGGTGACCGAGCGTGTGAAACACGAAATGCTGGAAATCTTCTACGCGCGCAACGTGCCGAGCTAAGATTTTCGAGTAACTAAAAAGGCGACTACTTTGCGGTAGTCGCCTTTTTTATGGCTGGAACGCAGGTCCCTGTGGGAGCGAGCTTGCTCGCGATGGGGCCCGATCCGACGATGTAAATGTCAGATCCGATAAGTACTCTTGGTCATCACCTTGGCCATCAGACTCATGCCGAACTTCACCGGTGCCGGGAAGCGGAAACCGCCTGCCTCCAGCGCGCTTTCGGCGTGATGTTCTTCATCGATGCGCATCTGTTCGAGGATTGCCCGGGACTTTTCGTCCGCTGCCGGCAGTTGTTCAAGGTGTTCGTTCAGGTGTTTGCACACTTGATGCTCGGTTGCAGCAACGAAACCGAGGCTGACTTTGTCGCTGATCAACCCGGCCACCGCGCCAATCCCGAACGACATGCCGTAGAACAGTGGATTAAGGATGCTGGTGTGGCTACCCAACTGCTGGATGCGTTGTTCGCACCAGACCAAATGATCGATTTCTTCTTCGGCGGCATGTTCCATGGCCGCGCGCACTTGCGGCAGCTTGGCGGTCAGGGCTTGCCCTTGATACAGCGCCTGGGCACAGACTTCGCCGGTATGGTTGATGCGCATCAGACCGGCGACGTGCCGGGTGTCTTCGTCGCTCATTTGCGCATCCGGCTGCACGATAGCGGGGGACGGACGGTACGGCTGGCCACTGAAAGGCAGCAAGGTACGCATTGCGGCATCGGCTTGCAGCAGAAGACGGTCAATCGGCGAGTAGTGACGTTGGGTAGTCATGCTGACCTCCGGGAAGAATCTCGGCGGCCAGTTTAACCCAATCGGCCGGGGGAAGGTTTGCGCCGGGTCATTGCTCTCAAGGGATTCAATATTGTAGGAGCGAGCTTGCTTGCGATGGTCGTTAACGATAACGCGTATTTACTGGTTAAACGCGGCGCTCTTGAGTCCATCGCGAGCAAGCTCGCTCCTACAGGGATGCGTGGTGAATCAACCCGGAGGCCAATGCATCTGACGTTGACCGAGCACATGCATATGAATGTGATAGACGGTCTGCCCACCCTCTTCATTGCAGTTCATGACCACACGGAAACCCTTCTCGCAACCCAACTCCAGGGCCAGACGCTGGGCGGTGAACAGAATATGCCCGGCCAGTGCCTTGTCTTCCTCGGTGAGGTCATTAAGGGTGCGCACCGGTTTTTTCGGCACCACCAGAAAATGCACGGGTGCCTGTGGGGCGATATCGTGGAAGGCCAGTACCTGGTCGTCCTCGTAAATGATCTTCGCCGGGATTTCCCGGTTGATGATCTTGCTGAACAGAGTATCCACAGCTGTTTTCTCCGTTGTTTGGGCTGGCCTGAGTGTAACCATGGGTTATGCCCGAGCCCAGCCTTTTACCTTGACGTTTGATCAGCGCGGGCAATAGGCCTTGTTGGCCATGCCGGCAATTGTCCGGATCAGCCACCGCGAGCCGAGCCGCGGCAGGAAGGCGCGCCAGCGGTTGCGTCGGCCGGGAATGATGATGGCGCGATTTTTCTCCAGGGCCCGCACGGTGTAGAGCGCGACTTCTTCAGGGCTCATCAGCATTTTGCTGTCGGCCAGTTTTTCAGTGTTCAATTGGGCCGTTCGGAAAAATGCGGTGCGGGTAGGACCAGGACAGAGTACCGACACCTTGATCGCGCACTTCTTCAACTCGACACGCAGTCCTTCGGAAAAGTGCAGCACATAAGCCTTGCTGGCGTAGTAAGTGCTCATCCAGGGGCCGGGATGGAACGCCGCCACCGAGGCGACATTCAGAATCTGCCCGCCACCCTGCAACGCCATGCTGTTGCCGATGGCGTGACACAGGCGAGTGAGCGCGAGGATGTTCAGCTCGATCAGATCCTGCTCGGTCATCCAGTCCTGGGCCAGGAAGGGACCGCAGGTGCCGATGCCGGCGCAGTTCACCAGCAAGTCGATCTGCCGATCACCTTCTTCCAGTTCCAGCAGAAATCCGGACAGCCGCAGCGGCTCGCCGAGGTCGCAGGCACGGAATAACACGTCCACGCCAAAACGTTGAGTCAATTCAATCGCAATACTTTCCAGCTGATCACGCTGTCGGGCCACCAGAATCAGGCTGCGGCCTCGGCGGGCCAGCGCTTCGGCCATCGCCAGGCCGATGCCGCTGGAAGCGCCAGTGATCAGAGCGTAACGGGTCATGCAGTTCTCCATCGCAACAGCTCCGCGCCGACGACCAAGGTGTCACGGGCGGGGAGCGCTGTTCATTCTTTCGCAGAGTCTACAGGGGGCAGGGGTTCTTCGGCTTCATCGACTGTGGAATTTGGTACTTGTTCCGCCTCGTTTGCGGGCTCAGCCTCAACTTCGTCGGTTGTGACCGAGCCACTTTCATAGGTGCTCTCGGTGGTGCTTTCATATTCATTGTGCAAGGTTTCGATGCCGCCAGTGAGTAAGCCTATGAATCCAGCAGCGATGAACACCAGCCAAAGAGCGCAAAGCACTTTTACCGCGGTGCTGTTGGCCGGTGGCGGTGCACCGTATTGGTTGGGCGCGGTATTGCCTGGCAGTATTGCCAGCAAAATCGCAAAGAGCCCGCCTACGAATGGCACCAGTGTCAGTAGATACAGCCAGCCGGACCAGCCCAGATCATGCAGGCGCTGAACGCTGATCTGAATGCCGACGACGATGAACGCGATGCCTATTGCTGTGCCGAACAGTCCGCCAATGATCAGGCCGACCGTTGAAGTAAGGGCAATGAGCGACAAGCCGATGGAAACGAACACGCTGGCGACGCCCATTAACACCAGCATCAAGGCCATCGTCCAGGCTAGATAGCGCAGACGGCCAATGCGTCCTGTGAATGTGAAGGCCTTGAGTGGGCCGAATTCTGGTAGCGCCTCACCGACAGAAGCCTGTAGTGGTGCATAAGGTGATTCGGCGTCTGCCGATCGCCATGGGTTGGGTGTGAGGGAGGGGTCGTGAACGTCGGATAGATTCAGTTCAATGGTCGGCTCACTTTCAATCCGGGCATCGATACCGGTTTTGGTCAGCGCCTGGAGATACGTCTGGGCGTCGGCGTGCGACAAGTCATGCTTGAGCGCTATCGGTCGGCCACTGAACAAGCGCTCGATGGCCGCCACATCGCTTTTGAATAACTCGGCGAGATTGAGTTTGGCAGTGGTGATGTCAACGCCTGGCAGCAGAGCGCCGTCGAATACGATCTTGAAGCGGTTTTCGCTCATTGCGAGGCATCCTTGTCGCGGTTACTTGAATAGAACGTGTTGCAAGCCTGGAGTCTAAGGCCAGCCTTGGACGGCTGGCCCGATTTTCCTGTCAGCGCGGCCAGCGATTTGATAACTGACCTGCAAGCTCCAGCGCCTTGCGATACTCGGCGTCGAGCCGTGCAACCAATTGATCGACACTCGGCAAATCATCGATTTCGCCGACGCCCTGGCCTGCGGACCATACGGTTTTCCAGGCTTTGGCTTCATCGCTCAGCGGTTTGAGTTTGGAACCGAAGTTCACCTCCCCTTTGCCTTGCAGCGCTGCCATGTCGAAACCGGCAGCTTCCAGGCTCTGGCGCATGAAACTCGCCGGTACACCAGACACCGCCGGAGTATGGACGATGTCCGCTGCCCTGGACGTCAGCAGCATCTCTTTATAAGCGTCAGGTGCATGACTTTCAGTGGTGCCGATAAATCGCGTACCGAAGTAGGCCAAATCCGCGCCGAGCAACTGCGCGGCAAGAATTTCGTGGCCATGGTTCAGGCAGCCGGCCAGCAGCAATGTCTTGTCGAAGAACTGGCGGATTTCGGCGATGAGCGAGAACGGGCTCCAGGTCCCTGCATGTCCACCGGCACCTGCGGCTACGGCGATCAAACCGTCCGCACCGGCCTCCGCAGCTTTCTCCGCATGACGGCGAGTCGTGACATCGTGGAACACCAGGCCGCCGTAGCTGTGGACTGCGTCCACCAGCTCTTTCACGGCACCGAGGCTGGTGATCACGATTGGCACTTTGTGCTCGACGCAGATCTCCAGGTCGGCTTGCAACCTCGGGTTACTGTTGTGGACGATCAGGTTCACCGCGTAAGGCGCCGGGTTCTCCAGTGCTGCCAGTCCTGCTTCGATCTCCTCCAGCCAGGCTTTGAAGCCGCTGCTCTCGCGTTGATTCAGCGCGGGGAAGCTGCCCACCACGCCATTGCGGCAGCAGGCGAGTACCAATTGCGGGTTGGAAATCAGGAACATCGGCGCTGCCACTACAGGCAGACGCAAACGTTGTTCGAGCAAAGCGGGCAGCGACATTGGAAGTACCCCGGTGAGTTATGCCGATTGAATTAGAAAGGTCGAACCACGACCAGAATAACGATAGCCAGCAAAATCAGAACCGGCACTTCATTGAACCAGCGATAAAAGACATGGCTGCGGGTGTTCTCGCCACGGGCAAAACGTTTTACCTGCGCGCCGCACATGTGGTGGTAGCCGATGAGGATCACCACCAGTGTCAACTTGGCGTGCATCCAGGCACCCTGGCCGAAGTAGGCGCTGGGGTTGAGACTGATCAGCCAGATACCGAAGATCAAGGTGGCGATCATCGCCGGGCCCATAATGCCTCGGTACAGCTTGCGCTCCATGATGCTGAAGCGTTCCTTGCTGACGGTGTCTTCACTTTGCGCGTGATAAACGAACAGACGCGGCAGGTAAAACAGACCGGCAAACCAGCAGACCATGCTGACGATGTGAAGCGCTTTGAGCCACAAATAAAGCATTTTTCATTATTCCCAGGTTCACGGTAGCCCGAATAGTAGAGAAAGTGTCCCGTCTCGGACATAACTGTTCAATTTTGCCGGCCAAAAGTTGAACAGTTATGTCCGAGACGGGACACGTGAGTGGCCGCACGTCACCTTGCCGGTTGTCGCAGGACGATGCTGGCCCTATTATCGACGGCTTTCCAGTGGGTTCGTTGAGGGCAGGTTTATGGTCAAGGTCGGTATCGTCGGCGGCACGGGTTACACCGGTGTCGAACTGCTGCGTCTGTTGGCACAGCATCCGCAAGCAGAAGTGGTGGTGATCACTTCCCGATCCGAGGCTGGCCTGGCCGTGGCCGACATGTACCCGAACCTGCGAGGCCATTACGACGGCCTGGCGTTCAGTGTTCCGGACATCAAGACGCTGGGCGCCTGCGACGTGGTGTTCTTCGCCACGCCTCACGGTGTTGCCCATGCTCTGGCAGGTGAGTTGCTGGCGGCCGGGACCAAGGTCATCGATCTGTCGGCGGACTTCCGTTTGCAAGACGCTGATGAGTGGGCCAAGTGGTACGGTCAGCCACACGGTGCGCCGCAGCTACTGGAGGAAGCGGTCTACGGCTTGCCGGAAGTCAATCGTGAGCAGATCAAACAGGCTCGCCTGATCGCAGTGCCGGGTTGCTACCCGACTGCTACGCAATTGGGTTTCTTGCCCTTGTTGGAAGCCGGTCTGGCCGATACCACTCGCTTGATTGCTGACTGCAAATCCGGTGTCAGCGGAGCCGGTCGTGGCGCTTCTGTCGGCTCGCTGTACTCCGAGACGTCGGAAAGCATGAAGGCCTATGCCGTCAAAGGTCACCGTCACCTGCCGGAAATCCGCCAAGGGTTGCGTCGCGCTGCCGGCAAGGACGTCGGTTTGACCTTCGTTCCACATCTGACGCCAATGATCCGCGGCATTCACTCGACGTTATACGCGACCGTGGTGGATCGCTCGGTGGATCTGCAAGCGCTGTTCGAAAAGCGTTATGCCAGCGAACCGTTCGTCGATGTGATGCCAGCCGGCAGCCATCCGGAAACCCGCAGCGTGCGTGGTGCAAACGTCTGCCGTATTGCCGTGCATCGTCCACAGGACGGTGATCTGGTGGTCGTGTTGTCGGTCATCGACAACCTGGTCAAAGGCGCGTCGGGTCAGGCTGTGCAGAACCTGAACATCCTCTTCGGACTGGATGAACGTCTGGGCCTGTCCCACGCCGGCATGCTGCCATGAGAGCAGCTACAAGCTTCAAGTTGTAAGCTGCAAACTTGAGGCTCACAGCTTGAAACTTGCAGCTGCTGCTCTAATAGTTGACCGATTTTCTAGGAGAAGCGGATAATGCGCGTCATCACGCATTATGGCGGCGTAACGCCGGGAGATAGTCAGCATGAGCGTCGAATCCTTCACCCCCACGGCTTTGCAATTCACCCACGGTGCCGCGCACAAGGTGAAGAGTCTGGTCGATGAAGAGGGGAATGATCGCTTGAAGCTGCGCGTATTCGTTACGGGCGGCGGTTGTTCAGGTTTTCAGTACGGTTTCACCTTCGATGAAGAAGTGGCCGACGACGACACCATCGTTGAACGCGAGGGTGTGAGTCTGGTCGTTGATCCGATGAGCTTCCAGTACCTGGCAGGCGCCGAGGTGGATTATCAGGAAGGTCTGGAAGGTTCGCGATTCGTCATCAAGAACCCGAACGCCACCACGACGTGTGGCTGCGGCTCTTCGTTCTCGATCTGATCGCAAGTCAGCGCATTACCAAACGCCGCATGGCCTCAGGGCTCTGCGGCGTTTTGCTGTCCGGGGTGGTATTTCAGGCGGGGTAGATGGCGCCAAGTATGCGCAGGCCGCGGGCACCGGTCACGCTTGGGCGATTGGCCGCGATGCCTTCGAGGCAGCAATGGGCCAGCCAGGCGAAGGCCATGGCTTCGACCCAGTCGGGGTCTACGCCGTAAGCGGCAGTGCTGCTGACTTTCGCGTTCGGCAACAGGCTGGCCAAGCGGTTCATCAGCGTTGAGTTGTGCGCGCCGCCGCCGCAGACAAGCAGTTCTTGAGTGCCTGATTGGGCGTATTGCAGCGACTCGATAATGGTCAGCGCGGTCAGCTCAAGCAGTGTCGCTTGCACGTCTGCGGCGGCGAAGGCGGGCAACTTCGACAGGTGTTGTGTCAGCCATGGCAGGTTGAACACTTCGCGGCCGGTGCTCTTGGGGCCTTTGGTGATGAAGAAGGGATCGCTCAGCAGTTCATTCAGCAGAACCGGTTGGACTTTGCCGCTGGCTGCCCATTGGCCGTCGCGATCATAGTTGTCGCCGCGTTGCTGATGAATCCAGGCATCCAGCAGTACATTCCCCGGGCCGCAGTCGAAACCTGATACAGGTTTGCCGGGCTCGATCAAGCTGAGGTTACTGAAACCTCCGACGTTCAGCACTGCGCGGTTGCCTGCCTGTTCTTCAAACAGAGCCTCGTGAAACGCTGGAACCAAGGGTGCGCCTTGCCCGCCAGCAGCGACGTCACGACTGCGAAAGTCGCTGACCACTGTAATGCCGGTCAACTCGGTCAGCAGGGCAGGGTTGCCGATCTGCACGGTGAAGCCGCGTGCGGGTTCGTGGCGAATTGTCTGGCCGTGGCTGCCAATCGCGCGAATGTCTTCGGGCTTCAGGTTTTGTTTAGCAAGGAGGGCATGAATGCCCTGTGCCGCCAGATTCACCCAGTTCTGCTGGGCGATGGCGGAGCGAGCAATCTCGTCCGGGCCACTGGCGCACAAGCCAAGCAGCTCGGTGCGCAGGGCGTCAGGCATGGGGATGTAATGCGTGGCGATCAGCTTGATCGCCGGGGCCAGCTCGACCAGTGCGACGTCCAGACCATCAAGGCTGGTCCCGGACATCACCCCTATATAGAGCGTCATGGCTTAGCGCTTGCTCGAAGCGAGCATGGTGGCTTTCTCTTGAGCCATGCGCGCCATCAGCGGTTGGCTTTGCGTCAGGAAGCGTGCGCGCTCGGCTTTGGCGATCGGGTCGGCCATTGGCAACTTTTGGCCCAGCGGATCGACGTGAACGCCGTTTACCTGAAACTCATAGTGCAAGTGCGGCCCGGTGGATAGCCCGGTGGTGCCAATGTAACCGATCACCTGGCCTTGCTTGACGGTGCTGCCAGTCTGTACGCCTTTGGCGAAACCCTGCATGTGGCCATACAGCGTACGGTAGGTGTTGCCGTGCTGGATGATCACGGTGTTGCCGTAGCCGCCGCGGCGACCGGCCAACAATACTTTACCGTCGCCAGTAGCCTTGATTGGCGTGCCGCGAGGCGCTGCATAGTCGACACCTTTGTGGGCGCGGATCTTGTTCAGGATCGGGTGTTTGCGGCTCATGGAAAATTTCGAGCTGATGCGGGCGAAGTCCACCGGAGTGCGGATGAACGCCTTGCGCATGCTGTTGCCGTCTGCGGTGTAGTAGCTGCTGTTGCCTTGTTTGTTGGTGTAACGCACGGCGGTGTAGGTTTTACCGCGGTTGGTGAAGCGCGCGGAAAGGATCGGACCATTGCCGACAGCCTTGCCGTTGACGACTTTCTGTTCGTAGATCACATCAAACTCGTCACCCTGGCGAATATCCTGGGCGAAGTCGACGTCGTATCCAAACACGCTGGCCATGTCCATGGTCAGGCTGTGGGACAGGCCTGCACGGGCAGCGGATTGCGACAACGAACTGTTGATCACGCCGTGAACATAGGCAGATTGCACGGTAGGTTTGGCAGTAATCCGATTGAATGTATAACCCTTGGCATTCTTGGTCAGAGTGATGCTTTCGACGTCGCTGACTTTGCTGTGCAAGTTAGTGAGCTGGCCATTAGGGCCCAGTTCGAATTCAAGTTTCTGGCCATGTTTGAGCTGGCTGAACTGCTTGGCCTGTTTGTCGCTGGCCAGCACGTCACGCACCGACGCGGACGGGAGGCCGACCTTCTCGAACAATGTTGCGAGTGTGTCGCCTTTGGAGACGATCACTTCCCTGTGACTTGCCGTCTTCTTTTCTTCGGCAACAGGTGCAGCAACGGCTGCAGGTGCGGCCTCAGCGGTTTCCTGTGTGTCTTCGGCGCTATTATCGATTTGCGCGAAAGGGGAGGTTGCCGGCTCATTTGTGGCCTGGACGGCTTGGGCGGCGTCTTGATCTTGTGAGAGTTGTTCAGCAGGGCTTTCCAGTTCCAGGCTCAGGGTCGTCTTTTTAGCTTCAACATCACTGGAAGGGAATATCAGAAGCGCCAGGCTCAGAAGGGCGGCAATGCCACTTGCTGCGAGCAGGTGGGTCTTCGGGTAAAGCGGTGGCGCTTTAGACGATTCATTGGTCATAGGTAATTTTGACTTTGAAAAAGATGAATTGGAAAAGATGAATGACATGATGAAGATGAAATAACTGTATAAAATATAACCAAATCATCTCTGAAGCAAGTCCGTGGTCACTCTGCCAGCGGATTGGCGTCATTGCGCCGGCCGAACTTTGTATTTCACGCGTGATCTTGTATGGTTGGTCCCCTTTGAATTCGAGCCTTGCGGGTCTGTTATGAAGTCGGTTGAAGAGCAGCTAGCGCTGATTAAACGTGGTGCGGAAGAACTGTTGGTCGAGTCCGAGCTGATTGAAAAGCTCAAGCGTGGCCAGCCGCTACGTATTAAGGCAGGCTTTGATCCGACTGCGCCGGATTTGCACCTGGGTCACACCGTGCTTATTAATAAGCTGCGCCAGTTCCAGGAGCTGGGGCATCAGGTGATCTTCCTGATTGGTGACTTCACCGGGATGATTGGTGATCCAAGCGGCAAGAGTGCGACGCGTCCGCCGCTCACTCGCGAGCAGGTGCTCGAGAATGCCGAGACCTACAAGACTCAAGTCTTCAAGATTCTTGATCCGGCTAAAACCGAAGTTGCGTTCAACTCCGCCTGGATGGATCAGATGGGGCCGGCGGACTTCATTCGCCTGACATCGCAATACACGGTTGCTCGCATGCTTGAGCGCGACGACTTTGATAAGCGCTACACGACCAATCAGCCAATCGCTATTCACGAATTCCTTTATCCGCTGGTTCAGGGGTATGACTCTGTCGCTCTGCGCGCGGATGTCGAGTTGGGTGGTACCGATCAAAAGTTCAACCTGTTGATGGGGCGTGAACTGCAGCGTGGTTATGGTCAGGAGCCGCAGTGCATTCTGACGATGCCGCTGCTCGAAGGCCTGGATGGTGTGAAGAAGATGTCCAAGTCCCTGGGCAACTACGTTGGCATCCAGGAAGCGCCGGGCGTCATGTACAGCAAACTGGTTTCCATTCCTGATGCGCTGATGTGGCGCTACTTCGAATTGCTCAGCTTCCGTTCCATGGACGAGATCGATGCATTCCGTGCTGACGTCGAGGCGGGTGCGAACCCTCGCGATATCAAGATCAAATTGGCGGAAGAAATCGTTGCGCGTTTTCATGGCGAAGAAGCGGCGGCCAATGCTCACCGTGCGGCGGGTAACCGTATGAAAGAAGGTGAGCTGCCGGATGATCTGCCTGAGATCGAGCTGGTCGCTACAGAAGATATGCCAATTGCTGCGGTCCTTAATAAGGCGGGCCTGGTGAAGAACTCTGCGGTAGCGCGTGATCTCCTGAATTCGGGCGGTGTGCGTATAGATGGTGAGGTCGTCGACCGCACCTTTATATATGTACTGGGCGCGACTCACGTTTGTCAGGCTGGGAAGAAGGCATTTGCGCGTATTACGCTCAAATCCGAATAAAGCTGAAATCAGGGGTTGACGGCAGATCCCAGACGTCTATAATTCGCCCCACTTCCGGCGCAGTCGAAACGGAAAACTCCTTGGTAAACAATGAGTTACGCAGTTTTCGACAGCAAGTTGCTTCAGGTCATCGAAGCGCGAAAGGAGTTGAGAAAGAGGTGTTGACAGCAGCGAGTAACGCTGTAGAATTCGCCTCCCGCTAACGAGAGATCGAAAGCGCAAGTGGTTGAAGTTG
>NZ_CATKPT010000035.1:0-32643 GCF_949768125.1 Pseudomonas sp. IT-P253 | reverse complement strand
ACCCGCATGCCGGGTGGTGTGGCAGGGGAACGGCCTGTGAAGGCCGTCCCCTATGCCGATTGCTCGGGATTCTTGACACCGTCCAGTCAGCTTCTCTAGGATGCTGCTCATGCGCCGATTTAAACAGCTACTTGCGGGGCGCCAGGTGACTCATCGAGTTGCCTATAGAAGCTTGAAACAGGCTTCGAAATACCGCTAAAGCGCTGGTTCGGTGTTGCCTCTCACCTGCCATGCAGACTTTTGAGGCAGAGACACGACACGATGAATGCACTAAGCCCCGTTGTACGTCCCGCGCCGATCACGGCACATCTCACCCAGCGCAATCCAAAAATCCTGCTTGGCGGTCAACATCAGCCGACGCTCTTGCGTTATCTCGATGGCTGGCCACGTCGTGCCGGTGGTCCTGCAGCCTTCCTGATCCAGTTTGTCGAGGACGGTGAGTCGCTGGCTCGGTTTGCCAGCGACAGTTTCGATCTGGCGGTGATCCAGTCGCCTGGCATCGAGGAGGCCCCGCAAGTGATCAAACAACTGATCCGCGTCGCCCGGCAAGGGCTGATTACTCGCCGCTGAGTCGAGGAAACAGGCCCTATATCCAGTGTGTTCTTAGCATTACGTCTCACATCAGGCGTTCGTATAAACTCGGCGTTCCGCTCGCTGGAGCCTCTAATATCAGGAAACATTGTGTCCACGACTGTCGATGGCAAGCCCCCCCTTGAGTCCCTAACGATCGAGAGCCCCTCTCCGCTGTATGCGAGGGTCAAGCAAGTCATCGTGCAAAAGATCCGCTCGGGGGCATGGCTGCCCAACTCAAAACTGCCGTCGGAAAGCGAGTTGTTGAGCCTGTTGGGGGTCAGCCGAATGACCATCAACCGGGCCTTGCGGGAGCTGACTATAGAAGGGTTGCTGGTTCGCATGCAGGGCGTCGGTACATTTGTCGCCGAGCCCAAAGGTCATGCCGCGTTGTTTGAGATCCACAATATCGCCGAAGAAATCTCTGCACGCGGGCACACCCATCGCTGTGAAGTCATCACGCTTGAAGAGGTGCCCGCCAAGTCCGCGCTGGCACTTCCATTCGCCCTGGACGGTGTGCCGCGACTGTTTCATTCGCTGGTGGTGCATTACGAGAACGAGGTGCCGGTCCAGATCGAGGAGCGTTTCGTCAATGCGCAGGTGGCGCCTGAGTACCTCAAACAAGACTTCACCAAAGTCACGCCTTATGCCTATCTCATTCAGTTGGCGCCATTGACCGAAGGTGAACACGTCGTCGAAGCGATCCACGCCAAATCGGTGGAATGCCGATTGCTGCAGATCAAGCGCAACGAACCGTGCCTGTTGATTCGTCGGCGCACCTGGTCAGCGAAAGGTCAGGTCGGCAGTGCACGCTTGGTTTACCCCGGTTCACGCTATCGACTTGAAGGGAAATTTGGTAACTGATCCTTCCGCGAGATGACGGCTACCGGGGTGTCGATATCACACCCCGGCAGTGTTACTGGCGTTACTTTTGGTGCGGAAGTGTTACTTCTGATCATTGATTTGCACAAAGTTGCGGCAGATTTTTACTGATTTTTTCGTTGATTCTATTCCTCTGATTTTTTCTTAATTTTTTTAACTAGTTGAATTATCTGAAATTTATTGAAAATTTCGGATGAAATCCGTTCGTCTCCAGAAAGAGGTGGCTCTTCACTTGCATTCACTTGTATGTACAGGCTGGTATAAGTTGCAATGTGCCTTGCTAGCCCCATAACGCTGATACGCTCGATGAAGGATTCCACCATGACTGATAAACCCGATAGATACCGTGATGTTGAAATCCGCGCTGCCCGCGGTAACACGCTGACCGCCAAGGAGCAGGGCCTGAACCTGCCGATGATTACCAAGGCCTGAGTGACCACTCCCTGCGGAGCATTGACGATGAAAGACAGTCCCTTCACTCAACAACTCCAGGGCGTGCGCGTCCTGGATATTAGCCGGGTCCTTGCCGGTCCCCATTGCACCGCGATGCTCGCGGATCTGGGCGCTGACGTCATCAAATTCGAAGTGCCCATGCACGGTGACGACAGCCGACACCTGGGGCCTTTTCGTGATGGCGAAAGTGTCTATTTCGGTCTGATCAATCGCGGCAAGCGCAGCGTCGAAATCAACTTCAAGTCGACGTCCGACAGGGCGAGGTTTTATCAACTGGTCGCTGACGCGGACGTCGTGGTGGAAAACTTCCGCCCGGGTGTCACTCAGCGATTGGGTATCGATTTTGAAACCCTGAAGCAACATAACCCGCGCCTGATCTACGCGAGCATTTCCGGCTTCGGTCAGGAGGGGCCGTTATCGCGGCGGCCGGCCTACGACATTGTGGCGCAGGCCATGTCCGGCCTCATGAGTGTCACCGGTTTTGCCGAGACCGGGCCGACCCGCAGCGGCGAAGCCATGGGCGATCTGTGTGCCGGGGTCTATGCCGCGTGGGCCATCAGCTCGGCATTGTTCGCTCGTGAACGGCATGCGCCGGGTGCGCAATACATCGACGTCGCCATGTTCGATGTGTTGTTCAGTCTACAAATGACCGGCTTGTCCAACCTTTATGCCAACGGTGTGGCCCCCGGGCTGGTCGGTAACCGTCATCCGGTGTCGACGCCGTTCGATACCTACCGTGCAGCGGACGGTCTGGTGGTTATCGCGGTGGCGAGCAACAAGCTGTTCCAGCGTTTATGCGAGTGCATGGGCAAAGTCGAACTGGCCAGTGATCCGCGCTTTGTCGACGACGATCTACGCACCCGTAACGAGCCTGCGTTGCGCAGCGAAATCGAAGGCTGGACGTCCAACGGCAAGGTCGAGGAGCTTTGTGATGCCTTGCTCGAGGCCGGCGTTCCGGCATCGCCGGTGTGGAATCTGGCCGAGGCGGCAAGCAGCGAGCAGGCACGCGTGCGGCAACTGCAGATTTACCCCGAAGGCTGCGCGCTACCGCTGGTTCCACAACCGGTATTTTTCAATGGCCATAAACCCCACGCCACCACCCTTGCGCCTCGGCTGGGTGCAGATAACCAGGCATTTGGACTGAATAAACAGGAAAACCCACATGAACTTTGAACTGGATCAGGTTGAACTGGCGGTTATTGAAACTGCTGAACAAGTCGCTCGGGAAGTCATTCAGCCGCGGGCTCAGCACTACGATGAGACCGAAACATTCTGCGCCGAGAGCCTGAAAGCCCTGGCCGAACTCGGTTGCATGGGGATCAACCTTCCGGAACAGTATGGTGGACTGGGGATTGGCAGCCTCGCAATGAGTCGGGTGGTCGAAGCGGTCGCTGGTGCGTGTGCTTCGACGGCCTCTGCATTGACCGCCCACTTTCTGGCGACTGACTCGATACTCATTGGTGGTACCGAAGCCCAGAAGCAAGCGTGGTTGCCGCGCGCAGCCACCGGTGAGTTGCTCGGCGCTTTCGCCTTGACCGAGCCTGCCGCAGGCTCGAATCCGGCGGACATGCGTTGCCGGGCACAACGCGAGGAGGGGGGCTGGCGTCTGCGCGGCAGCAAGCACTACATCACCAACGCCCGTGAAGCCGGCTTTATTGTGCTCTATGCAAAAACCGATGCCGAGGCCGGACACAAGGGCATCAGTGCCTTCATGATTCCTCAGGGGACGGCCGGGATCAGCTTTTCCAGCCCGGAGAAAACCATGGGGCTGCGCGGCAGTACCATCTATGAACTGGCGCTGGATTGCTGGCTGCCGGAGTCGGCCTTGCTCGGCGTTGAAGGGCAGGGATTCAATACCGCCATGGCGGTACTTGATCGAGGTCGGGTCGAGGTAGCGGCCATGTCGCTGGGTATCGCCAGTGCCGCGATGCAATGCAGCCTGAACTGGGTGCGTGAGCGGCAGATCGGTACCAAACCGCTGGCCGCGTACCAGGGCACCCAATGGCGTTTGGCCGACATGTACGCACAACTGGAAAGCGCACGCATGCTCACCTGGAAGGCGGCTGCCCGGCGTGACAGCGGGGAGCGCTTCAACCTGGACTCAGCGACTGCGAAGCTGGTCGCCGCCGAGTGTGCCGGTTTCATCACCGACGCAGCGCTGCAGTTGCACGGAGGCTATGGCTACATCCGTGACCTGCCACTGGAGCGTTACGTGCGTGACGCGCGGATTTTGCGGATTTTCGAGGGGACCTCAGAGGTCCAGAAAATCATCATTTCCAGAAGCCTGCTCGATGCTCACAAGTAAGTTTCAGGGCTGTCGTCAACGAGCCTGAGACTCGTCGGCGTCAGTTTTTCAGGTGATACGGACGCAACACCAAACGCTCAAATGACCAGCAGGACAACAAAGTGGTGGCCCCGGCCACACTGAACACTGTTGCGGCTGCCGCCAAAATCGGTGGTGATATCCACGTTCTGGTTGCAGGCCAGGGCGTTGGCGCGGTGGCTGAAGCCGCTGCGAAAATCGCTGGTGTGGCTAAAGTGCTGGTGGCTGACAACGCCGCCTACGCTCACAAACTGCCGGAAATCTTCGCGCCGCTGGTAGTCGCTCTCGTTCAAGAAGCAGGGGCTGCGGGCTACCGCCACATCCTGGCTGCCGCCACTTCCAACGGCAAAAACATCCTGCCGCGCGTGGCCGTTGCGCTGGACGATGACCAGATATCCGAAATTATCTCGATAGAAAGCGCTGATACCTTCAAGGTCCCGATCTACGCCGGTAACGCCATGTCTGATCGTCCGGAACTGACCGCTGCCAAGATCGTTGCGCCACAGTTCTACGTCGCGGTCGTTATCTCCGGCGCGATCCAGCACCTTTCAAACTAACTGGCTGGATCAGCGCCCAAGTTCTTGCGCAAAAACGTTATGCCGAGAAAGGCCCTCCCGGCCGAGGAGCTGTAATGAACAGCCCCTTTGAAATAACTAATCATACGCTCGATTTATTAGTGTCTTTCACTCGCTTAAAAGCAATCGCAAAGCCGGTGCCTTGCACTGACTGGTTTTGCGACTGCTGCGCAGCCGAACGGGGCGGCGCGGCGTTCCGACAAGCCCCCTCGCCACAAAGGACAGAGTGACGACTAATGTGGGTCGAGTTGGTCCAGCGCTCGGTTCACCGCGAGCTCACCCAACATGATGACTTGCGCAATGCCCAACAGGGTGTTGCGACCTGGTCCCTCCGTATGTCCGCCAAATCCATGGTCATGACATTGGCTGATGCCAGTGACTCGCATACGTGGGCCAGCAGGGTTTCGATACTGAGTTCCGGGTTGACGATGAACATGGAGTCGGGCGTGCGGGGAGTCGCTTTAATGTCGGCGGCAGAGGGGAAATGGAAATCGAGGGCGCGCTCGGCAGCGTCGTTGAGTTTGTTTGAACCGAGGCCTTCGTACGGCGATGCCGGATCGGTGTCCGGCGAGTTGGGCGTAACTTTGAACATAAATCAAACTCCTGATACGAGTTTATTTTAAGAAGAGCCATCACACTCGCTACCAAACGAAGGGTGGCGGCCATACGCGGGTTGGTAGACCGGTCGTATCAGAACCCGGCGCCCTCGAAAGGACCCCGCGCATGGCCACCATAATAGGTGACGCCATGCGCCATGATACGAAACCGGGCTACCAAACCCGATCACTGATGTTCAGCGACAGGGAAACAATAGAGGTCGGGGGTCAAGGCGCACAAACCGGCGGATTCTGTCTTAACCGTAGGCAATGACGCAAGGTGTTGTAGCTTTCAGGAGGTAACACAGAGCGCCATTAAACACGCATGTTAAACGGGTGGGTTTTTTGGCTGAGGAACACATGTTCGTGCAGCGATCTGTAGCAGCTGGCGAAGCCTGCGTTCGGCTGCGCAGCAGTCGTGAAGTCAGGCAATGCGGTGTTTCTGGAAGAGCTCGCTCTCAGGTTTACGACTGCTACGCAGCCGAACGCAGGCTTCGCCAGCTGCTACGAAGAGCGTGTTTCGCCTGAGATTTTTTTAACTGACTGGCATTACGTTAAACGGGAAACGGGTGAATTTTTCGGCGACACGCGTGTCGGCAGGGCTCAACTGTCTCTGTGCGCTCCATTCACCGGCATGCGACTGCCCAGGCGATAGCGTGAGGATGGATGGATCAGGCGTACATAGGTGACGATTTTGCTCTGACTCCAGGTTCGGCGCATGAGGACCAGGCAGGGTTCATTGGCATCGATTTGCATGTGTTTGGCTTCATCGCTGCTGGGGTGGCTGGCTTCGACGATATGTTCCATTTCATCGGGCCTGATGACCTGCAACAGGTACCTTGCCGGTTGCAGGTGCTCACCAAAGTCTTGCTGAAGAAATTCCGGCACCAACTCTGGATTGACGTAACGATCCTCGAGTTGCACCGGTACGCCTTCCTCGCAATGCACACAGATCAGATGAAAAACCGAGGTGCCGGTGGCCAGCGCCAGTGCAGCGGCCACCGGCATCGAGGCCGCTTCGCGTCCCAGGTGCAGGACGCGGCACGTGTAGCTGTGACCCCGGGCAATGATCTCGTCGGCGATGTTGGTGATTCGCAGCAGATTAGATTGCGGTTTGCTTTCGGCCACGAAAGTGCCGACGCCCGAGATTCGCACCAGATGCCCCTCTTCGGTCAGTTCACGCAATGCCCGGTTGACGGTCATGCGCGACATGCCCAGTTCCTGCACCAAACGGTTCTCTGAAGGGATCAGGTCGCCGGGTTTCCAAACGCCCGCGCGTAGCTGGCCTTGCACAAAATCCTTCGCGCGCCGATAGAGCGCCTGCGGTGCATTTTTCATCATCAGTCGGTCCGCGTCTCTTGTACGGCAAGCACTCTTGCCAAGGCTGTCAGAAAAAGGTCGTTATCCTCACAGCTTCCGATGGATACCCGCAAGTGATTAGCGTATCCGGCTTCGCGCCAGGGTTTGATGATCACCCCCTCACGTAACAGCGCCTGATTGATCACTTCGGCAGGATAAGGGGTGCTGAAGTACAGGAAATTGGCCATGGACGGTGCGGTCGAGATGCCTTGTTCCTGCAGTGCGACCACCAGTCGCCGGCGTTCGCTGGCGACATGGGAAAGGCAGGCTTGCAGATGTTCATCGTCGGCCAGCGCCGCAACTGCCGCGGCCTGGGCGACACGGTTGACGTTGAAAGGCGTGCGCAGACGATTGATCAGATCGGCCAGCAGCGGATCACTGACGATACCGTAGCCGACGCGTAAACCCGCCAGGGAATAAGCCTTGGAGAATGTCCGTAGCAGGACAAACGGTTTGCCGCAGGCCTGAATCAAGCCCAGGCAATCCGGATAGTCGGCCTCCTGTCGGGCGTATTCATAATAGGCCTCATCGAACACCAGTAAACACTGTGCTGGCAATGCGTCGAGCAACCGCTGCAACTCGTCGGCGCTCAGGGTGCAGCCCACCGGGTTGGACGGGCAGGAAAACATCAGCAAACGGGTGCGTGGCGTGAGTGCGGCGACCATCGCCGCCACGTCGAAGGTACCTTCGGCGGTCAAGGGTACGCCTACCACCCGGGCCCCGGCTGCCATTGGGTAGATAAAGTGCAAGCCGAAGGACGGCACCACGGTGACGACTTCATCGTCGTGGTCCAAAAACACCCGACTGATGACGCTCAGCAAATCTTCCGAGCCATTGCCGAACACCAGGTGATCTTCCGGTACGTCGAGTTTCTTCGACAGTGCGGCGCGTAATGCCTGGCAACCGGCATCGGGGTACAGCGCAATTTCACTGCAGGCCTGGGCCATTGCGGCGGTAACGGCGGGTGCCGGGCCCATCGGGTTTTCATTGCTGCCCAGTTTGGCGACGCGGGTCAGGTCGAAGCGCTTGCGCACCGCATCCGAGCCGAGGCCGGCGTTGTAGCTGGCCAGGTCACGTACTTCGGCGCGGGCTAACAGATTCAGATCGTTGGCATTCATACAGAGCTGACCTCTTTGGTGTCTTGCCAGAAGGCATTGCGATCCAGGTAGTTCTGCAAGAATTGCTGCAGGCGCGGCTGTTCGGCATTGTGAAAGATTTCGTGGGGCGTGCCGTGAGCGACCACCTGACCCTGATCGAGAAACACCACCGAATCGGCAACCTGGGCGGCGAAGCCCATTTCATGGGTGACCACCACCATGGTCATGCCTTCCTTGGCCAGGGTCTTCATGACCTGCAGCACTTCGCCGACCAGCTCCGGGTCGAGGGCAGAAGTGGGTTCATCGAACAGCATGATGTGCGGCTCCATAGCCAGCGCCCGGGCGATCGCCACGCGCTGTTGCTGACCACCGGACAGTTGCGCCGGATAGGCCGCCGCCTTGTGAGCCAGCCCGACTTTATCCAGCATCGCCATGGCCCGTTGACGAGCGTCATCGGCAGACAGCTTGCGCACACGCAACAAGGCTTCACTCACATTGCCAAGGGCGGTCATGTGCGGCCACAGGTTGAATTGCTGGAAGACCATGCCGACATTGCGTCGCACCAGATTGATTTGCGACTGTGCCGCGCGCTTGCGGCCCTTGCCGTTTTCCGGCACCCAGCCCAGTAACTGGCCTTCGATATAAATCTCGCCTTCGTCGTATTCCTCAAGGAACGCCATGCTGCGCAGCAGGGTGCTTTTGCCTGAGCCGGAGGGGCCAATCAGGCACACCACTTCAGAATGCCGGACCTGCAAGTCGATACCCTTGAGTACACGCAGGTTGCCGAAGCTCTTGCCGACGTTGATCAGTTTGAGCATTGGCTCGCTATTGTCGGAGAGTGCCTTGGAAGTCTTCATCGCTTCACCTGATTCTTTCAATACGGATGATGGTTGCGGGCCTATTGGCGTCGAAGCGGCAGGGTTTGTGCGCAGGTCCGCGGCGGCAGAAAGGAGGCCTTTCATCGCGGTTGCTTCTGCATGAATCGCCCGACGCGCACTTCCAGAAGCATGCCCAGCCGAGAACAGGCTTCCACCAGCAGCAGGTAGCCGATGCACAGCACCAGCAGGGTTTCGACGAAGGCGAAGGTTTCCGAGCCAATGCCGGTCAGGACCATGGTCAGTTCGGGGATGGTGATGATCGACAGCACGGCGGTTTCCTTGCACAAGATGGTGATCAGATTGACCAGCGCCGGCAGGATGATCACCAGCATTTGTGGAATCTGAATGCGCAGGATGCATTGCAGGCGGCTGATGCCCAGGCAGTCGGCGGCTTCCAGTTGTCCTCGGGCTACGGACTCAAAACCGGTACGGAAAATCTCCGCGAAATAAACGCTGCCATAAACGCCCAAACCAAGAATGCCCGCCGGAATGGGGTCCAGGCTCAGCCCGAAAGATGGGCCGCCGTAGTACACCAGGAACAACTGGACCAGAAACGGCGTACTTCGAATCATCTCGATGAACGCTCGCAAGGGTGCGCGCACCAGACTGTTGCCGAACAGTTGGGCGACAGCGATCAACAGGCCCAACAACAGACCCAGCGTGACACCAGCGGACCAGGTACCGAGAGTGACCATGAAGCCTTGGCCGATATCTGCCAGGTGATGAGTGATGATCGTGGGGTCAAAGATCATGCGGTGCGCTCCTTCAGATGGCGTTCCAGCAGGCCGCCGAAGAACGCCAGCGGGATGTTGATCAGGCAATAGAAACCCGCCAGCATCAGGTAGTCCTGAACGAACATGTAGTCACTGGCCGCGATGTTCTGCGCTGTGCGGGTCAGGTCGGCCAGACCGACCACCGACACCAGTGACGACGCCTTGATCAGCAGGATCATTTCATTGACCAGTGCCGGCAGGGTCAGGCGCACGGCTTGAGGGACACGAATGCGCACCAGCATTTGTCCTGAGCTCAGGCCCAGCAGGCCGGCGGCTTCGAGTTGACCGCCGGGAATGGCGAGAAAGCCACCACGCATGATTTCAGCGATATAAGCGCCTGCTGCCAGGGACAGGCCGATGACCGCCGCCACCATGGGCGAAACGTTGGGCAGGCCGATACGCGGCAGGAAGTAATAAATGAACAGCAATTGCACCAGCAGTGGAATGCCGCGGAACACGAATATATAAGCGCCACCCAGACGTCTGAGCAATGGCACGGGTGACAGACGCAGGCTGCCAACGATAACGCCGATGACAAAGCCAATGGCCAGTGCCGCGACGGAAATCTCCAGGGTCACCAGCAGGCTGTCCAGCAGCAGTGGCAGGTTTTGCAGCAGTAAAGGCCAATCGAACATCGTCGCGCCTCCAGCATGGATAAATCACCGGCTCGGCTGAGCCGGCGATCCGTTCATAGATCCCCCAGACTTTGTTTACCAGGTAGGCTCGAAGTCAGCTTTCGGCACGTCCATTTCGGCACCCAGCCATTTCTTTTGCAGGGCCGCGAGACGGCCGTCATCGTGCATTTTCAGCATGGCGGAATCGAGGGCGGCGATCAGGCTGTTGGCGTCGTCATCCTTGCGCCCCAGGTAGGCGAAGTAGGATTTCTTGCCGAACGGAGGCATTACCACCTTGTACTTGTCCGGATGCTGCGCGGCAACGTAGGTAATGTTCGGCAGAGAATTGGCGACGGCAACGATGCGCTTGGTCCCAAGCTCCGCGTAGGCCTGGTTGTTGTCGATGTATTCACGCACATCGACTTTTTTCGGCAGGGTGGCGGCGAAGGTTTTCAGCTCTTCGAGCTGCGCCGAGCCCTTGCCGGCACCCACAGCTTTGCCGGCGATGTCTTCAGGTTTAGTGATGGGGCTGTCCTTGGCGCTGACCAGCAAGGCGACAGTTGCCTCGGCTATCGGCATTACAAAGTGGTACCGCTCCTTGCGCGCCTTGGTGACGATAATGGGGCCTGCGACCACGTCGAATTTCTTCGCTTCAAGTCCCGGCAACACGCTTGGCCATGGCAAGTCCATGAACCTGACCTTGACCCCCAACTCTTTGCCCAACTGCTCGAACAGCTCGGAGTTCAGGCCTTTCTGTTTACCGTTCTCGGTGAAGTCGAAAGGCGCAAATTGCAGTTCGGTGCCCACCACCAGTTCACCGGCCTTTTTCACATCGGCAAGTTGGTCAGCCTGGGCTGCCGTACAGGCGCCAGCCAGGGCCAAAGCGATGCACAGGCCGTTGAATTTTTTACTGAACAGAGAATCGAGTTGCATGGTGTAACTCCTTCGTCAGGTACAGCGATGCTTATGGTGTGTGTTGGTTCTAGTTATGTATTACGGGTGATTCATTACCGCTACAGCAGTTAACGTGCCATAGCGGTATATACAGCTTGAATAGCGACTCAACCGAGGATTTTTCCCGGATTGAGAATGCCCTTGGGGTCGAAGCAGTCCTTGAGTTGCTGCATCGCCTCGCGGGCCTCGAGGCTGACCGAGTGATGGAGAAACTCGCGCTTGAGCAGGCCGATGCCATGTTCGGCCGAGACCGAGCCGCCCAGTTCGCCGACCGCGCTGTAAACCAGCTCTTCGACTTCCAGGATGGGGGCGGGTTGGGGCAAGGAGGCGCAGTCGACCGTCAGGTGCAGGTTGCTGTCACCGATGTGGCCGAAATACACACTGTGGTTTCCCGGCCAACGTTGCTCAAGGCGCTGGCGACAGCGTTCGGCGAAGTCGCCGATCAAGCCGATGGGCAGGCTGACGTCGAAGTTCAACGGGGTCATGCGCAGGGGAAATTCGCCGGTCGCTTCACGGATCTTCCAGAGTGCCCGGGCCTGGGTCTGGGAGCTGGCCAGTACCGCGTCAACCACTTCACCGGCGGCAAAGGCCTCCTCCAGTGTCTCTTCAAGCAGGTTCCGTGGGCCGGCTGACTCGAGCAATACATACAGCGGATGATCCAGCGACATTGGGGGTGTCGGGTTCTCCAGCCAGGAAACTCCCAGGCGGAAGAAGTCTTGCCACATCAGTTCATAGGCTTGCGGAGTACCGACGCTGCGCTGCACCCGGCGCAGCAGGCTGACTGCACTGGGGTAATCGGGCAGGGCGCAGAGCAATGTGGTGGTTTCGCCGGGTGTCGGGGCCAGTTTCAATACCGCACGGGTGATCACCCCAAGGGTGCCTTCGCTGCCGATGAAGCACTGTTTCAGGTCATAACCGCAGTTGTTCTTGATCATTTTGTTGAGCAGGTTGAGCACTCGACCATCGGCCAGCACCACCTCCAGCCCGAGTACCAGATCTCGGGTCATGCCGTAGCGGATCACCGCATTGCCGCCAGCATTGGTGGCGATGTTGCCGCCAATCTGGCATGAACCACGAGCGCCGAGATCCAGCGGGAACACAAAGCCGGCCTCGAGAACCGCTTGCTGAATCTCCTCCAGCGTAGTGCCGGCCCAGACGCTGATGGTCGCCGCCGCCGGGTCGATTTCTTCAATGCCGCGCAGACGCTCAAGGGACAGGGCAATGTCCGCCTCGCGAGGCACTGCGCCACCCGCCAAACCGGTCATTCCGCCTTGGGGCACCACCGATTGCCCTGCGTCATTGCAGATGCGCAAGGCGCTTGCGACCTGCTCCGTGGTGCGCGGCAGCAACAGCGCGGCAGGGCAGGCTGGTGCGTGACCGGTCCAGTCGCTGTAATGCCGTTGACTGATATCGGCACCGGTCACCACCGCGGCATCGCCCAGCGCCTGGCGCAGCTTTTCTAGGGTCTGTTGCAGATCGTTCATCGGTTCAACTCACGGTGAGAGAAGTGGAAGGCATCGCGCACAGTTGGCGACAGTCGAGCTGGTTCAGGTCCGGCGTACCGAGTAATGACAGGGCTAAACGCAACTCTTGTGCGAGCAGGTCGAGGGCATGGCGGGCACCTGCTTGTCCGCCGACAGCCACTCCATACAAAGTAGCGCGCCCGAGCAAAACTGCATCGGCACCAAGGGCGCAGGCTTTGAGAATGTCGGTGCCACGGCGCACGCCGCTGTCGAGCAGTAGCGTCAGCTTGCCTTTGGCCACGGCGGCAATCGCCGGCAGGCAGTCGATGCTGGCGGGAACGCCGTCCAGTTGCCGGCCTCCGTGATTGCTCACCACCAGTCCATCGAGGCCCAGCGCAACGGCTTTCTCGGCATCGGCCGGGTGCAACACCCCTTTGAGCAGCAGCCGTTGTGGCCAGCGGTCGCGGAGTCGGGCGAGGGCGTCCCAGTCGAGCCCGGTGTCCATCTGGCTGCCGATGAAATGGGCCGCACCTTCGATGTTGCGTTGCTCGGGTGGCAGATAACGTTCGATGTTGCCCAGGTTCGGCAGGCCATGGGGCCACAGCGCCTGGGCCATCCAGCGTGGATGATTCAACACGTCGAGCTTGTTGCGCAGGCTCAGTTGCCGGGGGCGGACAAAGTTGCGTTTATCCCACTCCCGATTGCCCAGCAGCACGGCATCGCTGGTCAACAACAAGGTCGTGCAACCCACGGCGCTGGCGCGTAGCAACAAGTCTTCCTGGATCTTGGGGTCGCGCAGGCAATACAGCTGGAACCAGAGATTTACCTCAGGCACTGCCGCCACCACTTGTTCCAGGGAACTGGTGGAAACGGTGCTCAGGGTGAAGGGCAGGCCGAGCTCCGTAGCGGCCCGAGCCAGGTGAATATCGGCATCACGATAGAGCATGGCGTTGTAGCCGGTGGGGCCGATGGCGATGGGCAGCGGCAGCGCTCGGCCAAACAGCGAGCACTGGGGTTGCGTCACGCAGCAGGGCACCAGGGTCCGGGGCAGCAGGGCGATATCTGCAAAGCCCTGACGGTTGCGGCGCAAGGTCAGTTCTTCCTCGGCACCGCCCTCCAGGTATTCCCAGGCGAAATGCGGCAAGCGTTGACGGGCCATCGCTGCCAACTCGGCAATGCTCTGTGCTCGACGAAAATCGGGGCCTGAGTAATAGCGACGCATGGCACTTCCCATCGGCTACGAAAGAATAAGTGTTCGCTGCAGCAACGCCGCAGCGAACGGGTTCGGCTCAGGTTTACAGAGCCGGGGGTGTACACATCAGGTGTATAGACGTTCGGCAGGCAGCCAGCGAGTGAACGCTGCGTTTTCGACCCAGGCCCGTGCGGCGGCGATGTCGGGGGCGAAGTAGCGGTCCTCATCGTAATGCGCGACTTCGCGGCGAATCATCGTCAGCACTTCGCCGAGTTTTTCCGAGGTCTGCAGTGGGGCATGCAAATCTACGCCTTGAGCCGCACCCAGCAGTTCGATGGCGACTACGGCGCTGCTGTTACCGGCCATGTCCAGCAAACGACGTGCCGCAAAGGTCGCCATCGAGACGTGGTCTTCCTGGTTGGCCGACGTCGGCAGGCTATCCACCGAGGCTGGATGGGCGAGGGTCTTGTTCTCCGAGGCGAGGGCAGCAGCGGTAACCTGAGCGATCATGAAGCCGGAATTCAACCCGCCTTCGCGCACCAGAAAAGCCGGCAGGCCCGAGAGTGCCGGATCAACCAGTTGGGCGATCCTGCGTTCAGACAGCGCACCAATTTCGGAAATGGCCAAGGCCAGCACATCGGCGGCCATGGCGACCGGTTCGGCGTGGAAGTTGCCGCCGGAGAGCACGTCTCCGTCCGCGCAGAACACCAGCGGGTTATCCGAAACGGCGTTGGCTTCACGCAGAAACACCCCGGCGGCGAATCGCATGTGATCCAGGCACGCACCCATGACCTGGGGCTGGCAGCGCAGCGAATACGGGTCCTGCACCCGGTCGCAGTCGCGATGGGATTCGCGAATCTGGCTCGTGGCCAGCAGTTCGCGGTAGAACAACGCCACGTCGATTTGCCCCGGTTGTCCGCGAACCGCCTGGATTCGCGGATCAAAAGGCACGTCAGAGCCTTTCAGTGCTTCCACGCTCAGGCTGCCGGCGACTACCGCTGCGCTGAACAGCTTTTCGCAGGCGAACAGACCACGCAAGGCCAGCGCCGTCGAAACCTGGGTGCCATTGATCAGCGCCAGGCCTTCCTTCGGGCCCAGCACCATCGGTTCGAGGCCGGCAATCGCCAGGCCTTCGACCGCATCCATTTCACGGCCTTCATGACGCACTCGGCCGACGCCGATCAGCACCGCAGACATATGCGCCAATGGCGCCAGATCGCCCGATGCGCCGACGGACCCTTGTGATGGTATGCAAGGATAAACCCTGGCGGCATAGAGCTTGCTCAAGGCCTGAATGACTTCCCAGCGGATCCCGGAAAAACCACGGGCGAGGGAGCCGACCTTGAGCGCCATGATCAGGCCGACACTGGCGTCATCGAGTAACGGGCCGGTGCCCGTGCAGTGCGATAGCAGCAGGTTGCGTTGCAGCTTGGCCAGCGATTCGGTGGCGATGGAGGTCCGTGCCAGCAGGCCGAACCCCGTGTTGATGCCATACACCGTGCGTTGGTTGGCGATAATCTCGTCTACCGTACGAGTACTCGCATCGACAACGTCGCGTGCAGCCGGGTCCAGTTCGAAAGGGCTTTGCAACTGGTAAATGGCGCGCAATTGATCGAGGGTGAGTTGGCCGGGTTTGAGCTGCAACGATACGTGCATTGAGAGTGTCCTGAGGTCAGGGTGGTGGGAAATAGGGTGGCTATATGTTCCTGTATATACAGGTAGAGCAAGATGCAGGCCATAATTCCGGTTTCGGTCGCTGAGTAGCGTTCCAGACGCGGTTTGTCCACGACAAAAGAATCAAGCGAGGGCTGCACTTTGTTCAATGCTGTAACCAAAGGTTGCACCAGGTTCGGTCACTCTGCCCCCTGCTGGGGCCGAGGGAAACCAATGGGTAACAGGATGTTTTCGGTTTTTTGTCGAGATTGAAAAGGGGGATTCGCTTTAGTCAGAGGCTTGCAAGCGAGTGCCTGGTTGGGCGGCATAGTAAATGCTTTATGCTGTATATACCGGTTAGTCATTCACTGACGAAACCTTCATCCCGCGACTGTATGCACGACGTACTCAGGAGTGAGCATGACC
Organism: Pseudomonas sp. IT-P253; assembly: GCF_949768125.1. Classification (NCBI taxonomy): domain Bacteria; kingdom Pseudomonadati; phylum Pseudomonadota; class Gammaproteobacteria; order Pseudomonadales; family Pseudomonadaceae; genus Pseudomonas; species Pseudomonas sp. IT-P253. The sequence goes on along the minus strand of NZ_CATKPT010000035.1, from coordinate 16,835 downwards.
TCTAGCACCAATCTGCCGTTGATCGATATGTCCGGTGTCCGCGAAGGTGATCAGGCGAGTATTCGTCGAGCCGGTGACGCCATTCGAGAAGCCTGTAGCGAAACCGGCTTCTTCTACATCATCAATCACGGTGTACCGCAAACGGTGATCGACACCGCCATGGCGGCAGCCAGGCAGTTCTTTGCCTATCCGGCCGAGGTCAAGCGCCAGGTGGCGGTGAACAAGCGGCATCGAGGCTGGCATGCGTTGGGTGGTGCGACCATGTATGAAGCCACTAAACCCGATCACAAGGAGTTCTTCAGTATTGGGCTGGAGCTTGCGGAGGATGATCCTTGTGTACTCGCCGGTGAGGCTCTGCGTGGACCGAATCAGTGGCCAGCCTTCATGCCGCAGCTGCGCGAAGCACTGACTGAGTACTACTCGGAAATCGCAAAGGCCGGAGCGGATCTGCTGAAGGCGGTGGCTGCCGGGTTGGGTATCGAAGAAGACTTCTTCACGGATAAGTACACCAAGCCTCTGCAGCGCACGCAGATGGTCTATTACCCGCCGCAACCGCCGCAAGCCGAGGCTGATCAGTTCGGGGTAGCGCCTCATACGGATTACGGCTGCATAACATTGCTTTATCAAGACAACAGCGGTGGTTTGCAAGTGCGCGAGTTGGGCTCCAATCGATGGATCGAGGCCACGCCGATCCCGGGCAGTCTGGTGGTGAATGTCGGAGACTTGTTGGCGCATTGGTCCAACAATCGTTTTCGTTCGACCCTGCACCGGGTCATCAACTCTTCAGGCCATGAGCGCTACTCCATTGCGACGTTCTACGACCCGACTTACAGCGCCACAGTCGATCCCTGCGATCTGGGTATCGACCGGGCACAGAGCCTTTATCAGCCGGTGGCCGCGGGAGACTACATTCTCAAGCGTATAGATGACTCAATGGCTTACCGTAAAAAACACTAGTGCCGAGTCGCTGATTCACGAGTCAGGAGTCCGTGCAGTTTTAATGCCCACGACTCTTCATGAACCTTGCGCATTGGAAGCGCCTCGGCATTTGGCATCGCACAATATAGGTTGTCGTCATATATTGTGCGATGACGCTTTATCGTTGCTTTTGCGAGACAAAAAATGGAACTGAAAGAAGCGTCAGGTGCGACGCTGAGGCTGGCTCGTGTTCTGCAAGGCCTAAGTCAGCAAGGTAATCCCTCCGATCGAGGTGCTATTTGAGTACGAAGTTGATTACGAAAGATGGTTTTGAAGCTCTAAAAAATGAGCTGGATCACCTCTGGCGAGTGAAGCGCCCGGATACTACTCAGAAGGTTACCTGGGCGGCCTCGTTAGGCGATCGAAGTGAAAATGCCGACTATCAGTACAACAAGAAGCTTCTTCGCGAAATAGATCGACGTGTTCGGTACATCCGAAAACGACTCGAGGATATGAGGGTCGTCGAGTATTCACCGGAGCAGGAGGGGCGCGTTTTCTTCGGCGCCTGGGTTGAGATCGAGAACGATGCCGGGGATGTGAAACGTTTTCGTATTGCCGGCTACGACGAGATCTATGGGCGCAACGACTACATTTCCATCGATTCGCCGATGGCGCGGGCACTGCTAAAAAAAGAGGTGGGTGATGAGGCCGTTGTTCAGACCCCAAATGGCGAGACGTGCTGGTGGATCAACGAAATAGTTTATGAGAAATAGTAGGCCGAATTAGCACTAATACTAATTATATCTATTTGATTATTAACGATTTTGTCGTTTTTGCATGGGGCGGGCCATTTTAACCCGCGTTTGAATTTATCAGCCCTCGCGCAAGACTGTCAGTGGGCTGGCGTTCAGCGCGCGACGTGTGCCGAACACGCCGGCCCCGCCGATCAGTGCAGCGCCGATCAGTGGCAGCATCAACAGCCACGTATGCGGATGCCATGGCAAGTCGAAGGCGTAGCGGTAGAGCACCAGGCTCACCAGCTCAGAACCCAGCGCCGCCAACAACCCACTGACCGCTCCGAGCAAACCGAACTCGATCCGCCGGGCCTTGACCAGCAACTGCCGCTCGGCCCCCAGCGCCCGCAACAGCGCGCCTTGGCGAATGCGTTCATCCAGCGTCGCCTGCAAGCCGGAAAACAACACGGCCATTCCCGCCGCCAACACGAACAACAACACGTACTCCACCGCCAGTGTGACTTGGGCGAGGATGCTGCGTAGCTGCTCCAGCAAGGCTTCGACTTGCAAAATGGTGACTGCCGGGAAGCTGCGGGAGAGATCGACGATCTGCTGATCATGTCCCGTCGCCAGATAAAAGCTGGTCAGGTAGGTGGCAGGCAGATCCTTCAGCGTCCCCGGCTGAAAGATCATGAAGAAGTTCGGCTGAAAGTTGTCCCAGTTAATGGCTCGCAGGCTGGTAACTTTCGCTTCGCGATTGACCCCGCCGACGCTAAAGACCAGATGGTCGCCCAACTTGAGTTTCAGGCTTTCGGCAACTTTGCCTTCCACCGACACGCCGGGTATCTCATCCGGCGTTTGTTCGGTCCACCATTTGCCTGCGGTGAGCGTGTTACCCGCCGGCAAGTCCGCCGCCCAGGTCAGGCTCAGGTCACGCTGGATCGCTCGATCACCGGCCGAATCCTTGCTGACGATTTCCTGTACCGGCTCGCCGTTGATGCTGATCAGTCGCCCCGGCACCACCGGGTACAGCGGCGCCGATTGTGCTGACATTTCGATCAGGCGGTCGGTGAATGCCTGTTTGTCCGCCGGGAGAATGTTCAGGGCGAAATAGTTCGGCGCGTTTTTCGGCAACTGATTTTGCCAGGTGTCCAGCAACTCACCGCGCAACAAGGCGATCAACGCCATGGACAACAGAATCAAACCGAAGGCCAGGGATTGTCCCGCGGCCGCCAATGGATGGCGCAGCAATTGGCCCAGACCGAGTCGCCACGGCAAGGTGGCGCGCGCCAGCATCCGGCGCAGGCTTTTCAGCAGCAGTAGCAGCAAGCCACCCAACAGCAGCGCGGCGATCACGCCTCCGCCGAGCAGGGCGAAGGTCAGCACCAGGTCCAGGCTCAGGCGCCACATGATCAGTCCAAGTGCGCCCAGTGCCGCGCCATAGACCATCCAGGTGCTGGAAGGGATCGGCAGCATGTCCCGACGTAATACCCGCAACGGTGGAACGCGACCCAGCGCAGCTAGTGGTGGCAACGCAAAACCGGCCAGCGCCACCAGCCCGGTGCCAATCCCGGCGATGGCTGGAAACAGACCGCCCGGTGGAATATCGGTCGGCAACAAATCATGCAACAGTGCGAACAGCCCGAGCTGCGCCACCCAGCCGATCAATGCACCGCTGAGGCTGGCGAGCAGTCCGAGGACCGCCAGTTGCACACTGAACAGCGCCAGGGTTTCCCGACGGGACAAGCCCAGGCATCGTAACAATGCACTGGCATCGAATCGGCGGGTGGCGAAGCGCGTCGCTGATAGCGCCACCGCCACACCGGACAGTAGAACCGCCACCAGGCTGGCCATGTTCAAGTAACGTTCGGCTTTGCCCAGGGCGCCACCGATCTGCCGGTTGCCGTCGCGTGCATCCTGTATGCGTTGGTTGGCCGCGAGGCCGGGCTTGATCAGTTGACGATAGATTTCCAGTGCCTGGGCATTGCCGCGCCAGAGTTCGCGGTAACTGACCCGGCTGCCGGGTTGCACCACACCCGTCGCTGCGAGGTCACTGAGATTGATCAGCACCCGCGGCGTCAGGCTGTAGAAATTGCCGGCGCGATCCGGTTCGTAAGTCAGCACCCGAGCCAGTTTCAGGGTTCGCATACCGACGTCGATGCTGTCGCCGATCTTCAAATCCAGCGCGGTCAGCAGGCGCGCTTCGACCCAGGCTTCGCCGGGTTTCGGTCCACCACCGGCTACTTCCGGGGCGTAGGGCTCGGGAGCGCTTTTCAGTTCGCCGCGCAGTGGGTAGGCATCATCGGCTGCCTTGATGCTGGACAGTTGAATGCCGTTGTCGGTGGCGATAACGCTGGAGAACTCCACTACCTGAGCATGTTCGAGGCCCAGATCGGTACCGCTTCTTATCTGTTCGGGCCGGGCTGGTGAGCTGCCTTCCAGCAGCAGGTCGGCACCGAGAAATTCTGTGGCCCGCAGCATCATTGCGCCGTTGAGGCGGGCGCCGAAGTAGCCGATGGCAGTACTCGCCGCCACGGCCACCACCAGGGCGAAGAACAATACCCGCAACTCACCGGCGCGGGCGTCGCGCAGCAATTGGCGAATGGCGAGACTGAACAGGCGCAACAGCGGCAGGCGTGCCATCAAGGCTCCAGAGGGGCGACCAGCAGGCCGGCTTCAAGGCGGATCAGGCGCCGGCAGCGATGTGCCAGGCGTTCGTCGTGGGTCACCAGCACCAGGGTGGTGCCGCGTTCCTGGTTCAGTTCGAACAGCAGATCGCTGATGCGTCCGCCGGTGTGGCTGTCGAGGTTGCCGGTAGGCTCGTCGGCAAACAGCACGTCGGGTTCGGCGGCAAACGCCCGGGCAATCGCCACGCGTTGTTGTTCGCCGCCGGAGAGCTGGCGGGGTGAATGGGTCAGGCGTTGCCCCAGCCCGACCCGTTGCAGCAGTTCGGTGGCGCGCTCGCGGGCGTCTTTTCGGCCATCGAGCTCCAGCGGCAGCATGACGTTTTCCAGGGCGTTGAGACTGTCGAGCAACTGGAATGATTGAAAGACAAAGCCGACATGTTCTGCGCGAATGCGTGCGCGTTGGTCTTCATCGAGGTTGCTCAGGACTTGCCCGGCGAGGGTGACTTCGCCGCTGCTCGGCAAGTCGAGACCGGCGAGCAAGCCAAGGAGGGTGGATTTGCCGGAACCGGACGCGCCGACGATGGCCAGGCTGTCGCCCTTGTTCAGTTCCAGGCTCAGTTCGTGCAGGATAGTCAGTTCACCTTCCGCGCTGGGTACCACTTTGCTGAGGTTCTTCGCGGTGAGAATGCTTGCGCCCATGGAGAATCCGATGCGTGTGTGGTTTTTGAGTGCTGGCCTGGCCTTGATGTGCATGGCCCAGAACGCAGCGGCGGGTACAGTCCTGATCGTTGGCGATAGTATCAGCGCGGGTTTCGGGCTGGATACCCGCTTGGGGTGGGTGTCTTTGCTCGAGCAACGGCTCAAGCGTGAAGGTTTCGACGATAAGGTGGTTAACGCGTCCATCAGCGGCGACACCAGTGCCGGAGGCCAGGCGCGCCTGCCTGCGCTGCTTGCGGAGCATAAGCCTGAGCTGGTGATCCTCGAATTGGGCGGTAATGACGGGCTGCGTGGGTTGCTGCCAATCCAATTGCAACAAAACCTTGCAGCGATGATCGACAGTTCTCGCGCCAGCGGTGCCAAAGTGCTGCTGCTCGGCATGCAATTGCCACCCAACTACGGCGTTCGCTACACCAAGGCCTTTGCCGAGGTCTACAGCAACCTCGCCAACGAAAAAAAGATCCCGTGGGTGCCGTTTTTTCTCGACGGTGTCGGCGGTCATCCAGACTTGATGCAAGCCGACGGCCTGCACCCGGCTGCGGTGGCTCAGGACAAGTTGCTGGAAAATGTCTGGCCTACGCTAAAACCGTTGCTATGACACTTTTCTAAGGGCAGGCTTTCGGCTAAGGTGGCGCCCCCGATTTGGAGCCCCCGATGCCGCGTCCCGCCTGGTCACTTTTTGCCTATCAACTGATCGAGCCTGACGAACAGCTGGATCTGTTCGCCTGCCAGGAAGTGCGGGTACATCTGGTGACACGTCAGCTGGAGCTGGGTGGTTCAGCGGACCGAACCTTGTGCGGCAGCCTGCTACCGGCACAGCCGCGCTGGTCGAGCGTCGACCGCCGGGTATTCCAGGACCAGCGCCTGTGCTCCTTGTGCCGCGCTATCCTGGAGTCGCAAAAACGCGGCACATCGCCGATCTGGCCAGAGCTGCGCTTCGAGCTTTGACGCCTCAAAGATAGCTTGCTATCGGCCAACTCCCCGAAATTTCAGACGCCAGTGTACAATCGCGTTTTTATTCCCTCTGTCGATCATGCGAAGGATTTTCCGGATGTTGCCGCGCTTTCCTGCCGTCACCCGCTGCCTGACTCTTGCCGCCTTTTGTGTGGCCGGTCCCGTTGCAGCATTGGAGCTGCCTCTACCACCGCCCGGTGAAGACATCGTTGGCCAGGTTCAGGTCATCAAGTCCAAGTACGAAGATACCTTCGCCGACCTTGGTACCACTTACGATCTGGGCTATTCGGAAATGGTCGCGGCCAACCCGGGCATCGACGCCTGGTTGCCGGGCGCCGGCACCGAAATCATTCTGCCGACCCGCTTCATCCTGCCGCCGGGTCCGCGTGAAGGTATCGTGATCAACCTGGCTGAATACCGCCTCTACTACTATCCGAAAGGCCGGAACGTGGTGTACACCTTCCCGCTGGGGATCGGTCGTGAGGGTTGGGGGTCGCCAATCGCCCACACCACTATCACCGCAAAAACGCCTAACCCGACCTGGACGCCTCCAGCGTCCATCAAGGCCGAGCACGCCGCCGATGGTGACCCTTTGCCGAATGTGGTGCCGGCCGGTCCTGATAACCCTCTGGGGCCGTTCAAGTTCAGCCTGGGCACTCCGGGCTACCTGATTCATGGTTCGAACAAAAAATTCGGCATCGGCATGCGCACCAGCCATGGCTGCTTCCGGATGTTCAACAACAACGTGCTGGAAATGGCGGGCATGGTGCCGATCGGTACGTCGGTGCGAATCATCAACGACCCGTACAAGTTCGGCAAGAGTGGCGGCAAGGTCTATCTTGAAGCGCACACGCCGCTGGACGATAACGGCAACCCGTCGGTGGTCGACAAGCACACAGCGGTGATCAACGCGATGCTCAAGCGTGAGGACATCACCAATAACCTGCGCATGAACTGGGATGTGGTGCGTGATGTTGTTGCCGCTGAAGACGGGATGCCGGTGGAAATCGCTGTGCCCAATACTTCCGCGCCGTTGGTGACGAGTGCGCCGATCGACCCGCTGCAGTAACGCTTGAAAGAAACCCGCCGATGCTGACCGCGTCGGTGGGTTTTTTATTACCTGTACCAAACACCGGGCAATAAAAAAGCCGACCCAAAAAACGGGTCGGCTTAATAACAATCCCGAAGGATTATTACTTGCGGCTAGCTTTGTCCAGCATGCGCAGAGCACGCTCGTTAGCTTCGTCAGCAGTCTGTTGTGCTTTTTGAGCAGCAGCCAGAGCTTCATCAGCTTTACGGTAAGCTTCGTCTGCACGAGCCTGGGAGCGAGCTGCTGCGTCTTCAGTAGCGGTCAGACGTGCTTCGGTTTCTTTCGATGCGCTGCTGCAACCGGTAGCCAGAACTGCGGCCAGGGCCAGAGCAGAGAATTTCAGAACGTTGTTCATCGTGTTCCCCTTCAAGGACTTTCTATTAAGTGACTATCTCCTCAGAGTGAGGAATTAGCCGGCGTACATACTACCCATTACTTGTCGTAAGTAAACTGACGTAAAGCAAGAAGCCAAAAAAATTGTAGGCGTTGATTCTTTTTCGAGCAACTTTTAACTGCAATTGCTTAAAAAATATCCAGCTACGAGGCCCGAGCTGAGCGATCCGCCATGGAAAAACTGCGCGTCGTCGCCGATGCTTTTTTCGGTCTTGGCTAAAGTCTAGCTACATGGATTCGTCTATACTTTGGTTCAGATTTTGCGCGCTGCCTCTCATATCTTTATCCATGTAGAGGTGACTTTAAGAAAGGGCGCTCGTCTCAATGTCCGGCAATGTTCAGGCTGTCGCCCCGCAGAAATCTTCGGGCGAGCCGTCCCTGCGTGACCCGGAGCAGTACCTGCCAACCTGCATGATGACGAGTGTACCTTGAGCATTTTTGCCAATGGTGCCTACTATTTGTACGTGCCCGGTTGCGCGAGATTGGTGCGGCTCTTCTCGGTGCCCATTCAGGCACGGGGTGGCGTAGATGTTCCTTCGCCGGAAAAACATCGGTAAGGTAGGGGTCAGAATTCAAGACCCGCGAGGAGTAGTGATGAGCGAGGCGTTGTCCATCCACCATGACCAGGCGGGTCATCAGTTCGAGACCAATGTGGACGGTCATCGTGCCTACCTGACCTATATGGACCTGGGGAAGCAGACCCTGGATATTTACCGCACCTTTGTGCCCAACGCACTGCGTGGCCGGGGCATTGCGGCTGCATTGACCGAGCAGGCACTGCAATACGCTGAGGAAATGGGTTACACAGTCATTCCGTCGTGCTCCTACGTGGAGCGCTACATGGAGCGTCACCAACGCCATGCTGCCAAGCTCTGAGCCAGTGACCTTTCAAGAATCAAGCGCATAAAAAAACGCCGGGTTTAGCCCGGCGTTTTTTTGTCTGCAGAGCAGCGCTATCAGCTGCGATCGCGTTTGGGCAGCACATCCTTGAGCTTGGCATGCATGCTGCGCAAGGTGCTTTCAGTGGCAGACCAGTCGATGCAGGCATCGGTGATCGACACGCCGTATTGCAAATCGGCGAGGTCTTTCGGAATCGCCTGGCAGCCCCAGTTCAGGTGACTTTCGACCATCAGGCCGATGATCGACTGGTTGCCTTCAAGGATCTGATTCGCGACGTTCTCCATCACCAGCGGTTGCAGGGCCGGGTCCTTGTTGGAGTTGGCATGGCTGCAGTCGACCATGATGTTCGGCTTGATCCTGGCTTTGTTCAGCGCTTGCTCGCAGAGCGCAACGCTGACCGAATCGTAGTTCGGCTTGCCGTTGCCACCGCGCAGCACGACGTGACCGTAGGCGTTGCCCTTGGTCGTGACGATCGATACGCCACCTTCCTGGTTGATGCCCAGGAAACGGTGCGGGCTGGAAACCGATTGCAAGGCGTTGATCGCCACGGTCAGGCCACCGTCGGTGCCGTTCTTGAAGCCGACAGCCGAGGACAGGCCGGAAGCCATTTCGCGGTGAGTCTGGGATTCGGTGGTGCGTGCGCCGATGGCCGACCAGCTGATCAGGTCCTGCAGGTACTGCGGGGAGATCGGGTCGAGGGCTTCGGTCGCAGTCGGCAAGCCCATCTCGGCCAGGTCCAGCAGCAATTGGCGACCGATGTGCAGGCCATCCTGAATCTTGAAGGAGTCGTCCAGGTACGGGTCGTTGATCAAGCCTTTCCAGCCGACCGTGGTGCGTGGCTTCTCGAAATACACGCGCATGACCAGATACAGGGTATCGGACACTTCGGCCGCGAGCGCCTTCAGGCGCTCGGCGTATTCGTGGGCAGCCTTGATGTCGTGGATCGAGCAAGGCCCGATGACGACAAACAGGCGGTGGTCAGTGCCGTCAAGAATGTTGCGAATGACTTCGCGACCCTTGGTGACGGTGCGCAGGGCAGCGTCGCTCAGAGGGATATCACGCTTGAGCTGATCGGGAGTGATCAGCGTCTCGTTGGAGGCGACGTTTAGGTCGTTGATCGGTAAATCAGCCATCGTTTACTCGTCAGGTCACGGGTGCCGGCCGCCAGCGAACCCGCGCGGCGGAGCACAGCAAATTAAGCGCGTCGGGGAGCCGAACCTTAGCGCGTTACGCGCCTGCTCGACAATGGGCAGACACGGGTTTAATCCAGCACTGGCTGTGCAAATGCCTTGCGAACCGTGTCGTGGGAGAACTCGAGGGCATGTTCCTGGACCCATTCGAGCGCCAGGGCTTGAGTATCCTGCAGATCTTTGTGCGCGTCGTGCAGGCGGCGGTAATGTTCGATCTGACACACCTGCTCGCCCATTCGGGCACTGAATAGCATCTGCTCATCCACAAAGGCAATGCCCACCAGATAGCCGCGCTTTCGTCGCAGGCACCAGGCCACATAGCCTAGAAAACGCAAGTCGGGATTCAAGGTCGGCATGCGCACTTCCAGCGCTGTACCGTGGCGCCAGGCGCGGTGGTAATTGCAAGCCATGCCCCCGAGGCTGATAGTGTGCAGCCGTTGCCGCGATATGCACTCATGCGTGAGCAACGTTAATTCGACAGGCACATCGTCAGGGTGAGGAAGAAAACGTCCCATGAACACGGACTCCATGTGTCGGCCATCTGACATTGTTCCTCCCAGTATAGTGGTCGAATGGGAACTGACCGATTTCGACGCCGACCAGCGGCTGCTGGCAATGAACGGGGTATCGCTGGTGATTTTCACCAGTGTTGGCTGCGCCGGTTGCCGTTTTGCCCGTGAGCAATTGCCACGACTCGACCTGAAGGTCGATCAGTTGTGCTGGATCGATGCGGGAAACAATGGCGGAGTGGTCGAGCGTTATCAGGTCTTTCATTTGCCGGCGCTGTTTGTGGTGCGCGACGGTGAGTTCTTCGGACTACTTCAATCGCGCCTGACCTGCACTGAGCTCAATGCCGCCGTGGGTCAGGCCCTGAATCGAATTGCAGAGGAGTTGCCATGATGGGAGCAGTTGCCAAACCGACAATCGGTATTATCGGAACCGGTGCTATCGGCGGTTTCTACGGGGTGATGTTGGCGCGTGCCGGCTTCGATGTGCACTTTCTGTTGCGCAGCGAGTTTTCAGCGGTGGCTGAGCGAGGGCTTCAGGTCAATAGCGCGGTCCATGGCGCGCTGACGTTGAACCCGGTTCAGGCCTATTCGAGCGCCGAAGACATGCCGCCCTGCGACTGGTTGCTGGTGGGCGCGAAAACCACCAGTAACGCGGACCTCGCACCGATGATCCGTCAAGTCGCCGCCCCCGGTGCCAAAGTGCTGCTGATGCAAAATGGCCTGGACGTCGAAGACAGCCTGCGCGAATGGCTCCCCGATTCGCTGCATTTGCTCGGAGGGCTCTGCTACATCTGCGTACATCGCGAGGAACCTGGCGTCATCACCCATCAGGCGCTCGGCGCGGTGCATGTTGGCTACCACAGCGGTCCCGCAACCGATGAAACGACGTGCACAGCGATTGTGGAGGAGGGCGCCGGGTTCTTCCGCGCTGCCGGCATCGATTCGCAATCCATGGCGAACCTGCATCAGGCACGTTGGCAAAAACTGGTCTGGAATATCCCTTACAACGGTCTGTCGGTGCTGCTCGGGGCAAGCACCACGCCGCTGATGGCGGATGTCGACAGCCGGGAATTGATCAAGGCATTGATGGCCGAAGTGGTTCAGGGGGCGACAGCCTGCGGTCACGTCATACCGGCCGGTTATGCCGATCATCTGTTCATGGTGACCGAGAAGATGCCGGATTACTGGCCGAGCATGTACCACGATTTTCTGCACAAGCGACCGCTGGAACTGGCTGCGATTTATGCCCGTCCACTGGCGGCCGCCAACGCCGCGGGATGTGAGTTGCCGCGAATCGAAGCGTTGTATCGCAGCTTGAGTTTTATCGATCGACGCAACACTTGAGTCGATCAACCTGAGGGAAAAGGGCATGGCAAAGGGCATAGACGACAAACTGGTGCTGGCGATTTCTTCGCGGGCACTGTTCGATTTGAGTGAGAGCCACAAGGTCTATCTGTCGAGCGGTGTCGAGGCCTATCGGCAATATCAGATCGAACACGAGGACGAAATCCTTGAACCCGGCGATGCATTCCCGTTGGTGCAAAAACTCCTGAACCTCAATACCAGCCTCGGCCGGGCCCGGGTCGAGGTGGTCCTGGTGTCACGCAACAGTGCCGACACCGGGCTGCGGGTGTTCAACTCGATCCACCACTATGGACTGGCGATCTCCCGAGCGGCGTTTGTCGGCGGACGCAGTCCTTATCCGTACCTCAAGGCCTTTGGTTGTGATCTGTTTCTCTCGACCCATGCCGAGGACGTACGCAGTGCACTGGATGCCGGGTTCGCCGCTGCGACCATTCTGTCGGGCGGTGCCAGCCGTGCCGCCAGCGATGAATTGCGCATCGCTTTCGACGGTGACGCGGTGCTGTTTTCCGACGAATCGGAGCGGGTTTACCAGGCTGGAGGGCTGGAAGCCTTTCAGGCCAGTGAGCGTGAGGCTGCTCGTGAGCCGTTGCGCGGAGGCCCGTTCAAAGGCTTCCTTGCCGCCCTGAACGTGTTGCAGCGCGAGTTTCCGGAGGACGCGTGTCCGATCCGCACCGCCCTGGTCACGGCGCGGTCAGCGCCGGCCCATGAACGGGTGATCCGCACATTGCGCGAATGGGACATTCGTCTGGACGAATCGTTGTTCCTCGGTGGCCTGACCAAGTCGGCATTTCTCGAAGCCTTTGCCGCTGACGTGTTTTTCGACGATCAGGCCGGCCACTGCGAATTGGCCCGCGAGGTGGTCGCCACTGGCCACGTGCCGCATGGCATAAGCAACGAGCAAAAGGTTTAAGCCCACGGTTCAATGCGTTGCACGAAACGCCGTACTCGCCAAGGCACTGCTAAGCTGAATCAATCTCCGCCATGTTGGCACGCGAGGAGGTCATATGATTGGGTCGATACTGTACGCCACTGACCTCGGCCTGTACGCACCACTAGTGATGCAACATGCCCTGGCGCTGGCGCGGACATTCAATGCTGACTTGTACGTGGTGCATGCGGTGGAACCCATGGGATTGTTCGCCGAGTCGGTGCTTCAGAGTTACCTCGATGAACAGGCGTTGAACGAGTTTCACAGTCAGGGCCTGAACACGGTCATTGCCAGTATCGAGCAGCGGGTGCTTGACAGTTTTCGTGAAGAACTGGGAGGCGAGGGAGCGCAGGACCTGGAGCGGATACAGGCGGTTCGGGTGATTCAGGGGGACCCGGCGCAGGTGATTCTCGACCAGGCGCAGAAACTCTCGGTGGATTTGCTGATCGTAGGTAGTCATAGCCACGGGGTGGGGGCGGAAACGCCTTTGGGCAGGACCGCAACGCGCGTGTTGCAACTGGCTCGGGTGCCGGTCTATCTGGTGCCGCTGGTGGAGCGTCGTCGCCAAGAGGATCGCTAGAACGCGGATAGTGGCAGTTTGATAAAAAAGTTCTAGATTTATTCTTCAAACCATTAATATAGTTATATACCGTCGCTGATGCCCGTGGCGTCTACCTGCTTTGAGGGATACATATGAAGCTTCAACAATTGCGCTACATCTGGGAAGTGGCGCACCACGACCTCAACGTTTCCGCTACCGCCCAAAGCCTCTACACATCGCAACCGGGCATCAGCAAGCAGATCCGTCTGCTGGAAGACGAACTGGGGGTCGAGGTTTTCGCCCGCAGCGGCAAGCATCTGACCCGCGTGACCCCGGCCGGCGAGCGCATCATCACCACCGCCGGCGAAATTCTGCGCAAGGTTGAAAGCATCAAGCAGATCGCCCAGGAATTCTCCAACGAGAAAAAAGGCACCCTGTCGATCGCCACCACCCACACCCAGGCGCGTTACGCGTTGCCTCCAGTGATCAGTGCGTTCATCAAGCAATACCCGGACGTCGCCCTGCACATGCATCAAGGCTCGCCGATGCAGATCGCCGAAATGGCCGCTGACGGCACCGTCGATTTCGCCATCGCCACCGAAGCCCTGGAACTGTTCGGTGATCTGGTGATGATGCCGTGCTACCGCTGGAACCGCTGCGTGGTCGTGCCACAAGGCCATCCGCTGACCAAGCTGTCAAAGCTGACCCTCGAAGCCCTGGCCGAATACCCGATCGTGACTTACGTCTTCGGTTTCACTGGCCGTTCGAAACTCGACGAAGCATTCAGCCATCGCGGCCTGACGCCAAAAGTGGTGTTCACCGCTGCCGACGCCGACGTCATCAAGACTTACGTTCGATTGGGTCTGGGCGTGGGTATCGTCGCCAAAATGGCGGTCGATGCCAAACTCGATAGCGACCTGGTGATGCTCGACGCCAGTGATCTATTCGAATCCAGCATCACCAAAATCGGTTTCCGTCGCGGCACTTTCCTGCGTGGCTTCATGTGCGACTTCATCGAAAAGTTCGCCCCGCACCTGACCCGCGAAGTCATGGCCAAAGCCATCCAGTGCCACAACAAGCAGGAACTGGAAGAACTGTTCGACGGCGTCGAATTGCCGGTCCATTAATGGGGTGTCCTGCCTCGGCTCAAACGACCTCGGTGACAGAAAACTGTTGCCGGGTGCCGGCCACCAAAATGTCCACCTCGTCCCCTTCGAACTTGCCCAGCAGGCTTTTGCCCAGCGGTGAGCGAGGGGTGATGACAGTAATCCATTGCCCCACCAGATCGACTTTCAAACCGGCAGCGTCGGGAGCCAGGAACAACCACTGCTCACGACCTTTTTCGTCTTCCAGGCCGAGCAGCGCGCCCACTTCGATACCGCGCTGTTCGTCATAAGGGCGCAGTGTCAGGTTCTGGCACAGCGTCAACGACTGCCTGATTTCCTCCACGCGCCTGGCTTGTCCGGCGGCCAGATAAGACGCCTCCAGGCCCAGGGTGTCGTACTTGTTTTCGGCGATGTTTTCTTCGTGGGTCGCGGTTTCGTACGCGGTTTGCGCAGCACGTTCGGCGATGTCGAGATCGACCCGCAGTTTGTCGAGGATCAGTTGATGGACCGTTTGTTTATTCATGATCAATCGCAGAATTGCAGGACATTGGCGCGGCTTTTTTCGCTCGGCGCGTTGTGATCCTGTTGCAACCAGAACTGGCATTTTGGGTTGGACAGATTACGGCTGGTGCTGCGTGCCTGATCGAGTCGTTGCTGTTGCTCGTTCTTGCGCAGGTTCTCTTCGTATTGATCGAACAATGGACTCTGTGGCGGAATATCCGGCACCGGCTGCTCTACCACAGGCGGTTTGGCCAGTTGCTCCACGACTTGTGCGACCGGCGCCAGTTGCTCGCTGAACAACAGGCGAGAGGCGAGCCAGCAGGTCAGTGCGATCGCGAGGAAACCCAGCCACAAACCAAGGGCAATGCTACCGGTCAGTCGCAGGGCATTGAGCTGAATGGGCAATGGGCGGCGGGGGTTGGGGCGGTAGGGCATGACTGCCTCCTGGCGAATGGTCGCGGACGAGTGGCGATTGTCGCATGAAGATTAATCGCCGTCGGCTCTTCTGCGCAGGGTAATTTATGCGGACAATCGGCGCCTTTGCCAACGGGAGCCTGGAATGCCTGAAATGAAAACCCGCTGGGATATTTTTTGCACGGTGGTCGACAACTTTGGCGACATCGGTGTGACCTGGCGTCTGGCCCGCCAATTGGTGGCCGAACACTCAGTAGAGGTTCGTTTATGGGTCGATGACCTGCGAGCGTTCGAACGCATTTGCCCGGCTATCGACATCAACGTCGCACAGCAGTGGCAGCAGGGCGTCGAGGTGCGGCAATGGGTGACCGACTGGCAACCTGCGGAAGCCGCTGATGTGGTAATCGCCGCGTTCGCCTGTCAGTTGCCCAGTGCCTACATGGACGCCATGGCCGAGCGGGAAAAGCCGCCGCTGTGGATGAACCTCGACTATCTGAGTGCCGAGGACTGGGTCATCGGCTGCCACGGCTTGCCGTCGGTCAAGTACAAAAGTGTGCAGAAATTCTTTTTCTTTCCGGGGTTCCAGAAAGGCACGGGTGGGCTGCTGCGTGAAAACGGCTTGCTCGAGCAGCGTCGGCAGTTTCAACAGGATCCCGAGGCTCAGCGAGCCTTCCTGCAAGGTTTAGGGATTGATCGCGCGCAGGGGGCACAGTTGATCTCACTGTTTGCCTACGAAAATACCGGGCTGGCCAGTTGGCTCGACGCAATGGCGGGTGACTCGACACCCACTCATCTGCTGGTGCCGGAAGGTCGTATTCTCGGCGATGTCGAGCGTTGGCTCGGGGTAGAGGCACTGAGTGCCGGCGCGGTACACGTGCGCGATGCCCTGACCGTGCAAGTGTTGCCGTTCGTCCGACAGGAGCAATATGACCGGTTGCTCTGGAGTTGCGATTTCAATGCGGTGCGCGGTGAAGATTCCTTTATCCGGGCGCAATGGGCGGGGCGACCGCTGCTCTGGCACATCTACCGGCAGGATGAAGACATTCATCTGGACAAGCTCGAAGCGTTCCTTTCGCTCTATGTAAAAGGCCTCTCTGAGCCGGCCAGCAAAGCGATCAGCGGTCTATGGCGGGCCTGGAATGCCGGTGAGACAATGACCGAGCATTGGCAATCGACCCGCAAACACGGGCCGGAACTGCAAAATCATGCCGAAGCGTGGTGTCTGGAACAGGGCTTGCAGGCGGATCTTGCCGCAGCGCTGGTACAGTTTTACCTAAATTGGATATGATACGCGGCCTAGATTTATGTAAATCCCATCCAAATTCGGATATTCGCAATGAAAACTGGTAAAGAACTGAAACCCGGTACCGTGATCCGTCTCGAAAACGATCCTTGGCTGGTTCAGAAAGCTGAATTCACCAAGTCTGGTCGTAACAGCGCGATCATGAAGACCAAGCTGAAAAACCTGCTGACCGGTTACAAGACCGAGATCGTTTACAGCGCTGACGACAAACTGGACGACGTAATCCTCGACCGCAAAGAAGCGACCCTGTCCTTCATCAGCGGCGACACCTACACGTTCATGGACACCACTGACTACACCATGTACGAGCTGAACGCTGAAGACATCGAAGCCGTTCTGCCTTTCGTTGAAGAAGGCATGACCGATGTTTGCGAAGCGATCTTCTTCGAAGAGCGTCTGGTTTCCGTAGAACTGCCGACCACCATCGTGCGTCAGGTTGACTACACCGAAGGTTCCGCTCGCGGCGACACTTCCGGCAAGGTAATGAAGCCTGCCAAACTGAAGAACGGCACCGAACTGTCGGTGGCTGACTTTATCGAAATCGGCGACATGATCGAGATCGATACCCGCGAAGGCGGTTCCTACAAAGGCCGTGCTAAATAAGCACAGCTTCAGGAATGAAAAAGCCCGACCATTGAGTCGGGC
>NZ_CATKPT010000034.1:0-49226 GCF_949768125.1 Pseudomonas sp. IT-P253 | reverse complement strand
TTTGGCGGCCTCGAAGCCCCCTTCGCGGGCAAGCCTCGCTCCTACAGGGATTTGTGCTCAGGTCAGAATGCCGGTTTCACGCTGGTGCCAAAGTAGCTTTGGGAGAGGTCCTCATAGTCTTTGCTCGCCAGCAAGCTCGTAATCGCCTTGTCCAGCTTGGCCTTGAGTTCAGCGTCATCCTTGCGCAGACCGGCGCCCACGCCCTTGCCGAAGATCGGGTCATAAGGCACCGCGCCGAGGTATTCCAGGTTGCCGGCATCGGGAGTCTTGACGAACGAGGCCATGGCGGTGCCGTCCGCCATCATCAGGTCGATGCGACCGGCAATCAGGTCGGCGTTGGCCGAGTCCTGCGTGTCGTAATACTTCACGTCAGCAATTTTTTCGTAGTACTGCTTCAGGTAGCTCGCGCTCACCGTCGAGTTCTGCACACCGATGATCTTGCCCTTGAGATCATCCGGGTACTTTTTCACCGAAGTCCCCTTCGGCCCTACAACCGCGACCACCGAATCGTAATAAGCCTTGCTGAACGCGATCTGTTTTTCGCGCTCTTCGGTCACCGACATGGAGGAAAAAATCACGTCGACTTTCTTCGCCAGCAACGACGGGATGATCCCGTCCCACGCCACTTCCTTGATCTCACACTCGGCTTTCATGTCGCTGCACAGCTTGTGAATCAGGTCCACCTCAAAGCCTTTCCACTCACCATTAGCCTGTTTCTCGGTGTACGGCGGATAGGGTTCGGCCGCCACCGCGAACCTGATCGGCTGAGCCTGTGCCGCACTCATGCCGGCCAGCATTACGCAGGCCACACCGGTCATCCAATTTGCCAAACGTCGATTTCCCATGTTTTTTTCCCCGTCTTTTTATTGTGTATTAGCGAGTCTGATGAGCGTTGACGAATTGTCGGCAACGTTCGCTGCGTGGGTGTACGAACACTTCGTCCGGCGAGCCGGTTTCCTCGATCAGCCCTTGGTGCAAATAGGCGACTTTGGAAGAGACATCGCGTGCGAAAGCCATTTCATGAGTCACCAGGATCATGGTCCGGCCTTCTTCCGCGAGAGAGCGGATCACCCGCAGCACTTCGCCGACCAGTTCCGGGTCGAGTGCCGAGGTGGGTTCATCGAACAGCATGACCTTGGGCCGCATGGCCAGAGCCCGGGCGATCGCCACCCGTTGTTGCTGTCCTCCGGAGAGAAACGCCGGGTACTCGTTGCGCTTGGCGGCAAGCCCCACACGTTCGAGCAAGGCTTCAGCCCGTTCAGTGGCCTCCGCACGGCTTTCACGCAGGACCTGGGTCGGCGCTTCGATGAGGTTTTCCAGCACCGTGCGATGGGGCCAGAGGTTGAAGTTCTGAAACACCATGCCCAGGCTAGAACGGATCCGTACCAGCTGTTTGGCGTCGGACACCAGCGGCGCGCCGGGACGATCGAAGTTCAGGTGAATGCTTTCGCCGTCCACCAGAATGCGCCCCTGGTCCGGCACTTCGAGCATGTTGATGCAGCGCAACAAGGTACTTTTGCCCGAGCCGCTGGCGCCGATCAGCGAGATCACATCGCCTTCGCGAGCCGTCAGGGATACGCCTTTGAGGACTTCGATATTGCCAAAGCGTTTGTGCAGGCGATCGACTTCAATCATGGTCTTGCCCGCGACCGGCTCAATGGTCGCTTCACAAGTGACACGGCTGATCACCGGCCTCGGCGCTTCGCCTTTCAACACCAGGACAAAATCGCGAATACGTTGGCAAGCCTGGGCCAGCCGTTCTTCACCCAGGGTGAACGAGAGCCGCACAAAACCTTGGGCCGGCTCACCGAAAGCGGCGGCATCGAGGACCGAGACGCGCGCCTCGCGCAACAGACGCCAGGCGAACTCCAGAGAGGTCAGCCCGGTGCCGCGTACGTCCATCAACACGAACATGCCGGCATCGGGTTTGAGCACTGAAATTCCCGGGCAGTCAGACAACCCCGCGACCACCAGATCACGACGACGGCGATAGATGTCGCGCATGCCGTGGGTTACGTCCTCATGGGCTTCCACTGCTTTCAGCGCGGCTTCCATGACAAACCCCGGCAAGCCGTAAAGCATGCTCAGCACCAGGGTTTCGACATGCGCGACCAGGGCTGCATCGGCGACGATCCAGCCGATACGCCAGCCGGTCATGGCATGGGATTTCGACAGGCTGCCGATCACCACGCAACGCTCGGCCATGCCCGGCAAGGCCGCCAGGCTCAGGTGCTCGCGCTCGAAGCACAGGCTCTCATACACCTCGTCCACCACGACCCACAGGTCATGGGCGATGGCGAGTTCGGCGATGGCTTGCAGCTCCTCGCGGTTGAGCACTACGCCGGTGGGGTTGTTTGGATTGGCCAGGAAAATGGCCCGGGTGCGTGGGGTAATGGCCTTGGCCAATACGGCGGCATCGAGCCGGAAATTTGAATCCGCCGCGCAGGGCACGCGCACCAGCGTCGCGCCGGAGGCTTTGAGTGTCGCCTCGTAGGTCACATACATCGGGTCCAGCGCAATTACTTCATCGCCGGCCGTGAGCAGACACATCGAGGCGGCAAACAATGCGTTTTGCGCCCCCGCCGTCATGATGACGCTGGACGCTTGAACCTCACGGCCAAACAACGGGCTGTAGCGAGCGGCGATGGCTTCACGCAAGGCATCGCGCCCGGCAATTTCGGTGTAGTGGGTGTCGCCCTCACGCAGGGCGTGGATCGCGGCATCGGTAATGAAATCAGGGGTGGGGAAGTCCGGGTCACCGATGCTGAGGATGATCACATCCTCGCCACGGCGCTGGGCTTCAAATGCCGCATAGTGAATATCCCAAGCGGCAACACCGTCGCCTGAAATCCGCTCAACAAAGGGTGAAAACCGCATGCCAGTGCCTCGTTCGAATAGAAGAAACGCAAGCCCGCGCAACCAGCCGGGGAGGTGGAAGGAACATAGTCGAAGCTGAACACTCGTTCAACAGAAAAATCATCGAGTTGCGCGTTCAGCGTAAACAGGTCGTTTTCACGACAGTCGCGCCGTTTTTCGATAGGGAGCTAAGGAGGGATGTATGGCGGCGGTGCCCTGAGGGAAATGGGGGTAGGCAACACACGCCTTTGTAGCAGCTGGCGAAGCCTGCGTCCGACTACTGTAGGAGCGAGGCTTGCCCGCGAAGGCGTCAGTTCTGACACACCGCGTTATCGTTCTTCGCGAGCAAGCTTCGCTCCTACAGGGACGGACGCAGGAGGGTTATTTACGGGCCAACTTGTAGTGGATGCACCCCTCATAGAAGCTCTCCCGGACAGCCGCAGGCTTGAACTTCGACGGGCTGTCGTAGGTTTGCTCGGTAATGCCCATGGCCATCATCCGCATCCAGGCTTTGCTGAAGGGATAGGCCTGTATTTTTTGACGAGCGGCATACAGCGATACCCCCGAAAGCTTGAGTTCCTGGGCCCTCGCCGCAGTACCCGCGCCCCAGCTGCACATGTACCGATCATTGGGCAGCAGCTCTTTGGCCTGGACCGAGGCTGCCACATTCGCCAAAGAAAACGACACCAGCGCGATCACTACCTTGTGCATTTGCATCCACCTAACCACCTGAAAATAAAATGATTTTGGCGGTTAGTGCGAGACTGCGGGGCCAGCAAAATGCCTTATCTCCAGGCTACCTTCCCGGTAGCCTGGTTTTCGGGCGTCTGGATCAGACCCGGACGTTGCGTCCTGGCAGCGATGAGCGCTGGCTGGTTTCCCAATCCTGGACCACTCCGACAGGCACATCGGAGGCGGGCAACATCTTGCGTCCGCGTACCAGGTCGCTGGCCCGTTCGGCGAGCATGATGGTCGGGGCATTGAGGTTGCCGTTCGGCTCGGTCGGGAACACCGAGGAGTCGATCACCCGCAAACCGGCGATGCCATGCACGCGCAGCTCTGAATCGACCACCGCCATATCGTCCTCACCCATTCGGCACGAGCCGCAAGGATGGTAGGTGCTCTCAAGGTTTTCACGAACGAAGGCGTCGATTTCTGCATCAGTGTTCACCTGAGGCCCCGGTGCGATCTCGCCGTCGCGGAAACGGTCCATGGCTTTCTGGCCAATGATTTCCCGGGTCAGGCGAATGCAGCGGCGGAAACCTTCCCGGTCTTCTTCGCGTTGCAGGTAGTTGAACTGGATCTGCGGATGCTCGTAAGGGTCGGCGGAACGGGCCCGCACATAGCCGCGGCTTTTCGGTTTGTTCGGCCCGGTGAGCACCATGAAGCCGTGGCCCTTGATCGGCTTGTTGCCGTCGTAACGCATGGCTGCCGGTAGAAAGTGGAACTGAATGTCCGGCCAGCGCAGGCCTTTCTCGGAGCGGATGAAACCACCGGCCTCGAAATGATTGGTCGCCCCCAGCCCATCCTTGAACAGCAGCCAGCGCAGGCCGATCAGCAGTTTGCTCAGCGGGTCCATTTTGCTGTTGAGTGTCACCGGTTCCTTGCAGCCAAACTGGATGTACACCTCGGCGTGATCCTGCAAGTTCTCCCCTACCCCGGGCAGGTCATGGCGGACACCGATCCCGGCTTTGCGCAGCACGTCGGCCGGGCCGATGCCGGAGCGTTGCAGCAAGTGCGGCGAACCGATGGGGCCGGACGATACGAGCACTTCGCGGTTGCAATAGACCTGATGGGTCTGGCCATCGTGGTCATAGCTGATCCCCACTGCACGTTTGCCTTCGAGGATGATCTGGCGGGTCATCGCATGGGTGATCACGGTCAGGTTTGAACGGCCCATCGCCGGGCGCAGGTACGCATTGGCGGTGGAGCAACGCACGCCATTTTTCACAGTCATGTGCATCGCGCCGAAACCTTCCTGCATGAAGCCGTTGCAGTCGTCGGTCTTGAGGTACCCCGCTTCGGCTCCCGCTTCGACCCAGGCCCCATACAACGGGTTTTTCATGTGATTGCCGTTGGTGGTATGCAACGGCCCGGTTTGCCCACGATAGTTGTCGCCGCCCTCCTCGTAGCTCTCGGCGCGTTTGAAGTACGGCAGGCAATTGCGGTAGCCCCAGCCCTGTGCGCCGAGCGACTCCCACTCATCAAAGTCATAGGCGTGGCCACGGATGTACACCAGACCATTGATCGACGATGAGCCACCCAGCACCTTGCCGCGCGGACAATGAATTCGACGGCCGTTGAGGAAAGGCTCCGGCTCGGTCTCGTAGCGCCAGTTGTACTTCTTGGTGTTCATCGGGATCGAAAAGGCACTCGGCATCTGGATCACCACACTGCGATCACTGCCGCCGAACTCCAGCACCAACACCGAGGTATCCGGGTCTTCGCTCAAGCGGTTGGCCAACACACAACCTGCCGAGCCGGCACCGATGATGATGTAGTCGTATTTTTGCGTAGCCATGGTTATCTCCCGACCGTCGATTCGTTGAAAACGGGCACCGGGTGCAAGGTCAGCTTGTCGCCAGTGGTGTATTGAGGGGATGTCTTTTCGATGTGCTGGATGACCGCTTCTTCGCGCTTGAGATCGATTGAGCGGCTGAACCAGTAGTACACCAGCCCTGACACGATCAGGCCGACCAGCCAGGCGATGTCGATACTGCCGAGCGCTTTGGCGAGCGGACCAACATAGACTTCACGCTGCTCGACGCCGTCGTAGATGTAGAAGAACGGGATCATCGAAATGAAGCCGATGGCATACGCCGCAATGCCGCGCAGTCCCCAACTGCCATAGATGTTGCCGTGGGGCATGAAGAAGTGCGGGATGGCGTAGCGGCCCTTGCGGACGAAAAAGTAGTCAGTCAGGTTGACCGAAGTCCATGGCACCAGGAAGTACAACATCACCACCAGGTAGATCCCCAGCACCGACAGGCCTTTGCCCGAACTCTGAATGCTCAGGGCCACGCCCAGTTGCAGCAGGATCACGAAACCGATCGCCAGAACCCGCGCCTTGCGGGTGGGTTCGATGTGCTTGATCGAGTCGACGCAGGTCAGCGTGGTCAGCTTGGCGCTGTAGATGTTCATGGCGATCACCGGCAGGAACGCCAGGATCGTGATGACGACCACCGCCGTGCCGATCAACGGCGACACGGTGTTGCCGACTTGCCCGAGCGCCACCAGCACATCAGTGGAGTGCAGGTGATCGGCCAGCCACCCACCCACGGAAATCATCCACGCACCGGACAACGACGCCCCCAGAAACACCACCGCGATCAGTTTTCCGCTGGAGGTGTTCTTCGGCAGGTAACGCGAATAATCGGACACATACGGGGCATAAGCGATGTTGTAACTCGCCGCCGCCGCGAATTGGGCGATGAAACCGGTCCAGTTGAAACCCAACGGCGGCGGTGCTACTTCACCGGCCCCGAGCACCGGCATTGCCGCATCGGGAACCCAGCCCATCAGCACCGCCAACGTCACCAGTCCGTACAGTGGCAGCGACAGGTACAAGGCCCATTTGAAGCTGCGGTGCATCCAGTCATGGCCGAGGATCGCCAAAATCGCCGCCGGTATCGTCACGGCCACGGCGATCACCGCGGGGTTGAAGCCAAAGAGCGTGTGCAGGCCCTGCATCATCAACACCAGGTTGACGATGTTGAAACCGGCGAACACAAACAGCGTCGCCAGCAGCACCAGGATCACGCCGCGATAGCCGAACTGTGCACGCGACTGGATCATCTGCGGCAGGCCCAGGTGTGGGCCTTGCGAGCCATGAAACGCCATGAACAGCGTGCCGAACATGATGCCCAGCGTGCCGGCGAGTGTGGTCCAGAGCGCCGTCAGGCCAACGCTCGGACCGACGAAGCCGATGGTCATGGTGAAGAAGGTGAAATTGCCGAGAAACCAGAACGGGCCCTGGCTCGACAGTTTGTCGGTGCGTTCGTGTTCCGGGATGAAGTCAATCGAATGGCTTTCGACGACGGTTTTTTCATCGAGGACCGACACCCTCGGGGCGGACTTGGCGTTAGTGTTCATGATGTACTCTTATTTTTGGAAGATCATGACGGGATAACTGCATTCTTTTGGGGGGAACGACACCCGAATGCCTCCTTGCTGTTCCAATTCCAAAGGCGACTCTGACGTTCTGTAGGAGCGAAGCTTGCTCGCGAAAACGGTGGCCCATTCAGCAGGGATGTCGACTGACACGCCGCTTTCGCGAGCAAGCTTCGCTCCTACAGGGGTTGAGTCAGCCGTGACTCAGGGCAACGTGATCCAGACGGCCTTGGTCTCGAGCAGGTAATCGAGCTGCTCCGCGCCCAGATCCTTGCCGAATCCGGATTGCTTGTAGCCACCGAACGGCATCGACGGGTCGAGGGTGCCATGGGCGTTGACGTAGACCGAACCCGCTCGCAACCGTGGAATCAGGCTGTGCACCTTACCAAGGTCATTGGAATAGAGTGCGGCCGCCAAGCCGTACGGCGAGTCATTGGCCAGCGCCAACGCCTCTTCTTCATCTTCGAACGGCGCGGTCACCAGCACCGGACCAAAGATCTCTTCCTGAACGATGCGCATGTCGTTGCGGCAATGGGCGAAGATGGTCGGCTCGACGAAGAAACCGGGGCCATCGACAGGCTGGCCGCCGTAGACCAGTTCCGCGCCTTCACGCTTGCCGGTTTCGATGTAGTCGCTCACTCGCGCCTTTTGCAATGCCGAGACCAGCGGGCCGATGAAGCAGTCCGGGTCCAGGCCCGGGGCCATTTTCAAGGTGCGGGTGTAGGTGATCAGTTCACGCAGGAATTCGTCGTAGATACTGCGATGAATATAAGCGCGAGTACCGGCATCGCACACCTGTCCCGAGTTGAAAAACACCCCGTTGGCGATGGCCCTGGCGGCCGCAGGCACGTCCGCGTCGGCCAACACGATTACCGGTGATTTTCCTCCGAGTTCCAGGGTTAGTCGCTTCATTTCGTCCAGCGCGGCACGCCCGACAGTGCGGCCGACCGGGGTCGAGCCGGTGAAGGTCAGTTTGTCGATGCCGGGGTGCGTGGCCATGGCCGCACCGACCACGCTGCCGCGCCCGGTGACGATGTTGATCACCCCGTCTGGAATGCCGGCTTCCTGCACCAGCTCAGCAAAACGCAGGGCCGACAGCGAGGTTAGTTCGGCCGGCTTGACCACCACGGTGCAGCCGGTTGCCAGCGCCGCGCCGAGCTTCCAGGCCATGGTCTGCAAAGGGAAGTTCCAGGGCACGATGGCGCCGACCACCCCCACCGCTTCCTTGCGTGTATAAGCCAGGTAATTGCCCGGCAACGAGGGTTCGACGGTGCGCCCGTGGAGTTTCGTGGCCCAACCGGCAAAATATCGCAGCGTGTCGACAGTACCCTGGATATCGACATCCTTGGCGAAGGCCACCGACTTGCCCATGTCGATCGATTCGATTTCCGCCAGTTCAACGGCATTGCGTTCTATCAGGTCGGCCAGGCGTTGCATCATCCGCTCACGCTCCGCCGGCTTGGCCTGACGCCAGGCGCCACCGTCGAACTGCGCGCGGGCTGCTTGCACCGCGCGGTCCAGATCCTCGGTTGTGCCCATGGGAATGCGCGTGATCAGGCCCTCGGTCGAGGGTTCGATGACCTCGGATGTCTGGCCGTCGCTGGCCTCGACCCAGGCGCCACCGATGAACATCTTCTGTGCCTTGCCGAGGAAGGTCTGGGTGGCTTCGGATACACCGAATTTCTGCAAATACTGCTTAACGATCGTGTCCATTTCTACGCTCTCTGTGCGGCGGTCAAATCACGCCGAAGCCGTGGTGGTTTCGCTCAAGGCGTGCCGCGCCTGAGCCCGCTCGTGGAAGATGAAACCGATGCTGTTGAGCAGCAGTTGCGCGGCCAGAATCGAGGTCATGCCGGAAGGGTCATATACGGGCGCGACCTCAACCAGGTCCATGCCGACGATGTTGCCTTTGCTGCGCTTGGCCAGGGCCTGGATGATCTCCAGCACTTCGTAGTACAGGAAACCGCCATGGCTCGGCGTACCTGTGCCAGGCGCAATGGACGGGTCGAAGCCGTCGATGTCGATGGTGATGTAGTAGTTGATGTTTTGCGGGATCAACGCCAGCACACCCTCGACGCCAAGGCGACGCACATCGCGTACCGAGAGAATCTTCGAGCCCGCCGCATGAGCCGCTTCGTAGTCATCGCGATTGGAGGAAGACACGTTGCGGATGCCCATCTGGGTCATGCCGACTATGTGGTTCATTTCGGAGGCGCGGCGCAGCGGATTGCCATGGCCATAGCGAACGCCGTGACGTTCGTCGACGAAGTCCAGGTGCGCATCGAAGTGGATGATGTGGATCGGACCGCGCCCCTCGAAGGCCTTGATCACTGGCGCATGCACCGAGTGATCGCCGCCGAGCACGACGGGCATGACGCCGGCATCGAGGATCTTGCGCACGGCATACTCGGTGTTCTCGTTACTGGTGACCATGTCGGTGTGCACGATGTCGGCATCACCGACGTCGACCATGCGCACATCGGCCGCGGTCAGGTACATGACGTCATCTTCGTGGTCGTAGGCGCCGGCATGGCCGAAGGAAAACAGCGTCGATGCCTCGCGAATCCCGCGAGGCCCAAAACGTGCGCCGGAGCGCCATTGGGTGCCCATGTCGTTGGGTACGCCAAGGACCGCCACGTCGGCATCCAGTGCATCCCAGTCGGTGCATACCGGGGATTTGCCAAAGGTGCAGTGCCCCACGAATGGCAGGTTCAGGCGACCGGATTCATAACCATTGTTCGACATTTCAGGCCTCTCCAATTCTTGTTTTTGGCTCGGCGGACGTGGAAGGTGACCGCCATTGGAGTGACTATGGGCGCAGGTTTTCGTGGAAAAAATGCTAAACATCAGATACTCATATCGGCATTACCGATGCATCCACACGCAGGAGGTCCAAGGTGATTCAGCTGCACGATGTCGATCTGAAACTGCTTAGGGTGTTTGCCACGATTGTCAGGTGCGGCGGCTTTTCTGCTGCGCAAGCGGCGTTGAATGCCGGCCAGTCGACCATCAGCGAACAAATGACCCACCTGGAAACCCGGCTCGGGGTCAAACTCTGCCAACGCGGGCGCAGCGGGTTTCGCCTGACCGAGCAAGGCGTGGCCATCCATGAAGCGACCCAGCGCCTGCTCTCGGCGGTGGAAAATTTCTGCATGGACGCCGACGTGCTCAAGCAACACATCAGCGGCAAGCTCAACCTGGGGATTATCGACACCACCATCACCGACCCGGATTCACCGATCCCGCGCACCACCCAACGCTTCGTGTCCAGGGGGCATGACGTGCACCTGAACGTGTACGTCGGCACCCCCGCCGAGCTGGAAGAACGCGTGCTCGACGGCCGGTTGCACCTGGCCATCGGGCACTTCCCGATCTACGTTCCGGGCCTGTTGCACTCACCGCTGTACAAGGAGGCACTGGGGCTGTATTGCGGGCGGCGGCATCCGCTGCATGGCAGCAAGGCCGAGGGTGACGAATTGCTCGAAGAGATTTCCACCAGCCGAATTGTCGTCAGGGGTTACATGCAGCAGTACGACCTTGAACGCCTGGGTGTCAGCAAAGCCGCCGCCACCGTCGACAATATCGAGGCCCTGGCGATCCTGATCATCTCCGGTGCGTACCTGGGCTTTCTGCCCGCGCACTTTGCCGCGCAGTGGATCAAGACCGGCGAGATGCACCAATTGGCACCGGCCAGTTTGCAACTGATGTCTCCGTTCGACGTGATCACCCGCCGCGGCATTGCCCCGCCGCCGATACTTGAGGCGTTTCTTGAGGACCTGGCCGCCAGTTCACGCAACACCGGTAACACCTGACAGACGCGGCGCGTGCCGGTCATACTCATTCCGTTCGCAACCCTTGCAGGCCACCTATGCGCATCCACGTCACCTTCATCGACCGCGTCGGCATCACCCAGGAAGTGCTGGCCCTGCTCGGTGGGCGCAGCTTCAATCTGGATGCCGTGGAAATGGTTCCGCCGAACGTTTACATCGATGCGCCGACCCTGGGCGCCGATGTGATGGAGGAGCTGCGCGATGCGTTGCTCGGTGTGCGCGGCGTGCAAGCGGTGACGATGGTCGACATTCTCCCGGGGCAACGCCGACGTCTGCAACTGGATGCCTTGCTGGCGGCCAGTTCCGATCCGGTGCTGGCGGTGGATGGCCTGGGCCATGTGCTGCTGGCCAATCCGGCGCTGATCGCCCTGTGTGGTCGCGAACCGGCCGGTGAGCCGCTGAGCGCGCTGTTCGATGATCCTGATTTGCAACACACGTTGATCGAACACAGTTTCCGCCTGCCCATGCATGAGGTCACCCTCGGTGGCCAGACCCTGCTGCTCGATGCCATGCCGATCACCGACGCCGGCGCGTTATTGACCCTCTATCAGCCAAGTCGTATCGGTGAACGCCTGTCGGCGCTGCACCACGACCACGCCGAAGGCTTCGATGCACTGCTCGGCGAGTCACCCGCGATTCGTACGCTCAAGTCCCGGGCGCAGCGCGTTGCCACGCTCGACGCGCCCCTACTGATCCAGGGTGAAACCGGCACCGGCAAAGAACTCGTGGCCCGCGCCTGCCACGCCATCAGCACACGGCGGGACGCCCCCTTTCTGGCCCTGAACTGCGCCGCACTGCCAGAGAGCCTCGCCGAGAGCGAGCTGTTCGGCTACGCCCCCGGCGCCTTCACCGGCGCGCAACGGGGCGGCAAACTCGGCCTGCTCGAACTGGCGGATCAGGGCTCGGTGTTTCTCGATGAAATCGGTGAAATGTCGCCTTACCTGCAAGCCAAGTTGCTGCGCTTCTTGAGCGATGGCTGCTTCCGCCGGGTCGGTGGCGATCGTGAGGTCAAGGTCAATGTGCGGGTCCTCAGCGCGACCCACCGCGACCTGGAAAAAATGGTCGCCGAAGGCCGTTTTCGCGAAGACCTGTTCTACCGTTTGAATGTGCTCAACCTGCAAGTGCCGCCGTTACGTGAGCGCGGTCACGACATCCTGTTGATGGCCAATCACTTCATGCAGCAAGCCTGCGCTCAGATTCAGCGCCCGCTCTGTCGACTGGCGCCCGGCACCTTTGCGGCACTGCTTGGCAACCGCTGGCCAGGCAACGTCCGCCAACTGCAAAACGTGATCTTTCGCGCCGCCGCCATTTGTGAAAATCCGCTGGTGGACATCGACGACCTGGACATCGCCCGCACGGCCGTGGAGCGCCAGAACAACGGTGAAGTGGGCAGTCTGGAGGAAGCCGTCGAAGGGTTTGAAAAGAACCTGCTGGAACAGCTCTACCGCAGCTACCCCTCCAGCCGTTTACTCGCCGCTCGCCTGCACACTTCCCACAGCGCGATTGCCATCCGGCTGCGCAAGTACGGCATTCCAGGCAAACCCTGATTCCTCCCTCAACGCAAATCCGTAGCAGCTGCCGAAGGCTGCGTCCGGCTGCGCAGCAGTCGTAAGACCAGATAATGCGGTGTATCAGTCATATTGCGCATACCGGTTTTGCGACTGCTGCGCAGCCGGACGCAGCCTTCGGCAGCTGCTACGGATTGCGTTGTCGTTGACCCGCATGCGGATTGGCCTGATTTCGCCTGTTTTAAAATCAATACAGCGTATCGAAATCAAGACAAAACACCGTCACTCGCCTGGTCCGGACTTTTCCGCTCCCGCCCCCGATGCCTGTATTGGTTTCAATACACGCGCGATTCTCAAACCCTGCCTAAAACAATTTATGTCATTGATTTAAAACGAATAAATAAATATGGCACCGCCCTTGCTATCACCTCTGAAGCCACCAGAACAATAAGGAGTTGATATGAGCGAACTGCGTTTTACCACCGACCACGAATGGCTGCGTCTTGAGAGCAATGGCCTGATTACCGTAGGCATCACTCCTTTCGCCCAGCAAGCGCTGGGCGACGTGGTCTTCGTTCAGGTGCCCGAATTGCGCACATTCGCTGCCGGCGATGAAGTGGCGGTGCTGGAATCGGTAAAAGCGGCCAGCGGCGTGTACATGCCCTTGGACGGCGAAGTGGTTGAAGTGAATTCGACGCTGGATAGCTCCCCCGAATTGATCAACGAAGACCCGCTGGGAGAAGGCTGGTTCTTTCGCATGCGACCTCGGGACGCCAGCGCAATGGACACCCTGCTTGACCAGACCGCTTATGAGCAGCTGATCAACGAAGAGGCCTGACCGCCCCGCGGCAAAGACCAACGCATCACCCTGTACGTCAATTGACAGCGAATAATCAGAGGGCTTCACCATGTTCAGCAAGCATGACCAGATCAAAGGCTACGACGACGAATTGCTGGCGGCGATGAACGCCGAAGACGCGCGACAGGAACACCACATCGAGCTGATCGCCTCGGAGAACTACACCAGCCAACGCGTCATGGAAGCGCAAGGCAGCGGCCTGACCAACAAGTACGCTGAAGGCTATCCGGGCAAGCGCTACTACGGCGGCTGCGAGCACGTCGATGTGGTCGAACAACTGGCCATCGATCGTGCCAAACAGCTGTTCGGCGCCGATTACGCCAACGTCCAGCCGCACTCCGGCAGCCAGGCCAATGCCGCGGTGTATCTGGCGTTGCTGCAGGCCGGTGACACCGTGCTGGGCATGAGCCTGGCCCACGGCGGCCACCTGACCCACGGCGCCAAAGTCAGCTTCTCCGGCAAACTCTACAACGCTGTTCAGTACGGCATCGACACCACCACCGGCCTGATCGATTACGACGAAGTCGAGCGTCTGGCGGTCGAACACAAGCCGAAAATGATCATCGCCGGGTTCTCCGCTTACTCCAAAATCCTGGACTTCCCGCGCTTCCGTCAGATCGCTGACAAAGTGGGCGCTTATCTGTTTGTCGACATGGCCCACGTCGCCGGGCTGGTGGCAACCGGTCTATACCCGAACCCGATTCCCTTTGCCGACGTGGTCACCACCACCACTCACAAGACCCTGCGCGGCCCGCGTGGCGGCCTGATCCTCGCCAAGGCCAATCCGGAACTGGAGAAAAAACTCAACGCGGCGGTATTCCCCGGCGGCCAGGGTGGCCCGTTGATGCACGTGATCGCGGCCAAGGCGGT
The DNA here is from genome assembly GCF_949768125.1 of Pseudomonas sp. IT-P253. Classification (NCBI taxonomy): domain Bacteria; kingdom Pseudomonadati; phylum Pseudomonadota; class Gammaproteobacteria; order Pseudomonadales; family Pseudomonadaceae; genus Pseudomonas; species Pseudomonas sp. IT-P253. The sequence continues at coordinate 35,193 of NZ_CATKPT010000034.1, read as the reverse complement.
GTGCTTCAAAGAGGCGCTGGAGCCCGCCTTCAAGACCTATCAGGCACAAGTGATCCGCAACGCCCAGGCGATGGCGAATGTGTTTATCGACCGCGGCTACGACGTGGTGTCAGGTGGCACCGACAACCACCTGTTCCTGGTCAGCCTGATTCGTCAGGGCCTCACCGGCAAAGACGCCGACGCGGCCCTCGGCCGTGCCGGGATCACCGTGAACAAGAACGCGGTGCCGAACGATCCACAATCGCCCTTCGTCACCTCGGGCTTGCGCATCGGTACGCCAGCGATCACCAGCCGGGGTTTCAAGGAAGCCCAGAGCATCGAACTGGCGGGCTGGATCTGCGACATCCTCGATCACCTCGGCGACGCCGACGTCGAGGCACATGTCGCCAGACAGGCCGCAGCGATGTGCAGTGATTTCCCGGTCTACCGCAACTGACCCATAGCGCACTGGCCCGCAGTGCCGTAGCAGCTGTCGAGCTTGCGAGGCTGCGTTCGGCTGCGCAGCAGTCGTAAAACCTGAGCACGAGGTTTTTCTGAAACACCGCATAGCCTGATCTCACGACTGCTGCGCAGCCGAACGCAGCCTCGCAAGCTCGACAGCTGCTACAGGGCTGGATGCAGGCTTCGATGCGGCGTGCGACGCACAACCTCGTGGAAGCGAAGCGGGTTTGAAGCCATGATGAGGCATCCAACCTTTCCGGAAGCCTCACATGCGCCGCCTCCTGTGCAAAATCCTGTTTCTGAGCCTCGCTGCGCCGTACCTCGCCGGCGCCGAGCCACGGCCCGGGCACATGGTGTATTTGCGCACGGTTGATCCGAGCATTGAGCAAGATATCCGCTACGCCAGCCCCCACAATTTCACCGGACACGTCCTCGACGGGTACGCGGCGCCGGAGTGCCTGTTGTCGCTGGAAGCCGCCAAGGCACTGGCTCGGGTACAAACGGCACTGCGCACGCAAGGCTACGGTTTGAAGGTATTTGACTGCTATCGGCCCAGCCGGGCTGTCGCGGACATGGGACGTTTTGCCACGGAACCGGGTGACCCGCTCAAGGCCGAGTTCTATCCGCGCCTGGACAAGAAAGACTTCTGGCGCCTGGGTTATGTCGCCCGGGTTTCCAACCATTCCAAAGGCAACACCGTCGATCTGACACTGACCGGGCCGCAGGCGCTGCCGGCCGACACCTGGACACCGGCAGTCGCGCCAGTCGATTGCACAGCCCCCTATGGCCAACGCTGGCACGACGGCGCGCTGGACATGGGAACAGGTTTCGATTGCTTCGATGAGCCGGCACATACTGACAACCCGACGATCAACGCGGTCGCCAAACAAAATCGTCAGACGCTCAGCCGCGCCATGGAAAAGGAAGGGTTTGCCGGCTATTCAAAGGAATGGTGGCACTTCACCTACACACGGGATGCGGCGTTGCAAAACGTGATGGATTTCCCCATCACGCCGCTGGACCCGGGCAGCGTTCTTGGCACCAGCCATCAGCTGATTGTGGTCACCACAAAAACCTGGACTGACAGCCAGGGGACCGCCCAGCGCTACGAACGCCAGGGGAACACGTTTCGGCCGTACGAAGCGCCGTTTCCGGTGGTGTTAGGCAAGAGCGGGCTGGCCTGGGGCAAGGGGCTAACCCCCGTTGACCCGCAAGACGGTCCGATTAAACGAGAGGGTGACGGCAAAGCACCGGCCGGGATCTTCAAGCTGGGAACGGCTTTTGGCTACGACACCACGGCCGACACCCGACTGCCTTACCTGGCGCTGACACCCGCCATCGAATGCGTGGATGACAGCCAGTCCACACACTACAACCAGCTGGTCGACGGGGCGACTGTCGCGAAGGACTGGAACAGTTCCGAACACATGCGCAGCATGGATGAGTTGTATCGACAAGGCATTGTCATCCAGCACAACACGCCGCCCTCCCCCGCGTCGGGCTCGTGCATTTTCTTTCACGTCTGGCGTAGCCCGACGTCCCCGACGCTGGGTTGCACCGCCATGGATCAAGCGGACATGGCTCGTTTGCTCAGTTGGCTGGACCCGCGCCAGTCCCCGCTATTGATTCAAATGCCCGAGGAGCAATACCAGCACTTTAGCGAGCGCTGGAACCTCCCCGGACATTGATACGTGAGCCGCTTCAGGCCTCTGAACCGCGCTCAACCGCCACCGCAAGTCCTGAGTTCCTGGCCAGCAGGTAATAGACAATCCCCGGCACGACCAGGCCGACAATCCAGGAAATATCAACGCCGCCCAACTGTCCGACCATCGGCCCGGAGTAGAAGTGGGTATCGACAAAAGGCAGCTGGATCAACACGCCGATGACATACACGCTGATTCCCAGCACGTTCCAGCGACCGTAGCGACCTTGCGGGTCGGACAACGCCGGGATGTCGTAGCGCTCCTTGTTGATGAAGTAGTAATCCACCAGGTTGATTGCGCTCCACGGTGTGAAGAAGGTCAGCAGGAACAGGATGAAGTACTTGAAGCTGTTCAGAAACGAGTACTGCCCCAGCAGCGCCAGTGTGGTGGACGCCCCGACAATCAACAGCACGAACAGCATGCGCTGCCGGGCGGTGATCTCGAGGCGACTGCGAAAGCCACTGATAATGGTGGCCACGCACATGAAGCTGCCATACGCGTTGAGCGTCGACACCGTGACCTTGCCGAACACCACGCTCAAGTACAGCAGCGAAGCCATCAAACCGGTACTGCCCAACCCGACGATGGTTGCCACTTCATGACCGCGGAAATTCGTACCGGCCAACGCCGCCGCGAACACCCCCAGCACCATGGACGCCTGGGCCCCCAGCACCGTGCCCAGACCGACAGCGGTAAAGGTCTTCCACGAGGAGGTGTTGCTCGGCAAGTAGCGCGAATAGTCAGCCACGTACGGGCCAAAGGCGATTTGCCAGGACGCGGACAACGACACGGCCAACAGGAACGTGCTCCAGCCGAAATGTCGATTGTCCAGCAACAGGCCGATATCGTTGAGCGTCATCAACCGGGTAAACAGGTACGCAAAGGCAACGATCCCCAGCACGCTGGCCACCCTTCCCACCAGGTGAATGACCCGATAGCCGAAGATCGTCAGAAACGCGATGCACGCGGCGAAGATCAGAATCCCGGCGCTGTCGCTGACCTGGATCAACTGCGCAATCGCCTGCCCCGACAGTACCGCGCCAGTGGCGCTGAAACCGAGGTACATCAGGCACACCAGCACAATCGGGATGGCCGCCCCATACACCCCGAACTGCACCCGACTGGAGATCATCTGCGGCAGGCCCAGCTTCGGTCCTTGCGCCGCGTGCAAGGCAACCACCGCGCCGCCGAGCAACTGGCCGATCAGCAAGCCGATGAGGGACCAGAACACATCGCCGCCCAGTACCACCGCCAACGCGCCGGTGACAATCGCCGTGATCTGCAGGTTGGCACCGAGCCACAGGGTGAACTGGCTGTAGAGGCTGCCGTGGCGTTCGGCCTCCGGAATGTAATCGATCGAACGGGTCTCGATCAGGGGACTTCGTTGCGGACTATCGCTGACCTGGGTCATGACGGTGTTTTCCTATGAGGCACTTGTTTTTAGAGTTCGCTCGTTAACGCTTAGAAAGTCTTGCTGGCACTGGCGACCACTGTGGCCGTGCACAGATCGCCATAGCCGTACCAGCCTGCGCATTCGCTTTTCGACAGGTCGGTGTCGATATAGCTGAGGCCCCAGGTCACGCCGACGAATTCACGGCTCACCTTGGCTTCCCACTCGTAATAGGACTCGCGGTTGTCGCCGCTGGCGGACCAGAACGCCGGGTCTTTCACATCGTTGTGCCCCACGCGCAGGTCCAGGCCAACCTCGGCCGGCAGTGCGATTTTGTAGCTGAGGTAGGTGTAGAGGGTGTCCTGGTCTTCGCCAAAGGCGTTCGGCGTGTCCTTTGAGTAGTAACCGCCGAGTTTCACCCCGTAAACATCGAGGATGGCGTAGACCTCACTCAGGTTGAATTGGGCTTCCTTGGGATAGTCGTACTTGATGTAGCCCAGATCGAGACTGATGGCTTCGGTCGCCTGCCAGTAGTAACCCGCGTAGTACTCAAGTTCCTGCCGGGTCTTGAATTCGCCGCCGAAATCGACGTTTGAGGTCCAGGCGCCGAGATACAGGCCGCTGCTGTGCAACAGCGTGGCACCCACCTGAGCCGCCGGATCGCCCAGGGTTTGCGAGATGCCGCGGCTACGATAATCGCTGACAGCGGTCAGGCTGATGTCGAGGCTGAAGTCATCGCTGAGTGGCAGTGCTTGTGTGGTCAGGGGGGCCAATACAAGGCTGGCCAGGGTGAAGAATGCGCGTGCGTTCATATAACTCTCTTATTGTTATGGAAGTACGGGAAATGTCGGGCATGGCGATGCCGGGCTCCTCGCGGTACGAGGAGCCGGCATATTTTTCGGGGCTACGGTCGTGGCGGTCAGGACGCGGGCGCGTAAACCTGTTTGCCGGCGAAGAAAGTCTTCAGGACTTTGGTCTCGAATAGTTCATCGTCGCTGACCTTGAACACGTCGCGGTCGAGGATGATCAGGTCCGCTTGTTTGCCGGGTGCCAACGAGCCAATTTGCTGCTCCAGTCGCAGGGCTTTGGCGGCATTGAGGGTGTAGGCGTAGAACATGGTCTGGCGATCAATGCTTTCCTTGGCGTTCAGCACGCCCAGCGGTCCTTTGCGGGTGCTGGCCTGAGCAATGGCGTTCCATGGATTGGGGCTGGACACCGGCCAGTCACTGCCACCGGCGATGACCGCGCCGGCGTTATGCAGGGACCTGGCGGGGTACTGGTAACCGTAGGCAAACGCGCTGATGTACGGCTTGACCAATTCCACCGTGTACGTCTCGCCGGTGGCCCACAGCAGTTGCATGGAGGCAATCACACCCAACTGTTTGAAGCGTGGAAACTCCTTGGGATTGACCAGTTGCAAGTGAGCGATGCTGTGCGCCACCGGCGTCGGATTGAGTTTGCGCGCATAGGCAACGCCATTCAGAGATTCGCGCACGGCACGGTCGCCGACCGCGTGCATGTGCACGATCCAGTTGCGTTTCTCCGCCGCCACCACCAGCTCACCAAAGTGCGCCGGGTCGATCAGCAACTGACCGTTTTTATGGCTGTTCTTGAAGGGCACGATCACGGCGGCGGTTTGCCCTGGAAACTCCAGAATACCGTCGGCAAACACCTTGATGCCGGGGAACGTCAGGTTTGGCACGCCCTCGAACTTTTTCATCACCGTGGCCAGCACGTCGAGGTCGGCCGGTTTGCTTTTCGGGTTAGTGATCAACAACGCCGCGACATGTGCGCTGAGTTCGCCCTTCTCCGCCAGTTCGCGGTATAGCGGCAGAACACCGTAGCTCTGCTCGGTTGCCTTGAAGTCGAAAAGCGAATCGCCGCTGCCGGCATTCGCCGCCGCGTCCATCCAGGCGGTGACGCCATACTGATTGTTGACCTTCACTGCCTCGCGGGCGGCATTCAGCATGGTCTCGTCGCTGGGTGCGGGGATCTGGCTGCGTACCTGGTCCCAGCGCGACTCGGCAAAATAACCATTGGGGGTGAAATCCGCCTCGTGACCTACATAGCTGCGCTCCTGTTCCGACAGACCTTTTACCAGTGCCGCGTCGATCTTCAGGCGCTTGAGCATGGCGTTGTTGGCCCAACCGGTGTGACCGTCAATCCCGCCGAGGACCACCGGCTGGTCCGCCCAGCGTCCCTGATTGAAGCGCTGGCCAAGCTCATGGCTTTTGTCCCAATAGGCCGAACTCACCCCGGCAATACTGATCACGTCACCGGCCCGTGCACGGCCCGCCTGATCCTGTTCGATGATCCATTGCTCCAGCTCCGGCAACGGCTTTTCTTCGTCCAGCAGATTGGCCCCCATGCTGTCGAAGGCCGCCACCACCGGGTGGCTATGGGTATCGATCATTCCCGGCATCAGCACTTTGCCGGCCAGGTCGATGCGTTGTGTCCGGGCGTCGGCCAGGGCGGTGATCTCGGCATCGCTGCCCACTTTGAGGATCTTGCCGTCTTGCACGGCCACCGCCTGCGAAAGGCCTTGGCCAGGTTCGGCGGTGAAGACCTTGCCGTTGAACAGCACAAGGTCGGCGGCGGCCATGGCTTGCATCGAAGCAAACGCCAGTGCGGCGGCCAACAGGTTTGGAATAAATCGTTGCATCGGAACGCTCTCTTGTTTTTATTGGGCAGTGCGAGTGAGGGATGCCTGAGCCGTTTGAAGGCCAACGAACGGTGCCTTGGCCCATACGACCTTGCCGCCCACGACGGTCAGCAGCACCTGATTTCGGCCCAGCTCGTCCTCGGACACTTGCATGAAGTTTTTGTCGAGGACGATCAAGTCGGCGAACTTGCCCACTTCGACCGAACCCACCACGTTCTCCAACTTAAGCTGCTCGGCGGCGTTCAGGGTGATGGTGCGCAACACTTCGCTGCGCGACAGCGCCGGGTCATTGTTCAGTCGTCCGGCGTACTTGGGGCCATAGCTGTGCGGGTTCAGCGGATCGCCCGAACGGGTGACACCGATTTTCAGCGCCAGGAATTCATCCAGCGGGTCGACAGGCCAGTCACTGCCATACGCCACACGGCCGCCGGCATTCGCGATGCTGCCCGAGGGTTCCATGCGCGAAAAACGTTCGGCCCCGAGATGATCGCTGGTGCCATCGACCGTAGAAGGCGCCTGCTGCGCCCACTGGAAGGACATGGTGGCGGTCACATCAAGGACCTTGAATCGCGAATAGTCGGCAGGGTCCACCGACTCGGCGTGAGCGATGGCGGGACGGAATCCATTACCGGGCAATTGCTGGCGCACGTACTCGATGCTGTTCAGCGCATCACGCACCGCGCGTTCGCCGGTGGCGTGCAAGTGTGGGTCGAGACCGGCCTGGACCGCCTGCATCAGTAACGGGTTGAGGACTTGCGGTGGGAAATACAGCTCACCCGTGTTTTTGCCCGGCGTCCACTTCGGCGCCTTAGCGGTGCCGGAGTTGTGCAGGTACGGCGTCAACATCGCCCCCGTGTCCGCCGGGGCGTTGATGATGCCATCCATGAACAGTTTGACGTGGCGCATGCTCACACCCGGCGCGGGTTTGGCTTCGCCCTGGTCATAGGTGTTGGCCAGTGCCTTGGCCTCGGCGATGGTTTTTGCCGGGTCGGCAGCGGCGGCAGCCGGGTCCAGCTTGATCGCCAACAACGCCCGGGCAGTCAGCTCGCCCGACTGCTGCAAGGTGGTGAAGGCTTTGCCATTCTCGGGGCCCGACAAGGCATCGAAGAAACTGGTGATGCCCTGCTGGCGCATGGCGTCGAGCGCCGCGCGGGTCTGCGTCAGCTTCTCGGCATCGGTAGCGGGCGGCACCATGGCGGCCATGGCATCGGCAGCGCCGTCTTCACAGATGCCATTCGGGTTGCCGGCGCTGTCGCGCATGTACTTGCCGTCACCGGGATTGGCCGTGTGCTTGTTGATGCCGGCAACGGCCAGGCCACGAGAGTTGGTCAGCACGGTATGGAAGTCGGTGGAGCGGACCTGGATCGGGCGATGGGTCTTGAGTGCGTCCAGGGTCGATTTGTCGGGATCGCCGTCGAGTCCGTCCATGCCTATGCGGTCCCAGCTGCCAACTTCGAGCCAGACGTCGGGTCCCTTGTCCTTGTCGGCATCCAGGCAGGCCTGAATGGTTTCCTGGAACACCTTGCGCGTCATCGTCTGGTATTTCAGGTCGCACAAGGTCATGGCACGACCGCCGTCCCCCGGATGCATGTGCGCATCGATGAAGCCCGGCATCAACATGCGTCCCGCCAGGTCGATCTGCTGTGTCTGCGTGCCGATGTAGGCAGCAACACCCTCATCGCTGCCGACATAGACAATCTTGCCCCCGGTCACAGCGATCGCCTGTTGCACCGAATTCTTGCCATCGACGGTGTAGACATAACCATTGCGCATCACCATGTCAGCGCCCGTCGAACCCTGCGTCTGGCACCCCACCAGCGCCACGCTGGAAAATGCCGTTGTCGCTGCAACGGCGATAAATAGCCTGGACAATTTCAATGCCTCACCCCTGTTTTTATAGTTTTGAAGTGGCCCGAACAAGCTGCCGTGCAAGCCCTTGATATGCAGGGCATACGATATAGAGCGCAGCAAATGTACGGACCTCCACAAATGAGGAGGGGTGAGGCAAATAGCGGTGGTTACGCCTCAACGCATAACGTGTAGCAGCTGCCGAAGGCTGCGTTCGGCTGCGCAGCAGTCGTAAAGTCAGACAATGCGGTGTGCCAGTCTTACCGAGCGCTCAGGGTTTACGACTGCTGCGCAGCCGAACGCAGGCTTCGCCAGCTGCTACAGATCGCGTTACGGCGGAGATTAATCACGACGTGCCGCATCCGCCAACGAACTCGCCGAACGCAGCACAGAACCCAGCTCCACCTTGCTCTTCACACCCAGCTGCAAGTAGCAGTTGCGCAAATAGGTGCGCACTGTCGCCGGACTCAAGGCCAGGATTTTGGCGATTTCTTTGTAGGAATGACCGGCGGCGAACAGCATCGCGGCCGTGCGCTCTCGTGGCGCCAGCATCGCCCCGCGCGATTGCGATTCGAGTGACAGGATGACGTGATCGGCGTTAGGACTCAGCGTCAATGCGCAGCGACCCAGGCGGATGACGCAGGGCGCCTTTGGCAGTTGCGCAATCACCTCACCCGGAAGCATTGAACCGCTCCACCCCGGCAACTCGCGCTGAATGGCCGCACACAACTTTGCCCCCACGTACAGCAAACTGCCGTCCATGCGCGCGACCCCGAAGTCCGTCGCGCCGTTGCCCGTTTCAATCCGGATCATGTCTTGCACCTGAAACCGCCACAACTGCAACAGGTGGTCGCAGAACGCCGAAAACAAATCGGCTTCGCTGTCGCTGAACGTCGGTGCCTGGTCGCCACGGTAAAGACAGACGAAGAACATCAAGCCACTTTCGGGCAACTCGAAGGTGATGCACATCAGATGGTAGAGGTCGTGACGCCGTGCAAAGTCGTTGACCTCCTCGCAGGGATCGTTGAACCCACTGTCGCGCACGACTTCCCCGGGTTGACTCATGGTGTCTTGGGAAAATTTGTCGCTGACCGATATTTTGTGCCATTCGATGGCAAATGACTCGGGCAGATTGATCCGCCCGTGCATCCAGCTTCGAGCGGGTGTTGTGGCGTCCGACGCGGACATCTCGCCCCACCACGCCGAAGCGAAAGGCACCAGTTGACTGAAAGCCTGCAAACCGTCGGCAATGAACTGGGAAGCGCCGCGATCTCGAGCCAGCCTTCCTAAGTGCAACACACAAAGATTGAACGCCTTCAGCGTCGCCATCGACGTCGTGACGTCGACTTCATTCCCCTCCTCCATCGCGCTGATCCTGTTTGCTACATGGCGTATTATTTCGACGATGCCATAGGCACAGCGATCGCGTCCAGTGCGCTGCTCGCGCAAAAAGTTGAGTCCATCAAAGCGCCGCCAAACGTGACTCGGCATGCCCTCACTCCGACATTACTCCGGGGGCGGCAGATCTGGAGCCGACGCAACGGCAACGGCAAGATCAACAGCTTCGCGAGCAGGCTCGCTCCTACAGTGGATATTGGATCGGCGTATGGCTTTTGATTCTCACCACTCATCAGGCCGAGCGTTAGCTCGCCTTCAGCTGTTGATCTTGACGCACCGTCCCCTCACGCCCTGAGCCTCTCCGTCAACCTGTGGCTACCTCCATCGGCGCCTCTATCAACGTTGATCCGCGCCGCGTTAAAGCCTGCAAGTAAGCCTTTTCGTCATAGACGGTGCTGGTTTTCCAGCACCGATAGACGACTCTGATCCACTTAAAGCGGAGTTCTCTCCTTTGATAGGTACCCAGCGAAAATCACACTCCTCGTTTCACCTGCAAAACAAATCCGCTATTTCCCCGCGCCGGACGTTACTTAAAAAACCCCCTCCTTCCCGCCACTTCCCATCACCCGCACAACCAATGTGCAATTTCGTGCCGTATAAGAAACTACGTTTCACATATGAAACATCAATAAATCGATGAAAACACCGTAACCCATTAATAAAAAAGACTTTTTAAACAAAAAACCAACTTGGCAAAACGCTGGCATTGTTCATGCACTAAACACCGTATCACCTATAAAACAGACCAGAGACCCTTCCCAATGGCTGTGAACGAGATGTACGCCATCGCCCCTCAATGGAATAAACCCGCTCCCAAGGAAGACCAGGAGCCCACCGAAATTGAATTCCGCAATGTCGGCAAATGTTTCCCGGCCAAAGGAAAGTCCGAAGCGCCGTTTGCCATTCGCGAGGTCAATTTCAAGATTCGCCGCGGTGAAGTGGTGTCGATCATCGGCCCTTCCGGCTGTGGCAAGAGCACCATCCTGAACATGGGCTCTGGCCTCTACCGGCCGACTGAAGGCGAAGTGTTCGTCGGCGGTGAAGCGGTGACCGGTCCGGTGCGCAGGGTCGCGTTCATGCTGCAAAAAGACCTGCTGATGCCATGGCGCAGCATTCGCCGCAATGTCGAACTGGGACTGGAAATTCAAGGTGTTCCAGCCGCCAAACGTCAGGCCGTGGCCAAAGATCTGCTTGATCGCTGCCACCTGCAAGGCTTTGCCGACCACTACCCGTTCCAGCTGTCAGGTGGCATGCGCCAGCGCGCAGCCCTGGCGCGGACACTGGCCATCGATCCGCAAGTGCTGTTCCTCGACGAGCCGTTTTCGGCGCTGGATGCGCAGACCAAGATGATCCTGCAACAAGACATGGCCCGGATGCTGTTCGATGAAAAGAAAACCGCGCTGTTCATTACCCATGACCTGATCGAAGCCATCGCCATGTCCGACCGGCTGCTGGTCATGAGCGCTCGCCCCGGCACCATCATCGAAGAAATCAGTATTGACCTGCCGTTTCGCGACAACCCGCTGGAGCGCCGCAAGCTACCGGAAATTGGCCCGCTGGTGGGTCGCCTGATGGAGTTGTTGCAAGTCAGCGAAGACACCGAATTGCATTGATCAACACCCATCGCGGCCATCAACCGATTCAGGAGCACGCATGTTCAAGTCTCTGTTTCAACGCTTTAGCCAAGCCACCGGCATCGCACTCGGCGTGGGCATGGCATTCGCCGCCCAGGCACAGCCGACCGACGTCACCTATTTGTTGCCGGCGCCGCCGAACTTGCCGGCCTTCGCCCCGTGGATCATCGCCCAGCAGAAGGGGTACTACGCCGCCCAGAACCTGAACATGAACTTCATCGCGGCCAAGGGCGGTGTGGACGTGGCGAAACAGATCGGTGCGGGTAACGCCATGCTCGGTGGCGCCCTCGGTGATACACCCATTGTGGTACGGGCCAACGGGATTCCAGTGCGCGACGTCGCGGTGCTGGGCGCCGGCGGCGTCACCATGATTGCGACCAACGCTGCGGAAAATATCAATTCGATCACCGACCTCAAGGGCAAGACGGTGACCGTGATGTCCTACTCCGACACCACTTACTACGCCTTGCTCGCCTCCCTGCGTAAAGCCGGCCTGAGCAAAAACGATGTGAACATTCAGGCCGCCGGGCCCGCCGGTGTCTGGCAGTTGTTCTCGGCCGACAAAGCCGTGGCGATGGCCGGTGTGCCGGACTGGGTGGTCAACGCCGAAGAAGCCGGTTTGAAGATCAAGCTGATCCCGCAAGCGCAGATCTTCGAAAGCATGGCGCAGTCGATCCTCGCCTCCGACGATGCCATCAAGAATCACCCGGATATCGTTCGCGGCACTGTCCAGGCCACCCTGCAGGGAATGCGCGACATCATTCAGGACCCGCGCGCTGCCGCAGTGACCTTTGCCAAGGCTGTTCCCGCCTATGCCGGCAAGGAAGAGTCGCTGGAGAAAATCTTCAAGCTCTACGTCGAGCACGTCTATGCCAACCAGACCGTACTGGGCCGGATCGATCCGGCGCGACTGGAAGCGGTCCGCCAGTTCTACGTCAGCGAAGGCATCGTCACCCAGGAACCGAAGCTCGACGATCTCTACACCAACCAGTTCATCGACACCCAAACAGCCGCGCAATAACGGCGAGTGACAACAAGGTACCGATACGATGAAAAACCTCAACAACTCCGTGTTTGGCAGCGTCGCCCTGCTGATCCTGTTCCTGGTGCTTTGGCAATGGGGGCCGGGATTGCTCGGCATGCCCGAATTCGTCATGCCGAAACTGAGCCGGGTGGCCCAGGAAAGCCTGGTGATGTGGCACACCGGCGGCTTGCTGCAACATACCCTGATCACCGCGTTCGAAATTATTGTCGGCTTTGGCCTGGGCGCCCTGCTCGGCGTGGCAATCGGTGTGTCGCTAGGGCTCTCGCCTGGCGCAGAAGCCATGCTGTCGCCGTACATTCTGGCGCTGCAAATCGCCCCGAAAGTGGCCTTCGCCCCGCTGTTCGTGATGTGGCTGGGCTACACCATCTACCCGAAGATTCTGATCGCCATTTTGATCGTGTTCTTCCCGGTGATGATCAACGTGCTCTCGGCGATCCGCACCGTTGACCCGGACATGATCAACCTCGTGCGGACGATGAACGCCAGCCGCTGGCAGATTTTCCGCCTGGTGGAGTTTCCGTCGGCCATGGCCGCGCTGTTCTCCGGCCTGCGCATTGCTTCGACCCTGGCCGTGATCGGCGTCACCGTCGGTGAACTGGTTGGCGGCAACCAGGGCCTGGGCTTCCTGCTGGTCGATGCCGAAGGCCAGGGCAACACCGCGGGTGTATTCGTCGCCATCGTGATGCTCACGCTGATCGGCGTGCTCGCTTACGGCGCAGTGGTCTGGACCGAGAAACGCGTCCTGCATTACATGCCCAAAGCCATGTTGAGCACCCAATGATGACGACCCTCAATCGTTTACTCGAAGGCCGTCGCGTACTGGTCACCGGAGGCGCCCGCGGGTTGGGTTACGCCTTTGCCCAGGCCATTGGCCGGGCCGGTGCCCACGTGGTGATCGCCGATATTCTCGCTGAGCGCGTCCAGCAATCAGCCGCCGAACTGGTCGCTGAAGGCCTGACCGTGCATGGCGTGACCGTCGATCTCGCGCAACCCGATTCGATCGACGCCTGCATCGCTGAAACCACCCGTTTGCTCGGTGGGCTCGACGGTCTGGTGAACAACGCCTCGATCACCAATTCCGGCGGCAAGACCTGCGAAGAACTGAGCCTCGACACCTGGGATCAGGTGATGCAAGTCAATGTGCGCGGTACCTGGCTGATGACCAAAGCCTGCCTGCCGGCCCTGCGCGCCAGCGGTCATGGCGCCATTGTCAACCTGGCTTCCGATACCCCGTTGTGGGGCGCACCGAACCTGCTGGCGTATGTCGCCAGCAAGGGCGCAATTATCGCCATGACCCGCAGCCTGGCCCGCGAACTGGGGACCGACAACATCACGGTCAATGCCATCGCGCCCGGCCTGGTGCTGGTCGAAGCCACCGCCTACGTGCCTGAAGCCCGTCACCGTTTGTACAACGACCAACGGGCCATTCAACGCCCGCAACTTCCCGAAGACGTCAGCGGCGCCGTGCTGTTCGCGCTGTCCGACCTCGCCCGTTTCATCACTGGACAAACCTTGCCGGTCAACGGCGGGTTCGTCATGCCCTGATTTGGAGACTGCCATGACCGATCTATCTGCAAACATGAACGCTCAGCAAGACACCCCGAAAAGCTGGGAACAGCCTGCCGGCAGCGACCTCGAAAGCTGGATGAAAACCCGCATCGCCCGCTACGACACGCGCAAGTACGACTGGAACGCACTGAAATTCCAGGCCGACTACGACCCCAAATTCCGTCGCGCGCAAATGCGCTACATCGGCACCGGCGGCACCGGCGTAACCACCGACATGAACACCATCCCGTCGGAGAATTTCACGTTCTCCACCATGGTGATTCCGGCCGGTCACGAAGGCCCGCCGCACCTGCACACCGACGTTGAAGAAGTGTTCTTCGTACTACGCGGCAAACTCAAGGTCGTGATCGAGAAGGACGGCGAGCGTTTCGAAACCATCCTCACCGACCGTGATGTGATTTCCGTGCCGCCTGGCGTGTACCGCGAAGAGATCAACATTGGCGACGAAGACGCGCTGATGTGCGTAATGCTCGGTGCGAAAAAACCGCTGACCCCGACCTACCCGCCAGAACACCCTCTGGCCTCGATCAAGCGCGGATAAACCCATGTCGCACGCCATCGATCATCTCGTCCCGCAGCTTACGGCTGACCTTGAAGCGCGGCTGGCCCCGCACTTCCCCTTGCGCACGCTGGAGATCGCCGGTGGGCGCCAGGCCTTCCGCGAATGCGGAACCGGGCCAGCCATTGTGTTGTTGCACGGGATCGGCTCGGGCTCGGCGTCGTGGTTAGAGGTGGCGCAAGAGCTTGGCCAGAGCGCCCGGGTGATTGCCTGGGAGGCTCCCGGCTACGGTGAGTCCACGCCGCTGCGATCGCTGGCCCCCGACGCGTCGGACTACGCCGAACGACTGCTGCAGATGCTCGACGCACTGGGCATCCAGCGTTGTGTGCTGGTGGGCCATTCCCTCGGGGCGATCACTGCCACGGCGTTCGCCAGCGGCGTGCACCGACAGCGAGTCAGCCGGCTGGTGTTGATCAGCCCTGCCCAGGGTTACGGTCATCCATCGCGCGCCTTGCTGCGCCAGGAAGTCCGCGATAAACGCCTACGGGCCCTGGAACAACTGGGCATTCAACACATGGCCGAGCAACGCAGCGCCTACATGCTTTCGCCTGCCGCCAGCCCGAAAGCACAGGCCTGGGTGCAATGGAACATGGCGCGGCTCAACCCCGAAGGCTATCGCCAGGCCATTGAATTGTTGTGTGGCGATGACCTGCTGCGGCACGCGCCGCTGTCGATGCCTTGCGAAGTGCATTGCGGCGAAGCCGATGGCATCACCGCTCCCGAAAGCTGCCTGACCCTGGCCAAGGCCTTGGGCGGGACGTTCAACCTTATTGCCGATGCCGGGCACGCCAGCCCCATCGAACAACCTTGTGTGGTGGCGGGCCGCCTGGCCTTTGCCATCAAAGAATCCCTGACAGGTGCATCGCTATGAACGATTCAGATCTGCTGAAGGACGCCCAGGATAAATACATCGTGCCAGGCCTGGAGCGCGGCTTGCTGCTGCTGTGCGAGTTCAGCCGGCGCAATCGCACGCTGACCGCGCCGGAACTGGCCCGGCGCCTGGCGCTGCCGCGATCGACCATCTTTCGGTTGCTCACGACACTGGAAACCATGGGTTTCGTCACCCGCAGCGGCAACGAATACCGACTCGGCATGTCGGTACTGCGCCTGGGCTTCGAGTACCTGGCGTCCCTGGAACTGACCGAACTCGGCCAACCGCTGCTCGCCCGTTTATGCGACCGTCTCAACTACCCGAGCAATCTGGTGGTGCGCGATGGCCGCTCGATTGTCTATGTCGCCAAAGTCTCGCCGCCCTCCGTGTTCTCCAGCGCCGTGAACGTCGGTACTCGCCTGCCCGCCCACGCCACCGTCCTCGGCCGCATCCTGCTCGAAGAC
This sequence comes from Pseudomonas sp. IT-P253, assembly GCF_949768125.1. NCBI lineage: Bacteria > Pseudomonadati > Pseudomonadota > Gammaproteobacteria > Pseudomonadales > Pseudomonadaceae > Pseudomonas > Pseudomonas sp. IT-P253. The sequence goes on along the minus strand of NZ_CATKPT010000034.1, from coordinate 19,609 downwards.
CTGTCGCTGACGGAACTGCGTGAGCTGTACCCGGAAGATCACCTGGAACAGTTCTCGCCTTGCACGCCAAAAACCGTGATGGAACTGTTTGACCTGGTGCAAGCCGACCGTCAACGCGGTTTCGTCAGCAGCGAAGGCTTCTTCGAGTCAACGATCTCGACAGTCGCCGCCCCGGTGCGTGATGAGACGAGCCGGATTGTCGCCGCGCTGGGCGTGACCATCCCGACCGCGCAGATCGCTCACGTCAACTTCAACGAATTGCTCTTGCAAGTGCGCCGCAGCGCCGACGAACTGTCGCGCCTGCTCAATTACAACAGCGCTGCTGGTCACGACGGCCAGCACCGCGTAACCGCCTTGATGAGGGATTGAGATGAGTCTCTATCAACTGCAAAACAGCACCGCGATTGTCACCGGAGGTTCTTCGGGGATTGGCCTGGCCTGCGTCGAGCTGTTGCTCGAAGCCGGCGCGGCCGTGGCGTTCTGCGGTCGCAACGAAGATCGCCTGCGCAGCGCCGAAACAGGGTTGCGTCAACGCTTCCCCGAAGCGCGGCTGCTGGCCCATGCCTGCAACGTGCTCGAAGCGGACTCGGTCAACGCCTTTGCCGCCGCTAGCCTCGCCGCATTCGGTCCGGCCAGCGTGCTGATCAACAACGCCGGGCAAGGCCGGGTCTCGACCTTCGCCGACACTACGGACAGCGCCTGGACCGAAGAGTTGAACCTGAAATTTTTCTCGGTGATCAACCCGGTTCGCGCCTTCAATGCACAGCTTGAAAGCCAAACCAATGCGGCCATCGTCTGCGTCAATTCGCTGCTGGCCAGCCAGCCGGAGCCGCATATGGTCGCCACCTCGGCTGCTCGCGCAGGTGTCATGAACCTGGTGCGCTCGATGGCCACCGAATTTGCCAGTGACGGCATTCGGGTCAACGGCATCCTGATTGGCCTGGTCGAATCCGGGCAATGGCGCCGCCGTTTCGAAGCCCGCGAAGAGCGGGATCTGGACTGGACCCAATGGACCGCCCGGCTTGCTCAACAAAAACACATTCCCTTGGGGCGCCTGGGCCTGCCGATTGAAGCGGCCCGCGCGATCCTGTTCCTGGCCTCGCCTCTGTCGGCTTACACCACAGGCAGCCATATCGATGTTTCTGGAGGCCTGTCTCGCCATGCGTAATGAAAATACTGTCACCGTTGGCGCTGCCATCACCGCGTTTCTCGAACAGTGCGACGTTAAAGCCGCGTTCGGCGTCATTTCGATCCATAACATGCCGATCCTCGATGCGTTCGCCGTACGCGGCAACATCCGTTTTGTCATGGCCCGCGGTGAAGCCGGCGCCACTAACATGGCCGATGCCTATGCCCGCACCACCGGAGGCCTGGGCGTCTGCCTGACGTCCACCGGCACCGCGGCCGGCAACGCTGCCGGCGCCATGGTCGAAGCACTGACCGCCGGCACACCGCTGCTGCACATCACCGGGCAAATCGAAACGCCGTACCTGGATCAGGAATTCGCTTACATCCATGAAGCCCGCGACCAACTGACCATGCTCAAGGCCGTGTCGAAAGCCGCGTTCCGTGTGCGCAGCGTCGACACCGCGATCAGCACCCTGAAACTCGCCGTGCAAACCGCGCTGACCGCCCCCACCGGGCCGGTCAGCGTCGAGATCCCGATCGACATCCAGTCGACCTTCATCACGATGCCGACCGACTTGTCGCCGCTGCCGATTCCGGTGGCCGTGCCTGCCCCGGAAGCGCTGGACCTGGTGGCCGAACGTCTGGCGACTGCCACGCGTCCATTGCTGTGGCTTGGCGGCGGTGCTCGGCATGCCGGGCCTCAAGTCAAACGCTTGCTGGACATGGGCGTCGGCGTAATCACCTCGACCCAAGGTCGCGGCGTGGTCAACGAAGATGACGAGCGCTGCCTCGGCGCGTTCTCGCAAAACAAACTGGTCGAGCAGTTCCTGCAAAGTTGTGACGCCCTGCTGATCGCCGGTTCACGCCTGCGCAGCAACGAAACATTCAAGTACGCGTTGAAGCTGCCACGTAATACCTTGCGTATCGACGCCAACCCGGCCATTGAAGGTCGCAGCTATAACAGCGAGCTGTTTATCTGCGGTGATTCGGCGCTGGCGCTCGAAGGCCTGGCCGATCGCCTGGAAGGTCGTCTGCACATCGACCCGACATTCCTTGCCGACCTCAAGGAGGTGCGCGAAAAATCCCGCACGCAACTGATCGCCGACCTCGGCCCGTACTCGGCCATGGTCGAACAGCTGCAAGCGATGACCGGGCGCAATTTCTCCTGGGTACGCGACGTCACGCTGTCCAACAGCATCTGGGGCAATCGCTTGCTGACCCTGTTTCACCCGCGCTCCGGCGTGCATGCGCTAGGCGGCGGCATTGGCCAGGGCCTGTCGATGGGCATCGGTGCGGCAGTCGCTGCAGCGGAAACCGCGCCTGAACGAAAAGTCTTCACCCTGGCCGGTGATGGCGGTTTCATTCTCAACCTCGGAGAACTGGCGACGCTGGTGCAAGAGAACGCCAACGTGGTGATTCTGCTGATGAACGATCAGCGTTACGGCGTGATCCGCAATATCCAGGACGCGGTCTACGGCAGCCGTCATTGCTACGTCGACCTGCACACCCCGGATTACTCCAAGCTGGCTGAATCGCTGAACCTGCGCCACGGCCTGGTCACCGACCTGAAGGATTTCGGCAGTGTCGTCGACACTGCGCTCGGTCAACCGGGGCCGTTCCTGCTGGAAGTCGACATGCTCAGCGTCGGCAGCTTCGCCACGCAATTCGCCGGTCCGCCCAACAGCGAAACCAAAGCGCAAAAAGCCACGGCCTGAGGAGTTCATCATGTTGCATATCACCATGATCGGCTGCGGCGCCATTGGCGTCGGCGTGCTCGAACTGCTGGAGAAAGACCCGCAGCTGTGCGTCGACTACGTCATCGCCTCGGCCGGCTCTGAAGAACTGGTGCGCCAGCGGTTGGCGAGTTTCAAACAACCACCGCAAGTGCTAACGGCATTGCCGGCCGACGCGCGCCCCGACCTGTTGGTCGAATGCGCCGGTCACCGCGCCATCGAAGAGCATGTGTTGCCGGCACTGGAGCGTGGCATCGCCTGCCTGATTGTCTCGGTGGGTGCGCTGTCCGAAGTCGGGCTGGTGGAACGTCTGGAAGCCGCCGCCGAGCGGGGGCAAACCCGCATCGAGTTGCTGCCCGGTGCCATCGGTGGCATCGACGCGCTGTCGGCAGCCAAAGTGGGCGGGCTGGACTCGGTCAATTACACCGGACGCAAACCGGCACGCGCCTGGAAAAACACCCCTGCTGAACAGGTCTGTGACCTGGACAGCATTACTGAAGCCACGGTGATTTTTGAGGGCAGCGCCCGCGAAGCGGCACACCTTTATCCAAAAAACGCCAACGTCGCCGCGACCTTGTCGCTGGCCGGCCTTGGCCTGGACCGTACCCATGTGACATTGATTGCCGATCCGTCGAGCGAAGAAAACGTGCATCACTTCGAAGCCCGCGGTGCCTTCGGCGGCTTCGAACTGAGCCTGCGTGGCAAACCGCTGCAGGCCAACCCGAAGACCTCGGCGTTGACCGTTTACAGCGTCGTCCGCGCCTTGGGCAACCACGCCCATGCGATTTCGATTTAGGGGACAGCGATGACTCTCGAACAGACTTTACCGATTTGCATTGCCGGCGAATGGCGACTCGGTCGCGGCGAGCGCTATGCCACATGCTACCCCGCGACCGGCGAAGCCGTTGCCTGGCTCAACGCCGCCAGTGTCGAAGACGTGGAAGACGCCGTGCAAGGCGCGCATCAGGCGTTTTTGCACAGTGGCTGGGCGCAGCGCAAACCACACGAACGGGCCGGCGTGCTGTACCGCATTGCCGAGTTGATCCGTGAACGTAGCGAAGAGCTGGCGCAATTGCAGCGCCAGGACAACGGCAAGCCGATCAACGAAACCCGTGCCCTGGTGGCCAGCGCCGCCGGGACCTTTCAGTTCTTTGCCTCGGCCTGTGAAACCCTCGAAGAAACCATCACGCCGTCACGGGGTGATTTCGTCAGCATGAGCGTTTACGAGCCCATGGGCGTGATCGCCGCGATTACCCCGTGGAACTCACCGATTGCCAGCGAAGCGCAGAAAGTCGCTCCGGCACTCGCCGCCGGCAATGCCGTGGTGATCAAACCGGCGGAAATCACGCCGTTGATGGCCCTGCAACTGGCACGCATCTGCGAAGATGCCGGGCTGCCGAAAGGCCTGCTGAGTGTATTGCCGGGCAAGGGTTCGCTGCTGGGCGATGCGCTGACCCGCCACCCGTTGGTCAAGCGTGTTTCGTTCACCGGCGGCACCAAAACCGGTAAACACATTGCCCACATCGCCGCCGACAAAATGATGCCGGTGTCGCTGGAACTGGGCGGTAAATCACCGACCATCGTCCTCGACGATGCGGATCTCGACCACGCTGTGGCCGGGGTGCTTTACGGCATCTTCAGTTCTTCGGGCGAAGCCTGCATCGCCGGTTCCCGGTTATTTGTCGCCCGCGCATTGTATGCGCCGTTCATGGCACGTCTGGTGGCGGCGGCAGCTGAGTTGCGTGTCGGTGATCCGGCGGATGAGAGCACGCAAATGGGCCCGCTGATCAGCGCCGGTCACCGTGAATCGGTGGAGCGCTACGTCGCGCTGGGGCTGACCGAAGGTGGACGCTTGCTGCTCGGCGGCCAGCGGCCGACCGGCGGCATTTACGACCAGGGTTATTACTACCCGCCGACCATCCTCGAAGGCCTGAACAACAGCCAACAAGTGTGCCAGGAAGAGATCTTCGGCCCGGTGTTGATCGCCATGCCATTCGATGACGAAGCGCAATTGCTCGAACAGGCCAACGACAGCCTGTACGCCCTCGCTGCCGGGATCTGGACGCGTGACTACAAACGCGCCTGGGCGCTGGGTCGAAAAATCCAGGCTGGCACGGTATGGATCAACACCTACAAACAGTTCTCGATTTCCACCCCGTTCGGCGGCTGGCGCGATAGCGGCCTGGGTCGTGAAAAAGGTCGCCTCGGCATCCTGCAGTACATGGAACAGAAAAGCCTTTATTGGGGCATGAATGAACAGCCACTGGCCTGGGCCGGTGTGCAACGAGAGGTTGGGTTATGAGCGTTTTAGGCATTGATGAAGTCACCTACGGCGTCGAAGACCTCGACACCAGCACGCGTTTTTTCAGCGACTGGGGCCTGACCAAAGTCAGCGAACAGCCTGACGAGGTGATCTTCGAAACCCTCAACGGCTGCCGTGTGGTGCTGGCCGATATCAACAAGGCTGGCTTGCCGCCGGCCATCGAACCCGGTTCGACCGTGCGTGAAGTGGTCTGGGGCGTCGAAAGCGACGCGGACCTGAAGCTTTACAGTGAACGAATCGCCAACGATCCAGGCTTCATTGAAGCTGATGGCCGCATCGGTTGCACCGACCCCAATGGCCTGGCGATCCGCCTGCAAGTGACCCGCAAGCGTGAGCTGGACATCGAGTGCAGCGGCCACAACACCTGGCAAACCAAAGGCCGGATCAACAAGGCCGCGCCGGTTTACGAACGCGCCACGCCGATCGAAGTCGGTCATGTGGTGTTTTTCGTCAAGGATGTGAATGCCTGCGAAGCCTTCTATCACGAGCGTTTCGGCTTCCAGGCCTCGGACCGCTATCCGGATCGCGGGGCTTTCCTGCGCACCGCTGAAGAAGGTGGCCACCACGACCTGTTCATGTTGCAACTGCCTGCCCCTCGCGCCGGTTTGAACCACGTCGCCTTCACCGTGCGTGATGTCCACGAAGTGTTCGGCGGCGGCATGCACATCTCCCGCAGCGGCTGGGCCACGGAAATCGGCCCGGGACGGCATCCGGTGTCTTCGGCGTTCTTCTGGTACTTCAAAAACCCGGCCGGCGCGCTGGTCGAGTACTACGCCGACGAAGACCAACTGACCGGCGAATGGGAACCACGCACCTTCGAACCCGGCCCGACGGTATTCGCCGAATGGGCCATTGCCGGCGGCATCGATGGCAACACCCGACGCCAGCAAAATGTCGAAGCGCCGCAAGGCAAATTCCTTACCGACAAACCGAAATCCTGAGCAGGAGTCGTCCATGTCTTTGCTGAATATCGCCATTGCCGGCGCCGGGATCGGTGGTCTGACCGCCGCCATTGCCCTGCACCGTGCAGGCCATAACGTCACCGTGTTCGAACAGTCCAAAGCCTTTTTGCGGGTCGGAGCCGACATCAACCTGACACCTAACGCCGTGCGTGCCCTGGATGGGCTGGGTGTCGGTCCAGCAGTGCGTATTCCCGCTGCTCGTCCCACTCACCGGATCAGCCGGATGTGGGACAGCGGCGTGGAAACCTCGCGTCTGGAAATGTCTGACGCCGCCGAACAGAAATACGGCGCGCCGCAACTGACCATCCACCGCGCCGACCTGCTGGCCGCGCTGGCCGACGTCTTCCCACAAGAACAGGTGCAGTTTGGCAAGCGCGCCGAGCGCGTGTTGCAAACCGCCGACGGTATCGAATTGCACTTCAAGGATGGCAGCCGCCACGTCACCGATCTGTTGATCGGCGCTGACGGCATCCATTCGGTGGTGCGCAATGCGCTGTTCGGTGATGAGCAACCGCGTTTTACCGGAGTGGTCGCCTACCGCGCCGTTGTGCCGGCCGACAGCGTCGCGCATGTGCCGGACATTCAAGCGTTCACCAAATGGTGGGGGCCGACCCCGCAAAGCCAGATCGTCACCTTTCCGCTGAATCAAGGCCGAGACATTTTCATCTTTGCCACCACCGCACAGGACAGCTGGCATGAAGAGTCCTGGACCAGCGCCGGGGATGCCGACGAATTGCGTAGTCACTATCGGGACTTCCATCCGGATGCCCGTGCCTTGCTCGATGCCTGCAGCGACGTGTTGAAGACCGCGCTGTATGAACGCGATCCGTTGCCGTTCTGGTCCAAAGGTTCGATGACCCTGTTGGGCGACGCTTGCCATCCGATGATGCCATTCATGGCTCAAGGGGCCGGCCAGGCAATCGAAGATGCAGTAGTGCTCGCGCGCCATCTGCAAGGACTGACCAGCACGGCTCGGATTGCTGATGCTCTGCAGGCTTACCAGCAGGCGAGACTGCAACGCACCAGCCAGATCCAGATCGGCTCGCGTGGCAATCAATGGCTCAAGGACGGCGGTAACGCCGATTGGGTTTACGGCTATGACGCCTGGACAGTGCCGACACCGAACGCGGCCTGACGTGAAACGGGCATCGGTGAAAGCTCGCCGATGCCCTCGTATGACTTTATTCCCGTGCGCGAAATGATCCGCGAACGGGTACGCAATGGAGGTCGTTGAGATGAGCAATACCGAACCCTACCTCGAGCCGCATCAGGCCCGCAAACGCCCGAATACCCAGTTCGAAGAGTTGCTCGGCGACTCCATCGAGCGCGCCTTTGGCAACGGAGTGACCGAGTTGCCCGCCCTGCTCGCGCACCTGAACCTGGCCGGACCGCCCTGCCCGCTGACCACCGGAGAGTGGACGGAAGACGCCTATAAAACCCTGATGGCTCGGCTGGGCGAATGACCCGCCGGAGGTAAATAAGAAATGAATATGAATACAACCGTCGATCCTGTTGAAAACCTCCTGGCCAATGGCTTGAAAGACCTCTGGTTTCCGGTCCTGCCCTCGGACCAACTGGGCGAAAAGCCGGTGTCGATCCGTCGACTGGGCTACAAGATTGCCCTGTGGCGTGACAACGACGGCAGCGTCCATGCCCTGGAAGATCATTGCCCGCATCGCGGCGCACCGTTGTCTCAGGGTCCAGTGCTGGGTGACCGGCTGCAATGCCCTTATCACGGCGTCGAAGTGCGCTGCGACGGCACCGTCACCAAAGTCCCCGGCAGCCCGGGTTGCAAACTCGAGGGCAGTCGCCCGACGCGGATGTTCCACACCCGTGAAGCTGCTGGCGTCATTTTCCTCTACAACGCCACCGAAGCGCACATAGACATCCCGCCGGAACTGATGTTACCCGAGCAACTGACCTCCCCGGAGTGGAGCAGCTTTGTTTGCTACACCGAGTGGAAAGGCGATTACCGCTACGTGATCGACAACGTCATGGACCCGATGCACGGCACCTATCTGCACAAGATGTCGCACTCCATGAGCGAAGGCGAAGCCACGGCCAAGTTCGTCACTCGCGACACCGACAACGGTTTCTTTTTCGAGAAAGAAGGCCAACGCGGCGTCAACTTCGACTGGACCGAATTCATGGACAACGGCTGCCACTGGCTGCGTCTGGAAATTCCTTATCCGAAAACCGGTGGCCCGGGCGGCAACTTCACCATCATCGGCAGCTACACGCCGAGCAGCCGCGCCTTGTCGGCGGTGTTCCACTGGCGTTGCCGTCCGCTGACCGGCTGGCAGCGCGACACTTGGCGCTTCCTCTACAAAAACCGCCTGGAAGCACGGCACTGGGCCGTGCTGGAACAGGATCGGGTGCTGCTCGAATTCATGGAACCGGACGCCAACCAGCGGGAAAACCTCTACCAGCACGACCTCGGTGTGGTGCGCCTGCGCCGCTACCTGAAAAACGCGGCCAAGGCCCAACTGGAACTGATCGAAGCGAAGCAGCTGCCATGAACAAAGCTTTGCGTACTGTCGAAAAGAGGTGACCCATGTCCCATTCTTCCCCCATCACTGCTCGCGTGCATACCCTGCGCTATGAAGCCGAAGGCATTATCAGTGTCGAGTTGCGGCCGTTTGGTGACACCGTCTTCGCCCCGTTTGAAGCCGGCTCGCACATTGACCTGCATTTACCCAATGGCCTGGTGCGCAGCTACTCGCTGCTCAACTCGCCGAGCGATCAGGGCCGTTATGTGGTTGGTATCCTGCGTGATCGCAACAGCCGTGGCGGCTCGGAATATGTGCACGGACAATTGCGGGTTGGCATGCAGCTGCCGATCTCGTCACCGCGCAATAACTTCCAGCTCGACTTGAGTGCCCGCCACAGCGTGCTGGTGGCGGGTGGTATTGGCATTACGCCGATCTATTGCATGTTCCGCCAGCTGCTGGCGCTGGGAAAATCCGCCGAGCTGATCTACTGCGCCCGTTCGCGGCAGGAAGCCGCGCTGGTGGAAGAGCTCAGCGGCCTGGATGCCAAGGTGGTTTACCACTTCAACGACGAAAAAGGCGTGCCGCCCAACCTGACCGCGTATCTGGCGGATCAGCCCGGCGATACGCACTTTTATTGCTGCGGCCCGACGCCGATGCTCGATGCGTTCGAAAGCACTTGCGAAGGCCTCGGTTACCCGCATGCCCACATCGAGCGCTTCGCAGCGGCCGAGCTGCCACCGTCCGATGACGCGCAGAGCAGCTATAGCGTCGAATTGAAAAAATCCGGCAAGACGCTGTCGATCGAGCCAGGTTTGAGTTTGCTCGACGTCTTGCTTGAAGCGGGCTGCGACATCGAATACAGCTGTCGTGAAGGGGTGTGTGGTTCGTGCGAAACCCGTGTTCTGGAAGGTGACATCGACCACCGCGATGGCGTGCTGACCAAAGCCGAACGTGCAGCGAATAAATCGATGATGGTATGTGTATCGGGATGCAAAAGTCGGCGACTGGTGCTTGACCTATAACACTTTCATTCAATTTCATACGTTAAACAGGCCGACATTATTGTCGGCCTTTTTTATGGGCCGTGGAGTAAAGACGCACAGTTAACGTGCAGTTTCGTTACCCCTGGAAGCCCGCGTTTCACGGGCAATACAAGAAAATTTGTTCCCCATATAAACAATTGTTTTTATTGGATTTATTAGCATGAACAATCTGCATGAAGCAGTTGGCATAGTTTCTGCTCTATAAATAATAAGTTCATATGTCATACGCCGTATCACCTACGAAACAGTAAAACAAAAAACGCACTCAAGTACCGCAACACTGGAAGTCGTCCGTCCATTGCCATTTTAAATGGCAGCGGAAAAGTGTTGCCGGTCACTTTGTAGCGCACAACTTTGCAGGGGAGTTCACATGAAGAAGTACGTTATATGTCTGGGACTGATGATGAGCAGTTGCGTCAGCTTCGCAGGCGAACCCGGACCCGCTGCACCCGAGACATCGAGCACCGCGAAAAAGCCTTTTCCGCATATCGCGTGGCGCAGTGATGATGGCGAAAGCAGTCTGGACATCGGCGGCGCCTTGCGGACCAACTACCGCGACGAGCATTGGGACACCACCGAAAACAACGGCCGGTTTCTCTTCGACACCTTTCGCCTCGACGTAAAAGCGACCTACAAGAACCTGTTCAGTGACGTCGGCTACTGGTTCCAGGATGACGGCAAGCGCTCCGTCGACCACGGCTTCGTCGGCTATCGCCTGAACAGTAATTCAAACCTGCAACTGGGCGCACCGCTCAAGCCATTCGGCCTGGAACCGTACCCACAGTTCGGTTGGAGTTATCACCTGCCGTTCTTCATGGGCTACGGCGTCAGTGCCGGTACCGGTTTGAAGTACAACTACAAGGATCAGGACTGGGATGTGCAACTGGGCTTCTTCCCGCGCATGTTGCCTTCTGATATTCGCTACTCGCCGGAAGTCGGGCGCTTTGCCGACCTCAAGGACAATGCGATCCCCTTCACCCAGTCACGCCAGGACAACGAGAAGCACAACCAGGTCAACGCCCGGGTCGCGCGGACCTTTATCAACGACGGCTGGAAAGCTGAAGTGGGGGCCTCGGTGGCCGCCGCCCAACTGTACAACGCCACCACCAAAGACGATGGCGACTACTGGGCTGGCGGCATTCACGCCATCATCAACGCTGGCCCATGGACCGTCAGCACGCAGGGCATTCGCTACGAGTACGACCCGAAAAACCCTGCCGGCGTCAGCAACGACTCGGTGCTGATGGGCGGTAATGGCCTGACGCCCGCGTACCTGATTGCCTCCAAAGCCACCATTGGCTCGCTGAACGTCAGCTACGATATCCCCACACCAAAACTGGGGCAGTTGAAGAAGATCAGGCTCTACAACGACTACAGCCGCATGAGGAAAGACCAGAAAGATTGGGACGACTCGCAGATGTACACCGTCGGCGCACAGTTCCTGGCCATGCCGATCATGGCTTGGGTTGACCTGACCTGGGCGAAAAACGCCAACCCCTACGGCGGCGCGGAAAACGGCACTGGCTTTACCAACACCAGTTCAATCGGCAGTAATAGCTGGTACTACCGGACGAACATCAACATTGGGTATTACTTCTAACGCCCGAGAGAAGAAGGCGATTTATCCATACAACTCAGCCCGCCGATCCCGATGCAAGTCATTACGCTCGCTGATCCGCTTATTACGCGCTTCAGCGAGGTTCAACGACGCCAACAACATCTGCTCGCCGCCCTGCTCCGCCGGTCCGGCCAGCGGATAACCGTCGGCGTCGACGATGACGGAGCCTTGCACCCAACTCACCCCGCGCTCGTGACCATGCCTGTCACACGCGGCGATGAACATCCGGTTCACCGAGGCATTTGCCTGAACCCGCACGACTTCCGTCGCACGCTCCGTTGGCGGCCGAGGCCCATCGGGCCAGTTGACCGGGGCACACAGCAGGTCTGCGCCGGCCAGTGCCGGCAGGCGCACCCACTCGGGGAATTCCAGGTCGTAGCAAATCAGCATGCCGATTCGTCCGTGCACCGTTTCGACAACGGGCGGTGCGGCATTGCCGGCACTGAAAATTTCATTCTCGGCATCCCACAGATGCGCTTTGCGGTACACCGCGCGCAGGCCTTGGGCATCGATCATCGCGGCGCTGTTGGCCAGTTGATTGCCTTCCAGCCGCTCGCAAAACCCGCCCACCACGACGATGTTCAGCTCTCGAGCCAACGCCTGCCACAGGCGCAAGGTGGGTCCGTCGACTGCTTCGGATAAGGACAGGGCTTCATGGCGGTCAGCGAACAGGTAGCCGCTCTGAACCAGTTCGGGCAACACCACCACTTGAGCACCCCGGAGTGCCGCCGAACGGATCGCTCGTTCGGTCAGCGTCCGGTTGAAGACGAGGTCGCCTATTTTCGGGGCCACCTGGCAGCAGGCGACCACGGTATTTTTTGCAGTGCTCAACGCCCCGCCTCCACAGGTTGATGGGCCATGGCGACAATGTCGCGCTCGGTCATCGAGTCGATGACCCGCCGTTCGTATTCAAGGTCGATCGAACGGCTGAGGAGGTAATAAGTCAGGCCCGACACCACCAGCCCCACCAACCAGGCGATGTCCACGCCCTCAAGCATGCGCGCCAGAGGCCCGACGAACACCTCTTTGTTGGCGGCGGCATCGAAGATGTAGAAGAACGGCACCATCGCAGCGAAGCCGATCAGGTAGGAAGCGATGCCGCGAAATTGCCAGGCGCCGTAAATGCCGTTCGGCGTGAAGAAGTGCGGGATCGCGTAGCGGCCTTTGCGCACAAAGAAGTAGTCGACCAGATTGACGGCGGTCCATGGCACGAGGAAGTACAACAGCAGTACCAGGAAAGTATTCAACAGGGCGATGCCATCGCCTTTGATCGACAGCACGCAGGTCAACAGAATGACGCTGATCACCGAGATCGACATGACTCGGGCGCGAGGTGTCGGCGTTATTTTTTTGATCGAATCAGCGCCCGTCAACAACGTCAGCATGGCGCTGTAGGTGTTGAGCGCGATGATCGGCAGGAAGCCTGCCACCGAGACAATCACCAACACGTTGCCCAGGCCAGGAATCATCGAGGAACCGACCTGATTCAGCGCCACCAGCGCATCCGCCGCTTTCAACTGCTGGGCGAGCCAGGCGCCGAGGCCAATCATCCAACTGCCCGACAACGATGCGCCGATGAACACTGCGGCGATCAGTTTCGGCCGGCTGGTGTTTTTCGGCAGATAACGGGAATAGTCAGAAACATAAGGCGCATAGGAAATGTTGTAGCTCGCGCCGATAGCAAACAGGGTGGCAAACGCAACCCAATTGAAACCCAGGTCGGTCGCGGGCGTAACGCCCTCCTGGCCCGCACCGAACATCAGCGCAATGGTGACCAGCGCATACAGCGGCAAGGTGGCGAGCAACGCCCACTTGAAGGCTTTGTGCATCAGGTCATGGCCGTAGATCGACAGCAACGCGCCGATCAGCACCACCGCCACGGCAACAACGGTCGGGTCGATGCCAAACACATGTTCGAGCCCGTTCATGATCAATGAGATGTTCACCACATTGAAACCGACGAACACAAACATCGTTGCCATCAAGGCCAGGATCACCCCGCGATAACCAAACTGGGCGCGGGACTGGATCATTTGCGGCAAACCCATCTCAGGACCTTGCGAACCGTGGAAGGCCATGAAAATGGTACCGAACATAATGCCGAGCGCACCGGCCAGCAACGTCCACAACGCGGACAATCCGAGGCTGGGGCCGACAAAACCGATGGAAATGGTGAAGAAGTGAAAGTTGCCCAAGAACCAGAAAGGGCCCTGGCTGCTGAGTTTGGCGTGACGTTCATTTTCCGGGATGTAATCGATCGAGTGGCCTTCGATGGCCAACCCGTTACTCGCCTCAATGACGTGCGCAGACTGTGGGGACCCTGACATACGATTGTTCCTATGCTGGTAATTGTTGTTTTTGTGGGCAGAGCGCCGGTTTCCCTGCAATGTATGGGGTTGGTCAAGGCTATAAAATATCGCAGGCACACTGTTTACATAGATTTACGTCTATGTGAGTGGGGATCGGGGGTACGCATGCTGGGAACTGTATCGGAACTGGATCTTCGGTTGATCCGGGTATTTTTGACCGTCGTTGAGGCCGGTGGGATTTCCGCCGCGCAGAACGCGCTCAACACCACACAACCAACCATCAGCGCGCAATTGGCGACGCTGGAAGCGCGAGTGGGATTTCGTCTGTGCGAACGTGGGCGCGGCGGGTTTTCGGTGACGCCCAAGGGCACCCAGTTTGTCGATGCAGCCCGTCGGTTACTGGCGGCGGCTGAAGGCTTCCGGGTAGAAGTCCAGCATATCAATCGCAAAGTCTCGGGCAACATCAACGTCGGCCTGCTCGGTCAAATCGATCCCGCTGCCAACGAAAAAATCGCCTTGGCCATTGCACATTTAAGGGCTCGGCATGAGGGCTTGTATTTCCACTTCACGGAGCTGTCGTCGTCACTGCTGGAAGAAAAAATCATCAATAGCCACATCGATCTGGCAATCGGTTATTTCTGGCACCGCTTGCCCAGCATTGATTACTTTCCGTTGTTCCAGGAAACCCAGATCGCCTATTGCGCCCCCGCTCATCCGCTGTTCGGGCATGTCGGTGAACTGACCCGGGAGGACGTCGGTGAATACGATTGGGTATGGCCCAGCCACCCCCTGCCGGAAATGCCCGCCCCCGCGTCCATCGAGCGCTTGACGGTACTGACCGACAGCATGGACGGTGCCGCCCTGCTCATTTTGTCGGGCCAGCATCTGGGCTTTTTGCCGCAGCACTATGCGGCGAAGCATGAGCAGCTTGGGCGATTGCACCCACTCAACCCTGAACGGTTGCGCTATGAGGTCGGCTTTCATGCGGCCGTCAGGCATTCGGCGCGCCAGAGGGATCTGGTGAGCGCTTTCCTGACTGAATTGATTGATGTTTTTGGAAGCGCGTAAAGGCGCAAGCGACTGGCTCGGGGGTGGTGCCGGACCTGGGGACTGCTGCTAGCCCAGCGCGAGCAAGCTTGCTCGCCACAGGGGATGGCGGTGATTTCAGAGGTCGATTTTTTTGCAGGGCAATACGTCAATTCGTGATACGGAACCGGTCAGGTGCGCCAAATCCTTGTTGTGCTCGGCAATGATGTCTTCAGCGGTGAGGTTGCCGTTATCGACGGTGGAGTGCGCGTCAGCCGCAAGTGCCACGTCGTACCCCAGTTCGCGCGCCTGGCGCACGGTAGCGTTAACGCAATAGTCGGTTTGCAGGCCACAGATGATCAGGCGTTCGACCTCTTCCTTGAGTAACAGCTTTTGCAGGTTGGTCTGGTAGAACGAATCCGGGGTGGTTTTGCGCACGCGCAAGTCTTGAGGTGACGTTTCCAGGCCGTCGGCCAGTTGCCAGTCTTCGGACCCGTGCTTCAGCAGTTCGTCCTCCTCGTGCTGGATAAAGATCACCGGAACGCAGGCTTCGCGGGCCCTGGAGCTCAGGCCATTGATGTTCTCGATGACTCGCTGGATATCAAAGCATTCGTACTTGCCAGCGCACAAACCTTGTTGGACATCGATGATCAGCAGTGCGGTAGTCATGGTTCCTTCCTTGATAGGTCTGTGGATCCGAGGCGGATTTCGAATCCCCCCCTTTGTAAAATGTAGCAGCTGCCGAGCCTGCGAGGCTGCGTTCGGCTGCGAAGCAGTCGTCAATCCTGTGCCTGCGGTTTTCCTGAAGGGCCACAGGGTCTGAATTCACGACTGCTTCGCAGCCGAACGCAGCCTCGCAAGCTCGGCAGCTGCTACAGGATCGGGGCCACCCTGAAGAGTTCGGATAGCCCCGGAGCTGCCTCAATAACCGAGTGACAACCCGGTATTGCGACGTGGGTCGTTCGCTCCATAGAAACGGTTCTTGCCCACCGGTTTGCCTTCCAGCGAAGGTGCTCCGACGAGAATCGCCGCGACATGGTTGGCGTCTTGAGGACCTGTAAACTTGTGGCCCCAGCTTTCGAGGATTTTCACCGTATCCGGACTGGTGGTGAACGTTTCCAGGTTGGTGGTTTCCGGCAACCATTGCTGGTGGAAACGCGGCGCATCGACCGCTTCCTGGATGTTCATCCCGTAGTCGATCACGTTGAGCATGGTCAGCAAGGTAGCGGTGATGATGCGACTGCCGCCGGGGGTGCCGACAACCATCACGACTTTACCGTCCTTGGTGACAATGGTCGGACTCATGGACGACAGCGGTGCCTTGCCGGGAGCGATGGCATTGGCCTCGCCTTGCACCAGGCCGTACATGTTCGGTACGCCGACTTTCGAGGTGAAGTCGTCCATTTCATCGTTGAGGATGACCCCGGTTTTGCTGGCCATGACGCCAGCGCCGAACCAGTCGTTGAGGGTGTAGGTCATCGACACCGCATTCCCCCATTTGTCGACAATGGAGAAGTGGGTGGTGTTGCTGCCCTCATGCGGCGCTACGCCGGGTTTGATCTCGCTGGACACGCCAGCCTTTTGCGGTTGGATAGCGGCGCGCAGTTTGGTGGCGTAGTTTTTGTCCAGCAGGTGGGCGATCGGATTTTTCACGAAGTCCGGGTCGCCAAGGTAACTGTTGCGGTCCACATAAGCGTGGCGCATGGCTTCGATCTGGTAGTGCATACCTTGGGCCGAGTGGTAACCCAGGTCTTTCATCGGGTAGCCGTCGAGGATATTCATGATCTCGCAGATCACCACCCCACCGGAGCTTGGCGGTGGTGCCGAGACTACGTGGTAGCCGCGGTAATCGCACTCGATCGGGGCCAGTTCGCGAGTCTTGTATTTGTCGAGGTCAGCCTGGGTGATGATGCCCTTGTTAGCCTGGCTGGAGGTGACGATGGCGTCGGCGACCCAGCCTTTATAGAAACCATCGGCGCCCTTCTCGGAGATTTCCCGCAGGGTTTTGCCCAGGTCCTTTTGCACCAGTTTCTGGCCGACCTGCATCGGCTCGCCGTTGCTCAGGAAGATCGCGCCGGAATCCTTGATGTCTTTCTTGAACACGTCGGTGGCGTAATCCAGCAAATCCACATCGCCTTGTTCCAGCACAAAGCCTTCTTCGGCGAGCTTGATGGCCGGGGCGATCACCTCTTTGCGAGGTTTAGTGCCGTATTTCGACAGCGCCAGTTCCATGCCTGACACAGTGCCCGGTACACCGACGGCCAGGTAGCCGCGCGTACTCAGGTCTGGAACGACATTGCCCGCCTTGTCGAGGTACATGTTTGCGGTCGCGGCCAGCGGCGCTTTTTCGCGGAAGTCGAGGAAGGTCTTGCGCCCATCCGCCAACTGAATGGTCATGAAACCACCGCCACCCAGGTTGCCCGCCGCGGGGTACACCACCGCCAGCGCATAAGCCACCGCGACGGCGGCATCGACGGCGTTGCCACCGTTCTTGAGCACGTCCACGCCGACGTGGCTGGCCAGATGCTGGGCGGTGACCACCATGCCGTTTTCGGCCGCGACCGGGGCCACGGAGGCCGCGTATGTGCTGAGACAGCTGAGCGCCAATGTGGTCGCAATCAGGGTTTTGGCAAAAGGTTCAAACTTCATGAGTCGGTCTCTTTTTGTTTTTAGGCTCTGTACAAAAACAGAGGGGACGGTTCAAGAGCACAGGCAAGTATGGCTCGGATTGCGTATTGCGCCTCCCCGTCGAGGCAGTATGCTTGCCCCATTCAGTACTTCTGCGGAGCCCGCCGGCATGTCCTTCACCTACACCTTCCTCGCCTCCCCGGTGGGCGAGCTAAAGCTGGTAGCGAATGGCTCGAGACTGGTCGCCATCCTCTGGGAAAACGACAAACTGAACCGGGTACGGCTTGGCCCCATGAGCGAGGCCGCGGACAATCCGATCCTCTTGCGCGCGGCACAACAATTGAAGGAATACTTCGCTGGAACCCGCAAATGTTTTGAACTGGAACTGGACTTTGCCGGGACGGATTTTCAGAAAAAGGTCTGGGCGGCGCTGTTGACGATTCCGTTTGGCGAGACCCGCAGTTATAGCCAGATTGCCGAACAAATCGGCAACCCCGGAGCGGTCCGGGCAGTGGGCGCGGCGAATGGCAAAAATCCGATTTCGATTGTTGCGCCGTGTCATCGGGTGATTGGCGCGTCGGGGAAGTTGACGGGGTTTGCCGGGGGGCTTGAGGCGAAAGCGTTGTTGCTAACGCTTGAAGGCGGGCAATGGGGTGGAACTGCACGCCTCGACGGCTTTTGATCTTTGTAGGAGCGAGCTTGCTCGCGATGGTGCATCAGCTACATTGATGTCGACTGACACACCATCGCGAGCAAGCTCGCTCCTACAAAGATCGGATTCAGGCGAAGATGTTTTTCATCGCCGCGTACTGCAGCAACATGATGGTCTTCGCATCGCAGATTTCCCCGCGATAAAACGCTTCAAGCGCTTCCTCGAACGTCCACTCCAGCACTTCCAGCTCTTCTGTTTCTTCCTCCAGCCCACCGCCTTCGCTGACCTTCGAAGTGGCGTCGTATTCGGCAATAAAAAAGTGCAGCTTTTCGGTCACCGAACCAGGGCTCATGTAGGCCTCGAATACCTTCTGCACGTGGTGCACACGGTAACCCGTCTCTTCCTCCGCTTCACCGCGAATGCGCTCTTCAGGCGCGGCGCCCTCGAGCAGCCCCGCCGCCACTTCGATCAGTAAACCGTCGTGGCCGTTGACGAACACCGGCATTCTGAATTGCCGGGTCAGGACGACGGTTTTCTTTTCCCGGTTGTACAGCAAAATCGCCGCGCCGTTGCCACGGTCGTAGACCTCACGGGTCTGACGCTGCCATTCGCCGTTGTTGCGCAGGTAATCAAAGGTGAATTTCTTGAGCAAGTACCAGTCGTGGGACAACACCTGAGACTCGATGATGTTGACCCGCTCGGCTGTGTTCGACATAACAACGCGTCCTTATTTCGTCGGAAGGCCCGAATAGTAAGCGAAAAACCCGCTCAAGAAAGCTGAGCCTGATACTCCTTCACATATTGCCCGGCGAGCGTCTCTTTCTGCTTGGCGGCTTAGGTCGACGCCGTTATCGAACGCCATCGGCGGGATGTAGAAATGCCGTTCTTCGGCGGTTTCGTGAGCCTGGAGTTCGGACTTGAGTTGTTTGTAAGCCTCGACCCGTTCCGGGTTATCGCCGCTGGTCTGGATCAGCGCGTCGGCGTAGGAGCGTTGACGGTCATGGCTTTCGCGCAGTGCTTCAAAAATGTTCAAGGAATGTGGCCCTCATCGGCTGCGTTCTGGAATGACGCTGTTTAGGCTAGACATCCGCGCGTGAGCGGCGGTTCCGCCAGAGGGACTGGAACAATGACCGCTGGCCGCGATAGGCTTGGTCTGCAGTTCCCTCATAACCATAAGGATTTAGTTGATGAACCTGCGAATCGAACGATCGCAAAACCCCACGGATGAAGAGGAGCAGGCGATCCTCCTGCCGTTGCGCGCTTATAACGCCTCAAAGGCGGGTGTCTCCGTCTCAGAGCCGATTGCCTTGCTGGTCCGCGACGAACACGACGAGATTCTCGGCGGTCTGTATGGCCGCATTTTTTATCAATGGCTATACGTCGAATTGCTGTCGGTGCCGGAACAGGCCCGGGGCCAGGGCATGGGCTCGAAATTGATGCAGATGGCCGAAGCGCTGGCCCGGGAGAAGGAATGCATCGGGATCTGGCTCGACACCTTCGACTTTCAGGCGCCTGGGTTTTACAAAAAGCTGGGCTACAGCGAGTTAGGCCAGATCGTTGACTACCCGCCGGGCCACAAGCGCTTCTTTTTCCAGAAGCGCCTGACCTGCTGATCAAAGTACAGAAACCTGTGGGAGCGAGCCTGCTCGCGAAGGCGGCGCGTCATTCGACATCAATGTTGAATGATAAATAGCT
>NZ_CATKPT010000033.1:0-377263 GCF_949768125.1 Pseudomonas sp. IT-P253 | reverse complement strand
ATTAAATTCCGAAACCCCTATCTGCGTATGCAGGTAGGGGTTTTGTTTTAAGTAGAAGTCACCCATTTTGCTGGTACGTTACTGCTGTAACGGGCTGGTCACAGAATTTCTTGACGACCATAGAGCATTGGAACCACCTGATTCCATCCCGAACTCAGCAGTGAAACGATGCATCGCCGATGGTAGTGTGGGGTTTCCCCATGTGAGAGTAGGTCATCGTCAAGATTGAACTCCGAAACCCCTGTCTGCTAACGCAGACAGGGGTTTTGTCGTTCTAGGGCTATCAAGAACCGTGGTCACGAAAAAGCCAGCCCATGAACTCAAGGGCTGGCTTTGGCGGAGCGGCGAGTGATTAGAGCTGGTGGCTCGCTGTGGCTTGCGTAAATAGTTTCAGCACATTGTTCATCGCATCATCGGCAAAACCCTGAACAAAGTCCTTGAACCCTGACAGTGCCTCCACGCTGCTCTGTGCGGGTTCTGCGATGATGGTCCAGGTCGCTCGGGATTTGCCGGCAGTCACCGGTTCAACACTCATCGCGGCCCACAAATGGGCTACACCCAAGGTGTTGTAGATTGTGGTCCAGGTCATGTTCCGTGCCTGGTCATCCCGGGAGTTCATTTGTTCGACCACCAGGTTGCCATCCTTGAAGAACTTCTTGCGCAGGGAAGACACGCCTTCACCGGTCATCTCGATGTGTGACAGCGCTGGAATGAATTGATCGAAGCCGGCAAAGTTGCCGACCACGGCCCAGACCTGCGCGGCGTCAGCCGGCACTTCCACCGAGGACGCCACATGGCAGCCTTGTGGATTTCTGATCAAAGTATCGGGTTGCAGAGTAGTCATGGTCTTGCTCCATTGTTGGTGTAGGGGAATCAGATGAAATTGATTTCTTTGAGGTAGTCGCAGCCGCGACGCAGCAGTGCCGGAGATTTTTCCGGGTACCGCGCACCCATCTGCCGGACCCCGGCCTGGGCGTTGTCGTGGCCGATCATCGAGATGTCGCCGATGTCTTCTTCGAAGCCGTTGAGGTAGAAGCCGAGTACGCCGAACAGGGCGTTATCGGTGTCGACCCGCCCCAGTTGCTGCTGCCAGTCGGTAACGCTGACCATGGAAAACTCCCGACCGGCCTCTCGGAATGACGACACGTAGTCATCCCAACTCAGAGGTTCTGGGTTGTGCAGGTTGAACACTGCTTTTTCGGCCTGATAGCGGCTGGCGTGAAAGGCGATGAAGCGGGCGAGAAAGTCCACCGGCATCAGGTCGAAGTTCAGTGCAAACTCCGGCACCTGTCCGAGCTGGATCGAACCTTTTAGCATCAGCATCAAGCGATTTTTGTGCGGCTGGCAGACGCCGGTGAGGCTGTTGAAGCTGATGTTGCCGGGTCGATACAGATTGACCCGCACGCCGCGTTCGCGAGCCCGTTCGAGGATTCGCTCACCGACCCACTTGGACAGGTTGTAGCCGTTCTTGATATAGATCGGCGGGGTCTGCGCGGCGGGGAGTTCCAGCACCCGCCCCTCGGCGGAAATCGTGCTGGAGGCCGAGAGCGTTGAGACGAAGTTGAAGATTTTTTTGCTGCGCCCTTCACACAGACGCAGGCACTCGAAAATCGGTTCGACGTTGTCCCGTGCCAATGACTCGTAATCGAGGACGTGATTGACGTTGGCGGCGTTGTGCACCAGCGCGCCGAACTCACGATCCAGTCGTTCGTAAACCTCATTGGCGAGCCCCAGTCCGGGCCGCGTAATGTCCGCCGCGTAAACCTGCACGCGGCTGAGGTCCAGGTGTTCCAGACGGTTCTCTCGCACTGCCTGAGTAAAGCGTTGCGCCGCTGATTGCCCGCCGCCGTCGCGCACCAGGCAGGCGACTTCGCTGGCGCCCCAGGCGAGTAGCGCCTCGACGATGTGGAGACCGACAAAACTGTTGGCGCCGGTGACGATCACTTTGTGCACATCACCCATCCGGCTGACCGGCAGCGGCTGCACATCCAGTTCGCGGAAGGCGTCGGCCATGGCCTGTTCACTCAATACTGCTTCGGTGCCGGAGCCGCGAACCAGGGTCGCCAACTTGGTGATGGTCGGCAGTTCGATGAAGCGATTGATCGAGATGCTGCGCCCGAACTCTTCACGCAAACGCAACAGCATGCGCGACAGCAGGATTGAGTGGCCGCCCAGATTGAAGAAGCTTTCATCGGTTGAAATATCGCTGGCCGGTAATTCCAACAGCTCAGCCCAAATCTCCAGCAACAGCGCTTCATCGGCACTGGCGGGCAGGCGTCGCGGGTTGTTTTCAGTAACGCTGACGGGGAGTCCCAACAGCGCTTTACGGTCGACCTTGCCGTTGCTGGCGAACGGCATGCTCGTCAGTTCGGTCCAGGCCACGGGTTGCATGTAGTCCGGCAAGAACTGCAGCGAGTGGGCTTTCAACGCATCGCGAGCGCCACCGGATTGGTCTTCCTGCGGTTGCGCAAGGAAGGCCAGAATCCGTCGATGGCTGTCGATGACCACCGCCACCTGACGGTACAACTGGCTGTCGCGCAGGCAGCCCTCAATCTCCTCCGGCTCGACCCGAAAGCCACGGATCTTCACCTGGTTGTCGCGTCGTCCGCAGAGTTCGATACCGTCGGTGGTCCACTTCGCCATGTCGCCTGTGCGGTAGGCGCGCAGGCTATGACCATTCGGCAAGCTCAGGTTTAA
The DNA here is from genome assembly GCF_949768125.1 of Pseudomonas sp. IT-P253. Taxonomy (NCBI): domain Bacteria; kingdom Pseudomonadati; phylum Pseudomonadota; class Gammaproteobacteria; order Pseudomonadales; family Pseudomonadaceae; genus Pseudomonas; species Pseudomonas sp. IT-P253. The sequence goes on along the minus strand of NZ_CATKPT010000033.1, from coordinate 374,566 downwards.
ATAACGTTCGGCGGTCTGTTGCGGGTTGTTCAGATAACCCAGGCATACGCCAGGGCCGACGATGTACAACTCGCCGACAGTTTGTTCGGCCACTGGTTGAAAATCCTCATCGAGAATCAGCACCTGGCTGTTGGCGATCGGCGCGCCAAGGGTTCGATTGCTATCGCCGGCTTGCAGACGCCGCGCGGTAATCAGCACCGTGGCTTCGGTGGGGCCATAGAGGTTGTAGAACCTGCCCTGACGGGTCAGCTGCTGGATGACATAGGGTTCGCACACATCGCCACCAGTCATCACATGATCCAGGCACTGCAATTGATCCAGCGGCAGAATGCTCAGCAAGGCCGGCGGCAAAAAGGCATGACTGAGTTGTCGATGGCGGATCAGGTCGACCAATTGCAGTGGATCGCGACGCTGATCCTCGCCGGGTACGATCAGTTCGGCACCCTGCAGCAAAGTCGGGAAAATATCGATCAGCGACGAGTCGAAACTCAACGATGAAAACTGCAACACCCGACTCTGTTCCGTCAGCTGCACATAGTCGGCATACCAGACGGTGAAGTGCGCAAGGTTGGCCTGGCTGAGCAAAACGCCTTTGGGATGGCCGGTGGTTCCCGAGGTATAGAGCGCCATGCACGGTGCCTCGAGATCAGGCCTCTGACGCATCAGCGGTTGATCGAGATCCAGGTCATCAAAGTCGATGCTGCTGATATCCAGCCCGGGTATTTCGTCAGCGAGCGGATGCTGGCCGTCATGCAGCAACAACACTGCCCCGGCATTCGCCAAAATGTATTGCTGACGTTGCAGTGGATGGCTCGGCTCCAGCGGCAGGTACACCGCACCGCTACCGAGAATCGCCAGAATGCCTGCGTACAGCGCGCTGCATTTCGGCAAACAAATCCCGACCACCAACGGCCCTTCGTGCTGGTTGAGCAAAGGCTGCAATCGCTGCTCAATGGCACGGCTGTGGGCGTGCAGTTCACGATAGCTCAGGGATGTGCCAGCGATGTTCAGTGCCGGGCGTTCAGCTGATTGGATAAGGCGCTGCTCAAGCCGCTCGATCATCGGCGTTAGCGCGAGGTGCAGCAGTTTGGGTTCAGTCGTTGTGTTGAGTCGATGGACGAATGCCAGGCTCTCCAGAAACAGGAGACTCTCCACGCGTTCGAAAGCAATAGAGGGGATCGGCTCAGAAAGCTGAAAGTACTCGCCATCCCGTGAGAAGCGACTGACCAGCAGCGCGACGTGGTCTACCAGTTCCCCTACTGCCCGCAAGCGCAGTGCCTGGCCGTTGCCCGAAGGTTCGTCGCCAATGGGCACACGAGTGAGCAGCGTTGAACCGAGCAGGCACAACAGGTCCAGCGACGGCAGGACTGCAGTAGCCGATGTTCCTATACCCAGCTTTAGCGTCAGTTGAGGTGCGAGGCCGAAGTCCCGGAATGGCAGGGTAGCGTCGTCAATCAGCAAATCCGCAGGGCCCGACGGCAGTTGGTCGACGCTCGTCAGGTGCACCAGTGAATGACCGTGCTGTTCGAGTTCCAGTGCCAGGTCGGTCAGGGCCGGGCTTTGCCCAATGAGCAGAATATCGAGACGTCTCATGATGTGCTCCTCGTTAAACCAGGTAGTCGCTCAAGGCGCTTTGCACGCACGGCGAATCGAGCAGTGAACTGCTACGGAAAAACCGCACGATGTTGGCCACCAATGGGTGATGTCGGTTGATCGGGAACGCCAGCCCCGACACTTCACGCTTGAGTGCGCTGCGCGCCGTCTCGCTGATGTGCAGGGACTCGATCAGCCGGAAGTCGAAGGACTTCTGGATCTCGTTGGTCAAGTAATGGCCGATGAACACCGGCAAGATGTGCGCGATGCACTGGCGGTCGGCTTCACTCGCGGTGTGCCAATAGATGCGTACCATCCGCGACCAGAACCCGGAGTGACGGCCCTCGTCCAGCAAGTGGTCAGCCATCAAACCCTTGATCGACTGCTTGACCGTGTCGTCCTTGGCGAACGCCGCGACGTCGCCGGTCACGGTGTTCTCTGCGATGGCCACGCAGATCAATTCCACGGCACTGCGCAGGTGTTCCGGTGCCAGTGCCACGGCAGCTGGAATCGCTCGGCTCAGTTCGATCTCATCCGGTAATTCGATGGGCGTGATCCCCGTCATGGCGACGGTTTGCTGCATGAAGTCCATAGCGACCAGCGCGTGATAATCCTCGTCCACCACCACGGTCATCGCGTCGTATCGACAGGCGAACGGGAAGGCCACGGCAAAGCGGTTTTTCGCGATGCTGCGGGCGGTCTTGTCGACGATCTCGGTTTCGAAAATCACCACGTCGTTAATGAATTTGTAGAGCGTCTGCACCAGGGCAAAGTCGCGTTGTTCCGGGCATTCGCGCAGGAAGGTTTCGCTGAGCACCAACGGTTGTCGGCTCAATGGATAAATCAGTTTGTGGTCGTTCTCCAGCACGCGGCGCGGGCGGGTGCGGATGGTCGCGCGGCTTTCCCAGGCGTCGGCGAAGGATTGGTAGTCGGCGGCGTTCATGCGTTCACCTCCGCAGCCGGCTCGTTCATGCTCAGGCGCAGACCGTCCCACAGGGCGATGCGACTTTCGACGGCGGCGATGGCGCTGGCGTAGACGTCCACTTCACGTTGTGGATCGCCATCGACCAGCCGTGCGAGGAGTTTTTCGGCGGCCGGGCCGTGGTCTTCGGAGTCGACTTCGATGTGTCGCTCGAGGTAGTAACGAAACGTCGGCGCCTGCTCGATGCCAATGCCCCAGTCGTCGAGAATACGCTGGAACATCTGTGGGATGACGCTCTCGCGACCATGTAGAAACGCCGCTGCCACGCTGTGGCCGGGCGCGTGCAATGCAGTGTGCAAGGTATGACGAACGAACCGCGCGGCCGCCGGGTCGACGTCCACGCTCTGCAGTGCCACGTCGTAGCTCACGCCTTCTTGTTGCAGGGCCACGAAGCGTTCGACGGCGGCGGTGCTTGCCCCGACTTCGCGCATTGCATCCAGGTACAACTCGAAATGGCTGTAGTGACCTTGCGCCGGACGGTCATCAGACTCTTCACCCAACACAATCTCATTGATCAACCGCGCCGCCTGGGGATCCCGCGGCGGCAGCCATGGCAGTTGCACGCAGGTCAGTTCCTGTTGCAGGCGCTTGGTCAGCGACATGAAATCCCACACCGCAAATACATGGGTTTCCATGAAACGTTGGAGGATCGGCAACGAATGGATTTCAGAGAAAATCGGATGTGCGCTAAGTTCTGCTTTTTTCTGATTCAGGCGGTCTTTAGTCGGTGTCATGGGAGAGCCTATAAGTTCTCTGGAATGAGGGGTGATCAATAAGTAACTGCGAGTTAAACGTTTCTTTTGGCGAACGAGTGCCTCAAACGAATTGATCTGTGTAAGTTGTTTCCAAGTCATTTAATGCTGGCTTGGTCGCCAGTGTTCATTGGCTGCGGAGAAAAACTAATACACGAATAAAGACCGCGACAAGTTATTTTTATATTATTTTAAAGTTTAGCTTTTTAAAGCGTGACAAGTTTCAATAAGACTTTTTATATAAGTTTTATTTTGGCGTAGTTGCTCCTTCCGGCTTATATAAGTCAGAATTAAAATAAAGAGTGAATGCCTCACTCGAAGCAACTTTCTAATTGAAATCGTTGAGGTGATTTGAGGGGGTAGAAGTTGGCCGGGAACGACGCCGATTCTTCCTTTCCCGTGGCAAGGCTCCTTCCGTAGGTTCTTGATGCGGGGACTGCTCGCTCGCTCGCGCGGTGCGTCACCCGTTCATAATTCGTTGGCACCCTAGAGTGAGCGTAATTCAAGGCAGCCGCTATCACCGAGGCATCATGCAGTCGGTGAAATTATGGGTTCGAGGAGGCTTTGGAGCAGGGCGAGTTGTGACAAATCAAGACGAGCAGTGCAACCTGCCCGTTCAGGCTGCTATTGCGATTTACTTCGAGTTTTTTTTATTCAGCGCTTGAGGGCTGTTGAGGTAGCGGGTGATGACCTCGACTCCGCGGTTGAGGTGGTGTGCGAGCAGCTTCACCGAGCCCTCGATGTCCCGGTTTTCGACAGCCTGCAGCAGTGCACGGTGATCTTCCTGGGACAGTTTGCCCAGGCCCATGGCTTCCAGGTTGAAACGCAGGAAGCGCTCCTCTTCGTTCAACCCGTCTTCCACTAACCTCAATAGCCGCTGGTTCGGTGCTTTGCAGTACAGCGACATGTGGAACAAGCGATTGAGTCGGCCAATTTCCGTGTAGTTTTTTTCTGTTTCCAACTCATCGATATAGCGGGCAGCCTGTTCCAGATCTGCAATTTCGAGCAATGGAATCGACAAGCGCAAGGCTTCCGATTCCAGCAGGATCCGTAGCGCGTAGGTTTCTACAGCATCGCCCTGGACCAATGGTGCGACCACTGCGCCTTTATGCGCGACCACGTTGAGCAACGCTTGCGCTTCGAGTTGGCGCAGCGCTTCGCGTACCGGCATGCGGCTGACGCCGAACAGGTCGGCCAAATCTTGCTGACGCAGGGCCGTACCGCAGGGAATACGCCCGTCGAGAATCGCCGAACGCAGGGTTTCTTCAATCACCGAGCGTGCCAGATGAGCGGGAATCGGCCCGTTGACCTTAATGCTGTTCAGAGGATTGGGCTTCTGTGTCACAACAACGCACCCTGTTTGACTGAGATAAATTTGGATCCAAGGGGACACTAGTGACTGCCTGACAGGTTGTCAAACGGCCAAGATATCGCCGCCTTAAAAGGCGGCGATATTTTTATGACCCCCGACATACAAAGTCTAGCGCGCCGCAAGTGATCTCACCCTGCCATTGTCTTTTAACGGGCTAACCTCCACCATCAACCGACTTCCACTTGCCTACCTGGGTGCCACGCATTGGCGGTACGTTTCGCGATCCGTCGGACTTTTCGCTGGTTAGGCTGCGCATTGCTGCTGGCCGGGGTCATGCTGGGCGGGCTGCATGCCGACTGGGATTTTTCCCTGATCAGCCGTCGAGCGCAGGCATTGTACGGGCCATTGGGCGAAGGGCAGCAGCGTATTGATGCCTGGCAACATCTTTTAGCAACTCAAAAGCAAGTCAGCGAGCTGCAGCAGCTCGAGGTGGTCAACCAATTCTTCAACAAACAGATGCGCTACGAAGAAGATATCGACCTGTGGCATGAGGTCGATTACTGGGAAACCCCGATCGAGGCCCTGTGGAAGGGCGCCGGTGACTGCGAAGATTACGCCATCGCCAAGTATTTCAGTTTGCGTCATCTCGGCGTGCCCAGTGACAAGTTGCGCATTACTTATGTAAAGGCGTTGCGCTTGAACCGCGCACATATGGTGCTGACCTATTACTCAAGCCCGGAGGCGATGCCTTTGGTGCTCGACAGCCTGATCGATGCCATCAAACCCGCCAGCCAACGGGCCGATTTATTGCCGGTGTATTCTTTTAATGCCGAAGGGTTGTGGTTACCGGGTGCCAAGGGCAACAAGAAGGTTGGGGACACCAAACGGCTGTCCCGTTGGCAGGATGTGTTGAAGAAGATGCAGGCCGAAGGATTTCCGGTCGAGACGACTAATTAGGAGCACGCGCTTAGATGTCTTTGTTCAAACAGCTATTGATCGCTATCTGTCTGTTCCTGGTCGTCGCCTTCACCGGCAGCTTCATGGTCAGCCTGGAGAGCTCGCGTACCCAGTACGTCAACCAGTTGCGCTCTCACGCCCAGGACGCGGCGACCGCGTTGGCGCTGTCCTTGACGCCGAACATCGACGATCCGGCGATGGTTGAGTTGCTGGTCAGTTCGATTTTCGACAGCGGTTATTACGCGAGCATCCGGGTGGTTGACCTGTCGAACGACAAGACGCTGGTCGAGCGTAGCGGTATCCCTGCGGTGAACAATGTGCCGGACTGGTTCGTCAAACTGATTGGCCTCGAACCGGCAGGCGGCGATGCGATCGTCAGCCGTGGCTGGGAACAGGCCGCGCGGGTGGAGGTGGTCAGCCACCCGATGTTCGCGTTAGCCAAGCTTTGGCAGAGTGCGTTGGGCAGCCTGGGCTGGTTGCTGCTCTGTGGCGCAGTGAGCGCGGCACTGGGTGCGCTGTTGCTGCGCCGGCAATTGAAACCGCTGGACTACATGGTCCAGCAATCCCACGCCATCGCCCGTCGGGAATTCCTCAGCCTGCCAGACCTGCCGCGCACCCCGGAATTGCGCCGCGTGGTGCAGGCCATGAACCAGATGGTCGAGAAGCTTAAAGCGCTGTTTCAGGAGCAGGCCGAACGCAGTGAAAAACTGCGTGTCGAGTCCTACCAGGACGCCTTGACCGGGTTGGCCAACCGGCGCTATTTCGAGATGCAGCTGAATGCGCGAGTGAGTAATCCCGAACAGGCCAGCTCGGGTTACCTGCTGCTGCTGCGGATCAAGGATCTGGCCGGGCAGAATCAGCGTCGCGGCGGTCAACACACGGATGAATTAATCAAAGCGGTGGGCGAACAACTGTCCCGTGAGTGCGCCAAGTATCCGGAGACGCTAAACCTCGTCACGCGGATTCGTGGTGGAGAATTTGCCGTACTGGCCCCGGGACTGGTGCGCGAAGAAGCGCTGCAACTGGCGCAGAATCTCGACAGTGCCCTGGCCAGCCTGCATACGACGGGTGCCACCGATATGGCCTCGGTAGCGTCAATCGGACTGGCGCCGTTCATTCACGGCGACTCACCGCAAGCACTGCTCGGCCTGGCGGATCAGGCGCTCGCGCAGGCCGAAGGCCAGGGCGATTCGAGTTGGGTCTGCCTGGATCACAGCACATCGGCGCGTGTCGGCGATGACCCTCATGGCTGGCATCGCTTACTGGATCAGGCGCTGAGTCAGCGGCGTTTCGAGTTGTATTTCCAGCCGGTGGTGGCCAGCCAGGACACGCAACTGGTGCTGCATTACAAAGTGCTTTCGCGTTTGATTGACGACGAGGGCCAGAGTATTTCCGCCGGGCGCTTCCTGCCCTGGCTGGAGCGTTTTGGTTGGGCTGCCCGGCTGGACCGTCTGATGCTGGAGTTGGTGTTCGAGCAGATGACCAACCACGAAGAGTCGCTGGCACTGAACCTGTCTTCGGCGACGTTGGCGGACCCGCAGGTGCTGGATAAAATTTTCGAGATTCTGCGTTCTCATTCCAATCTGGGGCCGCGACTGACCCTGGAAATCGGCGAGGAACAACTGCCGGAGCAAGGGGGGCTGGAAGCGCTGACGCGACGGTTGCGTGAACTTGGATTCTCCCTGGGGCTGCAGCACTTTGGCGGGCGATTCAGCATGATCGGCAACCTGGCGCGGCTTGGGTTGGCGTACCTGAAGGTCGACGGCAGCTACATCCGCACGATCGATCAAGAGAGCGACAAGCGCTTGTTCATCGAGGCGATTCAGCGCGCGGCCCACAGCATCGACTTGCCATTGATTGCCGAGCGGGTCGAGACCGAGGGCGAGCTGTCGGTGATTCGCGAGATGGGGGTGTATGGCGTTCAGGGGCGGTTGATTGGTGAGCCCAAGCCTTGGGGGTAGGCCTTTGATTATTTGGCGCCAGTCAGACCGCCTTCGCGAGCAGGCTCGCTCCCACATGGGTTCTGTGTCGTACCCGACCAACTGTGCGAGCCTGCTCGCGAAAGCGCCAGAACAGACAACACCGAAACCGGCGTGGGAACGATCTGAGTGGAGACAACACCGTCGGAGATTTCCTTCAAGTTGTAGCGGTGTTGGTGAACTTGTTCGAGGTCAGGTCCATGGCTAGTCTGGATTTGTCACTGAATAACCGGTGACACGGACGTGCAAATCCGACAAATCTATTTAGGGCGAAACAAGCCCTAGCCACTTTAGCGATGTTGGTTTGATCGCTGTGTGCTCCGGCTCCTGGCTAACTGTTTAGGAGTAACTCCAATGTTCAAATCGGAAGTAAATTCTTCAGAATCCCATCAGTCCGAGCCCCGCAAAGGCCAACTCTTCACCGTCGCCCCCGACATCAACATCGAAGCCCTGCTGGCCAACGCCTCCGAAGACCTGCTCTCCATCAGCGCCATCGCTGCCGACCTGGCCGACGATGTGGAAGGCTCACGCCGATCCGTCGCGCTGGCACTCAGTCGAATGGCTGACGGAGTTCATTTGTTGGTGGAGCGGGCACTGGATCACCTTGAATCGCCGGAGCTGATGGAATTTCTGTTCAAGAATAAACCTGTGGTTAGCTGAAGATCGCCTTCGCGAGCAAGGCTCCCACAGGATCACCTTTAACCTGTGGGAGCGAGCCTGCTCGCGAAGGCGTCAATGCAGGCAACGGAAGGGGGTCAGATCAACCCATCCTCGTCATCATCGATCAAATAACTCAACCCGCCCAACGCCTCACGCGCCTGGCTCCGGTCCATGAGTTTGGCTTGGGCGGCGGCCGGCAGGTCGGTGACCATAATCACGCCTTTACCGATCAGCACCTGGATCAAGTCGTCGAGTACCCGGATCATTTCCAGGTCGCTCTGTTTGAGTTGCTTAAGCTGTTTGAGGCTGGTCGCCATGACTTCGCTGGCGAACCAGGCCTGTAGATCGGGGTGATCGGCCGGCAGGGTTTCGGTGGCGTCGGCATAGGCCTCAGCTTCCACGCGCATCAGCTGGCCTTCTGTGTTGCGTTGCACGTAGAACATTGAGCTTCCCTCGAAATTGGCGCCGCGATATCTGTCAGCAGCATAGGCGAAATCAGCCAAATGGTTATTCGCCAATGATGTTGAAAATCGGCTGGGCCTTCGCCCGACGCACGCTGATCGCCGAGGAGTTGGGTAATTATCAGGATGCGGTAATTGACCACACAACGCTTGGGCGGGAGTCAGTTTATTTCTTCTGTCTGACGCTCTTATTGCTGGTATCGATGTTTGGGGGAGTTGTTGGATATGGGCTTGATGAGGATTGGATTCGTTGCGGGGGTGATGGGTTGTTATGGCTCCCCGACGAATAGCTAGAAGGGGCTCCAGTAGAGGTATTACTACTGCTCGTAATGTTGTTGGTATTCCTTGGATGTGCATCTGACCTTTCTTGGAGTCTCTTCAAGGAGGGTGAGCTAGAGTACGGCGAAGAGGTATTCCGTGTTGCTTGATCTCTAGCGGCTATACGGGCCCACATGGATCCACCACCGGATGAGCCCCAGATGGACGCGGAGTCCGAAGAAGTCGGGGTTGAACTTCCCGAATAACCCGGTTGACTCTTTGCCTCCAAAAGATCCCAGTGGTTCATGTTGCTAATCGGACCGCCTTTCGGATTCACCGGTATTTGTCCGGCAGGCCGCGCCATGCCCCCCACAAGTCCAGCATGGCCAGGGTTGGCTCCTGAGAGGGATAACGGCTGGCGCATGACACCTTTGAGTGCGTCCAGAGGGCCAATACCCGATGCTCGCAGTACTCTGAAGTTGTTCGTAGCGTTACTCACTGTAGTCATGACGTTGTTAAAAGCCTGGGCAAAGAACACCCGTCCGGTTGGATCCTTGTTCATCACCGGTTCGCCGCCGCAATACATATATGCGTTCAATCCCCCGGCCCCAAACGGGCTCAAACTATCCGGGCTATGAAACCGCATCAATCGCGGGTTGTAAGCACGGTAGCCGTTACCCAGCAAATACCAGCTGGTTTGTGCCTCGTGCAGCTCGCCATTGAAACCTAGATGCGTATTGACTTCATGCCGCGCGGACTGATGGCCGTAAGCGGAATAAGCCAAAGGATTGGTGTTGTCGGCAGCCACCTCGGCGAGTACCGAGTTTTTGTTGTCGGTCGCTAACAGCACGGTGCGTTGCAGGTTGTCTTGATCAGCAGGAATTGTTGGAGACATGTTGAAGCCTTCCCGAGTGATGAGCGAAGTGAGTGCCAGCCTTTAGTTTTACGCGCCCAAGCCGAGGTTGAGAACTATCAGAACTGCTAGGTTCAGCCGTGCTGAACCGACACACCTCCCCTTGTAGGAGCGAGCTTGCTCGCGATGGTGCACCAGTCGACATCAGTTTTCCTGATACACCATGGAGAGCAAGCTCGCTCCCACTGGGCACAACGGTGATTCGGCGTTCAACCTGTGGGGCGCAGCATTCTCCGCCTCCTCGGAACCGGATTTCTGGGGACGTGTGCGTCGCCCGGCGCGCAACAGCAATACATCGAAGGGAGTGGTGGATTTCGTCAATGTGCTGAAGGTGCAAGGCGCGTTATTGACGACGCAGGAACAGTGGGTGGAGAGCTCGACCGGGGTGTCGCTGGCCATGGTTGGGCTGTACAAAGCGTTGGGTGGGGGATGGGAGTCGGTGTATCCGCTGGCAGATGACGTGGGTCGCAAAGCCAGCATCGACAACAGAACTGCACCTGTCCTACAGTGACCAACAAGTTTCGTGGTTATGGCCGTGGTGTTGGACCGGCAATTGCAAGGGGTAGCAATGGAGGCACGCAGAGAAACACCGCTTGACGGCACTGATGGTCCGCACGCGGCGCCCGGCGTCCGGGCGATTATTCAGCGCTGGATGCGGTGGGCACAGGAGCTCTGGCTGTTGCCGATTCTGGCATTGGCCACGCTGGTGCGTCTCTACGACCTGACGGCGGCGGCCATCTGGGGTGATGAAGGGTCCAGTCTGCTGCTGAGCCAATATTCCCTGGCCGGAATCTGGTCGCACGCGGCGCATGACGTACACCCACCGCTGTATTTCCTGCTGTTGCATGGCTGGGTCGGGCTGTTCGGCGACGGTATTTTTTCGATCCGTTTTCTCAGCGCATTGCCCGGGATCGCCACGGTATGGCTCGGCGTCTGGCTGGTGGACCTGCTTGCCACCCGGCGTGCCGCGTTACTGGCTGGTTTCCTGCTGGCGCTGCTGCCCACGGCGGTGCGTTACAGCCAGGAAGTGCGGATGTATTCACTGCTGGGCCTGTTGTTGATCGGCGCCACGATTGCTCTGGTCTACTGGATCAGACACCCCCGGCGCATGCGTTATCTGGTGGCGTATACGTTGCTGATGACTGCCGGGCTCTACACCCATTACTTCACCGCTCTGTGTGTGCTGTGCCACTGGTTGTATCTGGGGCTGATCCGCGTACAGCCCGGGTATCGCCTGCGGCATATTCAGCGTCCCGTCTGGTGGTTGGCGAACATGGCGATCGTACTGTTGTTCCTGCCGTGGGTGCCGAGTCTGATCGATCTGATTCAGCACATGGATCAGCTCAAAGCCAATGGCGACGTGGGGTGGGAAATGCCTGTCACGTTAGGCTCGTTACCTTCGATGCTCTGGTCATTTTTGCTCCAGGACGACGGTGAAGACGTTCCAACGTTACTTTTTATCGCGTTGCCGCTGGCGTTACTGGCTGTTGCTGGCGTGGCACTGGTACGGGATCGCAGTGTCTTTCGTGGCAGCGCGCTGCTGGTGATCTACACGGCGCTGCCGTTGCTGCTGCTGTTTGGGGTGTCGTTTATCTCGCCGGTGTTCATCGAGCGTTACCTGACGGCCTATGCCCTGGGACTGCCGATGATTGTCGCGCTGGCGATTGATCGCCTGTATTCAGGGTTTCGGGTGCTGGCGCTGACTGTGCTGATGCTGTTTGTCGGCGTGGAACTGGTGGGCGTGAAGAACAATGCCACGGTGGATATCAATGATCAGATCAGCGTCATGATCGACTACGTGAACCAGCACTTCGTGACCGGCGACCGGATCGTCACCAGCGATATGCTCTGGTACCTCTGCTACGTCTATTACAACCGCACCGATGCAAAACCGCTGCTATATACCCCGCCGCAGGCCAATGGTGCTTCTAGCCGACCGAATGACTATGGTTTCGGCACACTGGTAACCCAGGACATCTATCTTGACAGCCTTAGTGGCTTGCCCAAAGGCAGTGGCAGAGTGTGGTTGATCGGCACCTCGAATGTGCCGGACGAGTTCGCGCCCTTACCCGCAGGCTGGCAGAGCGTTGGCGAAGCCCACGCCGGCGGTGCCAATGCGCGTTTATTCGTGCTGCATTGAACCGACGGCCGAAGGTTTAAATGGTTTCCCTGAAACGCTGATTGCTCAAGGCTTCGACAAATCTGCCATGCCCTTGAGCAGTTCGATTGGTAGCGGGAAGACAATGGTTGAACTCTTGTCCCCGGCAATCGAGCTCAGCGTCTGCATGTAGCGCAACTGCATGGCGCCGGGTTGACGGCCGAGCATTTCGGCGGCTTGCATGAGTTTTTCCGAGGCCTGCAATTCCCCTTCGGCGTGGATGACTTTAGCCCGGCGCTCCCGCTCGGCCTCGGCCTGTTTGGCGATGGCGCGGATCATCGATTCGTTGAGGTCCACGTGCTTGATCTCGACGTTGGCGACCTTGATGCCCCAAGCGTCTGTCTGGGCATCAAGCACTTGCTGGATGTCGATGTTCAGCCGTTCGCGCTCGGCCAGCAGTTCATCGAGTTCATGTTTACCGAGCACTGCCCGCAACGTGGTCTGGGCCAGTTGGCTGGTGGCCATGAGAAAGTCCTCGACCTGGATGATCGCTTTCTGCGGATCGAGCACCCGGAAGTACAGCACGGCGTTGACCTTGACCGAGACGTTATCGCGGGTGATCACGTCTTGAGGCGGCACGTCGAGGACCACGGTACGCAAGTCGACACGGACCATTTGCTGGACCACCGGAATCAGCAGGATCAGGCCTGGGCCTTTGACCTGCCAGAAGCGGCCGAGCTGGAACACCACCCCGCGCTCGTATTCGCGCAGGATGCGGAAGGTCGATCCCGCCAGCGCAATGACCAATAGCAGCAGCGCGGCAAAACCCAGTGGCAGGCCCATGTCTATTCTCCAGCCGGCGCCGCGTCAGCCGCGGCTACTTGCAGCAGTAATCCCTTGCGCGCCACTACCCGGACTTGTTGCCCCGGTTGCAGTGGCGTAGCGCAGAGTATTTGCCACTGTTCTCCTTGCAGGTGCACCCAGCCACTATAGGCATTGCCCGCCTGCAACGACGTCACCGGCGCTACGCTGCCGATGAGTCCGGCATCGCCACTGATCGTGTGGCGCGGTCGGGTTTTCAGGGCGCGGATCAGCAGGAAAATCAGCAGCAGGGCACTCACCAGCCCCAGGCCGATCATCAAAGGTACGGGCACTTCGGTGTTGGTCAGAATCACCGCACCGATCACGAACATCACAATCCCACCCAAGCCGATCACGCCGTAATTGGGCAGGGCCGCCTCGGCGATCAGAAACGCGATGCCGAACGTGATCAGCCAGATCCCGATGGGGTTGGGAACCAGCAGCACGACGGTGTCCGCCGCGAAGGCCGATCCGCTCAAGGCCAACAGCAGCGCAATTGCACAACAACGAGTGTTCACTTGACCCTCCGGGAGAGTCTTGGGTGGCTCTGTATACAGTCTAGTTGAGCCTTTGGTTGTATGAATTTTGCCCAGTTGTCGACGTCGCCCGACCGGCAAATTTCCCGCGCGATTGCGCCAGCGGGCCTAGACTTTGAGATGAAGCGAACAGATTTAACCATCGTCCGCCACCAGCTGTTGCGGACACCGAGGTGCATCATGCGTATGGCAAAAACCGTGCAAAGCAGCCTTGAGAAGGCGCACTGCGAATATGACGTCGTCACCCACCCACACTCGGCCAGCAGCCTTGAAACGGCGCGGGTCGCAGGCATTCCTGCCGAACGGGTGGCCAAATCGGTGATCCTCGACGACCACCACGGTCATTACCTGATGGCCGTGCTGCCGGCGAACCGTCATCTGGACCTGAGCAAAGTACGTGGCAGCGGCGAATGGCAAGTTACCCGGGAAAGCACCCTGGCGCACCTGTTCGGCGATTGCGAACGCGGTGCGGTGCCGGCATTGGGTGAGTCCTATGGGCTAGACATGGTCATCGACCCTTTGCTGACCCGGCAGAAAGACATTTACATGGAGGCCGGTAACCACAACAACCTGCTGCACATGAGCGTGCCGGAATTTCTGAAAATGGTGCCGCATGCCGAGGTGTGTGAGTTGAGTCATTAAATTTTTTAGCGTCAATTCCACCATCGCGAGCAAGCTCGCTCCTACAGGGGAAGCGCGGACAACTGTAGGAGCGAGCTTGCTCGCGAAAATATTTCTGTCACCAGGAGCCCCACTATGGAATCCCCAACCCACAGCCTCCCATCCCTGTTCAAACAACTGGGCCTGGACAACGACCCGGTCAGCATTGACCAGTTCATCGCCACCCATTCCCCGCTAAAACCCGAACTGCACCTGGCGGATGCGTTTTTCTGGACCGAAAGCCAAGCGGCATTCTTGCGTGACGAAATTCTGGATGATGCTGATTGGGCGGAGGTGGTGGATCAACTGGATGTGCTGCTGAGGAAGGGGCGAGGCGGTTAATCTGGCTAGAAGCGCATTAATTGTTTCAAAACTTGACCAACTTTCCCATGAAATGCCATATTGATAGTTAGCAAACTAACAGTGTGCCTTGTGCCGTGCAGAAGAACCTCGACGTTCTCCAGATGAACATCAGCAGTGCCATGGTGGTGGCCGCCAGGCATTGGCGGAAGATCTGCCAGACCACGCTGGTCAATTACGGAATCTCCGAAGCCTGCGCCGTCCCGTTGTTGATGATCGGACGTTTGGGCGAGGGTGTGCGCCAGGTGACGGTGGCGCAGGCGGCGGGCATGGAGAGTCCGTCATTGGTGCGTCTGCTGGATCAACTCTGTCATTCGGGCTACGTCCGTCGGACCGAAGACGCCAATGACCGTCGCGCCAAATGCCTGAGCCTGACTGAGACTGGTCGCGAGTTGGTTCAGGCCGTTGAAGTCGAGCTGGTACGCTTGCGCAACGAAGTGCTTGAAGGGATCGACCAGAGTGATCTGGAGGCCACGCTGCGGGTACTGAAAGCCTTTGAAGCGGCCAACCCACCGTCGGCGGTGAACCCTTGAGCGGTTTTTTTACGGGTGTACCTCCGGCACGGGATTGGTTCTATGGGGTGCGCACGTTTGCCGCCTCGATGATCGCCCTGTACATCGCCCTGCTCATGCAGATGCCGCGTCCTTATTGGGCGATGGCTACGGTTTACATCGTCTCCAGCCCGTTTGTCGGCCCGACCAGCTCCAAAGCGCTATACCGCGCGATAGGTACCTTTTTCGGTGCAGCGGCGGCGGTTTTTTTCGTGCCGATGTTTATCCAGAGTCCTTATGTACTGGTGGTGGTCATTGCCCTGTGGACCGGGACTTTGCTGTTCCTTTCCCTGCATTTGCGCACGGCCAACAGTTACGCGCTCATGCTCGCCGGGTACACGTTGCCGCTGATCGCCCTGCCAGTGGTGGATAACCCATTGGCGGTGTGGGATGTGGCCGAAGCGCGGGCTGAAGAAATTTTCCTCGGCATCGCCGTGGCGGCGGTGATCGGTGCGATGTTCTGGCCACGGCGGCTGGCGCCGGTGTTCAACGATTCGGTGAGCAAGTGGTTCACCGATGCTTCGACCTATAGCCTGCGTTTCCTCAGCCGCAACGTGCAGCCAGACGAAGTCAGCACCCTGCGCTCCGCGATGGTGACGACTTTCAACAGTCTGGAATTGATGATCGGTCAGCTACCCCACGAGGGGGCGCGGCCGCAAACGGTGCGCAATACCAAAGAATTGCGGGGGCGGATGATTCATCTGTTGCCCGTGATCGACGCCCTCGACGATGCGCTGTATGCGCTGGAGCGGCGTACGCCGGAACTGGTGGACAAGTTCGCGCCTCTGCTGAGCGCGACCACCGAATGGCTCAAACACAACGACGCCGACCTCGGTCGCTGGCAGTCGTTGAAAGATCAGCTCGAAACGCTGCAACCGTCCGCCGAGGCGCTGGATGATCGCAAGCAACTGCTGTTCTCCAACGCGCTCTATCGCCTCGGCGAATGGATCGATTTGTGGCAGGACTGCCGCAGCCTGCAAGTCGCCATCCAGTGTGAAAACCAGGACAGCTGGCGCGCGGTGTATCGGCACTGGCGTCTCGGTCGCCTGTCGCCGTTTCTCGACCGTGGACTGATGCTCTATTCGGCGGCGTCCACCGTCACTGCGATCATCGTCGCCTCGGTGCTGTGGATCCTGCTCGGTTGGACCGACGGTGGCTCAGCGGTGATTCTGGCGGCGGTAGCGTGCAGCTTTTTCGCCTCGATGGACGACCCTGCACCGCAGATTTTCCGGTTCTTTTTCTGGACGGCGATGTCGGTATTGCTTGCCAGCCTTTATCTGTTTCTGGTCCTGCCCAACCTGCATGACTTCCCGATGCTGGTGCTGGCGTTCGCCGTCCCGTTCATTTGCATCGGCACCTTGACGGTAAAGCCGCAGTTTTACCTGGGCATGTTGCTGACCCTTGTGAACACCTCGTCTTTCATCAGTATTCAAGGCGCGTACGACGCGGACTTCCTCAACTTCGCCAACTCCAACCTGGCTGGCCCCATCGGGCTGCTGTTTGCGTTTGTCTGGACCCTGATCACCCGGCCGTTCGGCGCCGAATTGGCGGCCAAGCGCCTGACCCGCTTCAGCTGGCGCGACATCGTCAGTCTCAGCGAGCCGGCCACACTGGCCGAACATCGGCACTTGGGTGTGCAGATGCTCGATCGCCTGATGCAGCATCTGCCACGGCTGGCCATGACCGGCCAGGACACCGGCATCGCCCTGCGCGAAGTGCGCGTGGCGCTGAATGTGCTCGACCTGCTCGCCTACACACCGCGCGTGCTCGGCGTACCGCAAGCATTGCTGCATCAAGTGGTGGCCGAGGTCGGTGAATACTTCAAGGCCTGCCTCAAGGCTGGCGAGCGCCTGCCGGCGCCGAGTGCGTTGTTGATGACCATGGGCCGTACGCGCCGCGCGCTGAGCCGCGATTGCGATGACAGCACCCGTCTACCGTTGCTGCACGCCTTGAGTGGCTTGCGTTTGGCATTACTGCCCGGCGTTGAATTCGTCGGCACCGGCGAGCTCGAAGAGCCGCTTCCCCATGGCATTGACGGAGCGCCTTTATGATCGGTGATCTGGATGTCAGCGGGGTGTTCCTGCCCACGCTGCTGGTGCTGATGGGCATTACGTATGTGTTGTACCTGTTGGTGCACGGGTTGCTGACGCGCCTGCACTTTTACCGTCTGGTCTGGCACCGGGCATTGTTCAACGTGGCTCTCTACGCTTTGCTGCTCGGCGCCGTGGACTCACTCAGTCGATACCTGATGACATGAAAAAACCTTTTTTGACCCTCGGTCGCGTCGTTTTGACCCTGTTGATCGTGACCTTCGCCGTCGTCGTGGTCTGGCGCATGGTGATGTACTACATGTATGCGCCCTGGACCCGCGACGGCCACATCCGTGCCGACATCGTGCAAATCGCCCCGGACGTGTCCGGGCTGATCCAGCAAGTGGAGGTGCGCGACAACCAGTGGGTGAAACGCGGCCAGGTGCTGTTCAGCATCGACCAGGACCGTTTCAAACTGGCGTTGCGTCAAGCCAAGGCCGCGGTTGCCGACCGTCAGGAAACCCTGGCTCAGGCGCAGCGCGAAGCCAAGCGTAATCGTGGCCTGGGCAATCTGGTGCCGGGCGAGCAATTGGAAGAAAGCCAATCCCGGGTCGCCCGCGCCGAGGTGGCGTTGATGGAAGCCCAAGTGGCGGTGGACAGCGCTCAACTGAATCTCGACCGCTCGGTGATCCGCAGCCCCGTGGACGGTTACGTCAACGACCGCGCGCCGCGCACGCAAGAGTTCGTCAGCGCCGGGCGGCCAGTGTTGTCGGTGGTGGACAGCAATTCGTTCCACATCGACGGTTATTTCGAAGAAACCAAGCTGGACGGCATCCATGTCGGCCAGCGCGTCGACATCCGTGTGATTGGCGATCGCGCGCGACTGCGCGGCCATGTGGAAAGCATCGTCGCCGGCATCGAAGACCGCGACCGCAGCAGTGGCAACAATCTGCTGCCCAACGTCAACCCGGCGTTCAGCTGGGTGCGCCTGGCCCAACGGATTCCGGTGCGGATCGCCTTCGACGATGTACCGGAAGATTTCCGCATGATTGCCGGGCGAACCGCGACGGTATCGATCATCGACGACCAACAGCAGGAGCCGTCTAAATGAGCAGGGCCTCGGGTTTGGCGGTCGCCGGATTAGGCCTGTTGCTGTCGGCGTGTCAGGTGGTCGGCCCGGATTATCACTTGCCAGACGAAGCCGCCATACACCGTGAAGATTTGCAGGGCGATCTGGCGGTGAACGGCAAAAATGTAGTCTCCGCGCCGGTACCCAGCGATTGGTGGCGCTTGTATCAGGATCCGCGTCTCGATCAATTGGTCCAGCAGGCCATGGCCTCCAACACCGATTTGCGCGTGGCGGCAGCGAGGCTCTCGCGGGCTCATGCTCAGGTCGACGAAGCGCAGGCGGCGGGCGGTTGGAGTGGCGGTGTGAAACTCGGGGCCCAGCGTTTACAGGAGTCTGGCGAAGCGTTCTTGATACCGGAGAAAGTGCCGGTGGCCAATGTGGGCGATATCGGCATCACGACGTCCTATCAGTTCGACCTGTTCGGCACGTTGCAGCGCGGTATCGAGGCGGCCAAAGCCAATGCCGACGCAACACAAGCGGCGGCCGATACCGCACGCATCACCCTGGTGGCCGATGTTGTTCGCGCTTACACCCAGGTCTGCGCGGCCAACGAAGAGCGGGAAATTGCTCAGCATTCCCTCGACTTGCAAGCCCAGAGCACGACCTTGATCCAACGTTTGCGCGATGCCGGGCGGGGCGATGAAACCCAGGTCACCCGCTCGCAAACCCAGTTCAAATCCTTGCGCGCCGACATGCCGCGTTATGAGGCTGCACGTCAGGCCGGGTTGTTCCGGCTGTCGATGTTGCTGGCCGAGCCGGTGGATCAACTGCCGGCCGGCACCGCCACCTGCGCCGAGCTGCCGAAAATTACGCAATTGTTGCCGGTGGGTGACGGCGCCACCTTGCTCAAGCGTCGTCCCGATGTGCGGCAAGCTGAACGTCAGCTGGCGGCGGCGACCGCCGGCATTGGTATTGCAACCGGCGAGTTGTACCCGAACATCAGCATCGGCGCGACCGTCGGTACGGTCGGTATTCTGGAAGACCTCGGCAAACCGGCGACCAACCGCTGGGGCTTCGGCCCCTTGCTGACCTGGACCGTGCCTACCAATGGCTCTCGGGCACGCATTCGTGAGGCTGAGGCGACGACCCAGGGCACGCTGGCGCATTTCGATGGCGTGGTACTCAACGCCATCCGCGAGACCCAAACCGGTCTGGCGCAGTACTCTGCGTTGTTGCAACGTCGCGATGCCTTGGCCGACGCCGAACAATCGGCGCAACAGGCGGCAGACCAGACTCACCGCTTCTTCCAGGCCGGCCGCGCGTCGTTTTTGGCGGATTTGCAAGCCACGCGCACCTACACCGATGTGCGGTCGCAATTGGCTTCCGCCAACACCCAGGTTGCCATGAGCCAGATCGATTTGTTCCTGGCATTGGGTGGCGGCTGGGAAAGCGGACGAACGCAAGGCTCACAACCCGGCAAACCCTGAGGCCGTTGCTATGCTTTGACTTGATGAGGTCGCGCGTCGATCTCATCAATCAAGGCTCGCGTTGGTCATGGGGATTCCAAGAATGAAAAACCCTTATGCTCCCGGCTTCTGGTGCGCTATTGCAGCGTTGGTGTTGCTGTCGGCCACCTATTTCTACGGCATCATGCTGGCCCACCAGATCGACAAGGCTCTGGTGTTCCTCGACAGTGCCACTGCACTGATTGCCGTCATGGCCATCGTGGTGGTCGCCTGGTCTTCATTCCAGGGCCAGCGCATCAAAAAAAGACAGCTCGAACAAGGCAAGACCCTGGTGCTGATCTGGGACACCAAGGTCGCGCTGCGCCGTGTCGAAACGGTGTTCGATCGATATTTCTGGGGCAGCTATTGGCAACCGGGGCGCACCTTCCAGGAAGTGATGGGCGAACTCACCGGCACACCGCTGGAAAAAAGCCTCGAAACCTTGAAGAAGCAGTGCCTGGCGCTGGACAAGCAAGTGCCTGGGGAAGGACGGCACTGGCTCAACAACGCCCGCGAACTGTCCGATGTCGCCACGGCCATGGCCCGCGAGCGCTATCAACTGGACGTCTGCGATCCGCGCGCGGAAGTGACGGGCGGGGCGGTGATCAATCGGGATTTCGAAGTGCTGGTGTATACGTGGACTGCGCGGTTGAAAAGCTTTGATCATCAACTCGATGAAATCGAAGTCCAGTATTCCTGAGCTCGTGTTGTCAGGTCTGACGCCTTCGCGAGCAGGCTCGCTCCCACAGTGACCGCGTAATACCTGTGGGAGCGAGCCTGCTCGCGAAGGCGATGACATGACCGCTCAAACGCTCCCCCGCGCAAAGTCCATAGACACTCTTTAACCTTTAATCATTGGGCCGCCCTGCGCGCTGGGTGCTAATCTCCACTGCACTTTCAGCGGAGTCGAGCCGTAACCCGTCACGGGTTCAGGGAAGACGACCACACCTTCAACAACGGACATTGAACGGGTCATTCATGAATAAATCAGCAGGCGTACTTCTAGGAATTGTTGTCGCCATCGGTGCGATCAGCGCCGGCGGTGCCTGGTACACCGGGACCAAACTCGAAGGCGTGCTGAACACTTCGATCGCTGATGCCAACAAAGAGCTGCAGGCCGCGCTGGTCGGGTCCAATGGTACGGCGTCGCTGGAGCTGGTGTCGCTGGAGCGCCATGTTTTCAGCAGCACCGCGCACTACCGCCTCAAGGGCGAAGGTGAAATGTTCGGCGAGGCACCGGTCGAGCTGCTGTTTGTCGATCACGTTGAACACGGTCCGTTGCCGTTCTCGCGCCTGAAGTCGCTAAAACTGCTGCCGGTCATGGCCACCAGTCATTACGAGCTGGAAAAAACGCCGAACACCGAGAAATGGTTCGCTGCCGCCAAGGACAAATCACCGCTCACGGGCGTGGTCAACATCGGCTACGATAATTCCACCAACGGCACCCTCGAATTGCTGCCGCTGGACATCGCGCTCGATGACAAGTCCAACCTGAAGTTCTCCGGTCTTAGCCTCGACATCGCTGCCAGCCCTCAAGCACAGAAGGTCAAGGCCAATGGCTACATGGACAGCCTGACACTGAGCACCGTGGCTGAAGACCAGACACCGGTTAAAGTCGAATTGAGTGGCCTGACCATGGCCAGCAACCTGGTAAAAAGTACCTACGGCTACTACACCGGCGAAAATACCCTCGAGTTGACCGACAGCAAAACCACCTTCGGGGTGAAGCAGTCGGTTATGGGCATCAAGAAATTCGAGATGAAGAACCAGACCGAGGAGTCGGGCACCAGCGCTTCGGGGCGTGCCGATTACAAAGTGGGCGAAGTCTCCTTGAACGGCAAGACAGTCGGCTCTGGGCAGTTGGCCATGAGCCTGAAGAATCTCGACATCCCGGCCACCCTGTCGTTGATGCAGATTTACCAGACCAAACTGCAACCCTATGAGAGGGCCGCTGCCGAGGCTGCCGCCGCGGGTCAGCCGGCGCCAGAGCTGGTCTTGACCCCGGCCGAAGAGGCGCAGGTGAAAACCGGACTGGAGAAACTGCTGGGGGCCGGTCCACAAGTGGCTCTGGAAAATCTGTCGTTCACCACTGCCAGCGGTGAAAGTCGCGCCAACCTGGTGCTCGACCTGACCAAACCACAATCCATGGACCTGCCGCCAGACCTGCTGACCCAACAGCTGATCGCGCTGCTGGACATCAATGTGCAAGTGTCCAAGCCCATGCTCGTTGACCTGCTGAGCGTGCAGTCGCAAATCGCCGGTCAGACCGACACCAAAGTCATCGCCGATCAGGCCACCGCCACCGCCGATATGTTCAGCAGCATGGCGGTCGGTTCGCAGTTGGCAAAACTGGACGGCAACAACGTCGTCACCAAGTTGCACTACGCCAACAATCAGGTGGAATTCAACGGCCAGAAGATGACCTTCGAAGAGTTTGTCTCCTTCCTGATGAGCAAATTCGGCGGCAGTGTCACGGTCCAGTAAAACGGCGGTCTACGGACCGACGCCCGGCCTCTGTGTAATACAGGCGCCGGGCGTTTTGCGGTCTGGCATCAACCGAAATCCCGAATCAGCCGCTATGCCTCGTCCACCGTGGCCGCGCTGTTTTGGCGTTTATTCCCGCCGCCATAATGTCGGTCAGCTAAGCATTTCAGCAGCGACTCATACCCCGTAGCAGCAGGCTTCGCCAGCTGCTACACGGCTCGCGTTTGGGCTGGATTGGTCAGCATTACTTTTGCCACCCACAAAATCCCGTTCACGCTATGAGATCGCAGCCTTCGTCAGCTCATGGGATACGCGGGTGCCGAAGCGTGGGTTCACCCGCGTATCAGCCGCCACGCCTCATCCACCGACAGCGGCTGTTTCATCCGCTCGGCGAGCAGGGCCATCGTCCGCTCTTCATCACAGGCCACCGCCGCCACCACCACACCGTTTTTGCCGAACAGTCCGATAAAGGGTGGATGGTCAGGGTCGCCCTTGAACTCGACCTCGTCCCAGGCTTCGGCGTGGCCCAGGTAGTCGTAGTTTTTGCCGAAATGCCAGGTCCAGAAATACGGCACGTCGAGGTAGTGCTCGTCGCCGCCGAGCATATTCGCCGCCGCGATCCGCGCCTGTTGCTGTGCCAGGCGCCAATGTTCGATGCGTTGGGGCTGGCCGTTGAGGGGGAAGGTGGCGATATCGCCGGCCGCCCAGAGCCCATCGGTCACACGCATTGCGCCGTCGACGGTCAGTGATTGATCTTTTTCCATGGGCAGTTCGGCAAACGCGTCGGTGGCCGGGCTGACGCCAATACCGACCAACACCAAATCTGCCGCTAAACGTTGGCCATTATTCAGCCGCACCGCTTCGACGTTGGTGGTGCCTTCGATCTGCACAGCTTCGCTATCGGTATGAAACACCACACCGTTGGCCTCATGCAGGGCTCGAATCGCCTTGCCGACGGCTTCGCCGAATTGCACGGCAAACGGCACCGCGTGACGAGCCAGGACGGTGACGTCCAAACCGTATTGGCGCAGGGAAGAGGCGGACTCCAGGGCAATAAAACTGTCGCCGATAATCACGGCCCGTTGGCCGGGCTTCGCTGCGCTCAGAATTTGCTGCGCCTGCGCCTTTGAGCGCAGCAGGAAGACCTGAGGCAAATCGGCACCGGGCAATGTGAGAGGGTTGGGCGTGCCGCCGGTGGCGAGCAAGGCGGCGTCGTAGCTCAGCGATTGGCCATCGGCCAACTGCACGGTCTGGTTGGCGGTATCCAGGCTCGTCACTTCAGCGTTTATTCGTTCGATCCGCTGCTCGCGGTAAAAGCCTTCATCGCGCAGTGGCGGGATTTCGTCCGGCGGCATCTCCCCGGCGATCACGAATTTGCTCAAGACCGTGCGGTCGTACCCGGCGCCGGGTTCGCGGTCAATCAGGACGATCCGGCCACCGAAGCCTTTTTCCCGCAGCGCCGCCGCACCCGCTGTGCCTGCGGCGCCGGCACCGACGATCAGAAAGATCCGATCATCGTCTGCCGGCGGGGCATGGGCGTCGTGCATGGGCTGATCCTCGACCCATACCTCGTCCTCGCGGATCTCCAGACGATAGCGCTGAAGACTGTCCAGCGCTGGCGGCTCGCACAGCGCACCGTCCTCGATCCTGTACGCCGCTTTGTGCCATGGGCAAATCAAGCGTCCATGGCACAGCGCACCTTCGGCCAGTGGCGCCCCGGCGTGGGGGCATTCGCCCTGATAGGCGCGCAATTGATCGCCGACCCGCAGCAAAAGGATTTTGGTGTCCGCAATCCGGACTTCCAGGCCTCGGTCTTCGGGCACGTCGGAGAAACGGGCGACGCGGTGCAGTGTCATGATCACTCTCCAGGCAGGCGTTTCACTTAAGAGTTTGGCCCTTATCCCGAGGTTCAGCCAAATCCCGCTGCCAAGGCGCGAGCGGTCCAGTTATAGTTTGCACGCCGACCACGGCCCCACCCGCAAAAGGTGTTCCGGAATGACCCGATTGACCTCGTTGAAACCTTGGCTGGCAGCGGTTGCAGTCGCCCTTTGCGTGCAATTGCCCGCGCTGGCCCAGGAGCGTTTCACCCTGAACATCCCAGGTGTTACGGATGACCGATTGTTCACATCAGCTGCCGCCAGTGATGCACCGGGCTGCGGCGGACACAATTCATCACCGGCGCTGAACTGGAACGCCGGTCCGGCGGGTACACTCAGCTACGCCATCGTGATGCACGATCCTGACGGCCAGAAAGGTCAGGGCGTCGATCACTGGGTGCATTACGGCATCAAAGCCACGACCCACCAAATCCAGGCCGGCGCCGGCGCCAAACCGGGCCTCGAAGGCGTGGGTGGTACGAACATTAAAGGCACCACGACCTATGTCGGCCCTTGCCCGCCGGCCGGCGACAGTGCGCATCACTACATCATCCAGATCTACGCCCTGGATCTGGTTCCAGACGCGTTGCCGGCCGGTCTGACCCGCGCGCAGCTACTGGAAAAAATCCAAGGCCATGTGCTGAAAAACAGCAGCGTGGTGCGGCGTTATCACCGCTGAGGTTTTTTCAGCGGTCTTGACCCGAATCGACGGGGCTGTCCGTCTCAGAGGATGAATGAATCAACCTCCTCCTGAGGTCAGCCCCTATGTCCCTCCCTTGGCATGTCTTGCTCAAGAAATTGAAGAAAAACCGAGAAGAAAAGCGCTCGGCAATTTGGCATCACCTCCTGAAAGCGCGCACTATCGGCCTATAGCCGATGCGTTGGAGGAGCCATGGCGAAAAAAATCGACCGCATCGCCCAAATGCTCAACTGCCCGGTCAAGGGTGAGGAATTACGGCGAGCTGTGACGGAAAGTCGTAAGGAGTTTCTTCTGGCGAAGCAGGCAGAAGAAGCGCTGGAGGAAGACGTCCCGGATGATGAAGTGTTTGAGGACGACGAAGACGATGACTACGACGAGTTTGATTGGACGACAGAGTGAAAAAACCGCCATTTTTACTGGCCGCGCATTGAGCGGCCTCTACTGTCGCGGCTTAGGCCTCAACTCCAATAAACAGCTTTAAATTGGCCGGGAGTGATTGTCCAATCAGCTCTGACACTTGTGTCACTTGCTCCCTCGCGAGCAGCCATTCCCCTTCTGCCATCGAATTAAGGCTTCTATGACCGAGGAGTTGTACGATTCGGTCGTTAAAGGAGGCGTCCAGATCAAGTTCAAATTTAAGCGAATCATCTTCGGCACTGTCAGGCAGGAATCCGCTGATACACAGATACATAAAAACTCCTATTTCTCTACTTTTCGACCAGGTTTGGCTGGCTTGTTTTGTTCGCCGGTGACAGGGTCAAACTCACCTAAATGCTTGCCTTGTTTATCGTACATCTCGACCGCTCCGTGCTGGCTGTCTCACTCGTAAATACGGCCCTTGTCATCTTTCCAGCGTCTACGAGCCCCGCCGCCACCTTGAACCCTTGTTTTAAAGTCGACTTTGGCCGCATCCGGAAAGGCCGTCAGCGTTTTGGGGGCGGGGTGATAGGTATGGTCACCACCAATAGGCCGAGCAAACACCACATACAGCGACTTCAAGCCCGTATCTACCGGAAACACCAGAATACAGTCGTCGGTGGTGATGTCTTCACCGGGGAGGCCTTCGATCTGACTGTCTGTGTTGTCCGGAATCGGGTGTACCAGGATGGTGCCGAGCTGTTCCCCGCGGCTGTCGGGATAGATCAGCGGCGGCATTTCTCCCAGTGGCCCGCGCTGGGGCGTCCACAGAATAGTGATGCCATTGAGCTTGGCTTCCATGGCGGTTTTATCGGCGTTCCAGTTGTCCTGCACCGTGCGTATCGTGTGTCGTTCACCAATTGGGCGGCAGTGCTGGGGCTTTAGGTTTGTTCGAGGCCCTTGTCGGCATTCCTTATCAAACGCATGGCGTTCCCTTTGGTTACGTCCTCGGGGAGGCATTCTGGAGAGCGTGAAGCGCGCCGGGCAAAAAAGAGTTTTGCGGCATTTGTCCGAGCTGGTCGATTGGGCCTGATGATTTTGCAGATTCAGTAGTTCGGTTTGACCGAACTACTGAATATCGAGCTGTGCGCCCTGAGACAATGACCACAAAAAAGCCCCAGACCCATAAGGCCTGAGGCTTTTTCATTTCTGCGTATGGTGCACCAGGCGGGATTCGAACCCACGACCCCTGCCTTCGGAGGGCAGTACTCTATCCAGCTGAGCTACTGGTGCAATGCGGGCGCCATAATACTCATATGCACTGCGGGCGTCCATGCTGCTGAATCGCAGATGTTCTTCCAAAGCGTAACCTGCGTTTGCTACGTTGATCAGAAAAATGAGGCAAATGCGGCGTTTTCGTTCTTTTTTTCGAACAGCCTATTGTCCTTTACCCCCTTTGATCCTAGGATTCGTTTGAGATTTCAAACGCTCTTGTCTGGGTGCTGAACCGCACGAGTTCAATCAGTGCGCTATTTATGTGCTTCAGCCCGGTGAATGATTTCCCTGACGGCAGCCTTTTCAGGCGCCTTTCTACAATCATAATTTGCTCCGCGCGTGCGCGGTGCTGTTAAGGAAAGCCGACATGCAGCTTAAAGACACCCAGTTGTTCCGCCAGCAAGCCTTTATCGATGGCGCTTGGGTCGATGCGGACAATGGTCAGACGATCAAGGTCAACAACCCGGCAACGGGCGAAATTCTGGGCACCGTGCCGAAAATGGGCGCTGCCGAAACCCGCCGTGCGATCGAAGCTGCTGACAAAGCGCTGCCGGCCTGGCGTGCACTGACCGCCAAAGACCGCGCGAACAAGCTGCGTCGCTGGTTTGAACTGATCATCGAGAATCAGGATGACCTGGCTCGCTTGATGACCATGGAACAGGGCAAGCCATTGGCTGAAGCCAAGGGCGAAATCGTTTACGCCGCTTCCTTTATCGAATGGTTCGCCGAAGAAGCCAAGCGCATCTACGGTGACGTGATTCCGGGCCACCAGCCAGACAAGCGCCTGATCGTGATCAAGCAGCCAATCGGCGTGACCGCTGCAATCACCCCGTGGAACTTCCCGGCTGCCATGATCACCCGTAAAGCCGGCCCAGCGCTGGCTGCCGGTTGCACCATGGTGCTCAAGCCTGCTTCGCAAACCCCGTTCTCCGCTTTCGCATTGGCTGAACTGGCCCAGCGTGCCGGCATTCCTGCCGGTGTGTTCAGTGTTGTGTCCGGCAGCGCCGGCGACATCGGCAGCGAGCTGACCAGCAACCCGATCGTGCGTAAATTGTCCTTCACCGGCTCGACCGAAATCGGTCGTCAGCTGATGGCTGAATGCGCCAAGGACATCAAGAAAGTGTCCCTGGAACTGGGCGGCAACGCACCGTTCATCGTGTTCGACGACGCGGACCTGGATAAGGCCGTTGAAGGCGCGATCATTTCCAAGTACCGCAACAATGGCCAGACCTGCGTCTGCGCCAACCGTCTGTACATTCAGGATTCGGTCTACGATGCGTTCGCCGAGAAGCTGAAAGTGGCAGTGTCCAAGCTCAAGATCGGCAACGGTCTGGAAGAAGGCACCACCACTGGCCCGCTGATCGATGAAAAAGCCGTGGCCAAGGTTCAAGAGCACATCGCTGACGCCGTCAGCAAAGGCGCAACCGTGTTGTCCGGTGGCAAGAGCATGGAAGGTAACTTCTTTGAGCCGACCATCCTGACCAACGTGCCGAAGAACGCTGCCGTGGCCAAGGAAGAAACCTTCGGTCCATTGGCTCCACTGTTCCGCTTCAAAGACGAAGCCGAAGTGATCGCGATGTCCAACGACACCGAGTTCGGTCTGGCCTCGTACTTCTATGCCCGCGACCTGGGTCGTGTGTTCCGTGTGGCTGAAGCCCTGGAATACGGCATGGTCGGCGTCAACACCGGGCTGATCTCCAACGAAGTCGCGCCATTCGGCGGCATCAAGGCATCGGGCCTGGGCCGTGAAGGCTCCAAGTACGGCATCGAAGATTACCTGGAAATCAAATACCTCTGCCTGGGCATCTAAGTCCGGCCAGGCATGGCTTCAAACGCAAAGGGCACGAGAGCGCTGTCCCTTTGCGTGCTTCAAACGGAATTTTCTCTGTGGCCGGGAACGCTGTGGCAGTCGATCATCGCATGCTGCCATCGTTGCCTCCCCGCCGCATTTTCCTTGAACCACGCCGCCCGATGAGCGGTGAATGAGGACTTTATGAGCAAGACTAACGCATCCCTGATGAAACGCCGCGAAGCCGCTGTACCACGCGGTGTTGGCCAGATTCACCCGATCTTCGCCGAGTCCGCGAAGAACGCCACCGTGACCGACGTTGAAGGTCGCGAGTTCATCGACTTCGCCGGCGGTATCGCCGTGCTGAACACCGGTCACGTGCACCCGAAAATCATCGCCGCGGTGACCGAGCAGCTGAACAAGCTGACCCACACTTGCTTCCAGGTGTTGGCTTACGAACCGTACGTAGAACTGTGCGAAAAAATCAACGCCAAGGTGCCCGGTGATTTCGCCAAGAAAACCCTGCTGGTCACCACCGGTTCCGAAGCAGTAGAGAACGCGGTGAAAATCGCTCGTGCCGCCACTGGCCGTGCCGGCGTGATCGCGTTCACCGGCGCCTACCACGGTCGCACCATGATGACCCTGGGCCTGACCGGTAAAGTCGTGCCTTACTCGGCCGGCATGGGCCTGATGCCAGGCGGCATCTTCCGCGCGCTGTACCCGAACGAACTGCACGGTGTGAGCATCGACGATTCGATCGCCAGCATCGAGCGCATCTTCAAGAACGACGCTGAGCCGCGTGACATTGCTGCCATCATCATCGAGCCAGTTCAGGGCGAAGGTGGTTTCTACGTCGCGCCTAAAGCGTTCATGAAGCGCCTGCGCGACTTGTGCGACAAGCACGGCATCCTGTTGATCGCTGACGAAGTACAGACGGGCGCTGGCCGTACCGGCACGTTCTTCGCCATGGAACAGATGGGCGTTTCTGCCGACCTGACCACCTTTGCCAAATCCATCGCTGGCGGCTTCCCGCTGGCCGGTGTGTGCGGCAAGGCTGAATACATGGACGCCATTGCTCCAGGCGGCTTGGGCGGCACCTACGCCGGTAGCCCGATCGCTTGCGCCGCGGCCCTGGCCGTGATGGACGTGTTCGAAGAAGAACACCTGCTGGATCGCTGCAAGGCTGTCGGCGAGCGTCTGGTCACAGGCCTCAAAGCCATCCAGGCCAAATACCCGGTGATCGGTGAAGTCCGTGCCCTGGGCGCGATGATCGCGGTCGAGCTGTTCGAAGACGGCGACAGCCACAAGCCTAACGCTGCTGCTGTAGCGTCGGTGGTGGCCAAGGCTCGCGACAAGGGCCTGATCCTGCTGTCGTGCGGCACCTACGGCAACGTTCTGCGCGTCTTGGTACCGCTGACTTCGCCGGATGAGCAACTGGACAAAGGTCTGGCGATCATCGAAGAGTGCTTCTCCGAGCTCTGATTCATTTGTGAGCTGATCGACAAAAAACCCGCTTCGGCGGGTTTTTTTGTTCCGGTGGAAACACATCCGGCTGTATCGGAGGGGCAGCATTGGATAAGGTGCAGGTATTGGCGAAGGAGTTGTAAATGATTGCTGTCGTGTTACCTGCTGTTCCGCGTGTGCTGATTGCCGAGGCTGACCCTTGGTCCCGCGATTTGCTCAAGCAGGTGCTGTTGAGTGTGCGTTGCGACGCACGGCTGGATTTGTGTGCCGATGGCCAGCAGGCGTTGGAGCTACTGGCAGCGAACCCCTACGATTTGGTGATTGCCGACTGGGAGTTACCCGGCGTCGATGGGTTGAATGTGTTGCGCAGTGTCCGTCAGCGCAAAAGCAATCCGCCGCTGCCATTCATTCTGATGAGCAGCCGCAACGACAGCGTCAGCGTGCGCGAAGCCTTGCCACTGGCGCCCAGCGCGTACCTGACCAAACCCCTGAACATGGAAAGCCTGACTCATCGCCTGCAGGAGTTGCTGTTGGACGCCGGTGAAGCGGTGTCTTGCGAGGCGCCGTCGCTGGCGCCTGGCATGACGTTGTCGGTGTACCTGGAGCACCGTCGTGAACTGGCGGACGGTGCGTCGCTGATGACGGACGTGCAACTGGCGGTCAAACGCAGTCTCAACCCCAACGGCCTCGATTTGAAGGTGCTGGAAGACGAAATCCGCATCGATCCGCAGGTCACCGCCGTGCTGATCGCCGCTGCCAACAGTGCGGCCCAGCATCATGGCGCTGCCGTGCAAACCCTGTCCCAGGCGCTGCACCGCCTCGGCACCGGCCAAAGTATGAACCTGATTCTGGGGCTGTCCCTCAAGCGCAGCGCCCGGCTCAGCGATCCGTTTCTGGCGGACTATGCCGAGCGTTACTGGAACCTGTCGCTGCACACCGCCGAATATGCGCGGACGCTGGCACGCTTGCTGGATCTGGATCAGGAGCGCTGCTATTGCGCGGGCCTGCTGCATCGCCTCGGCGATCTGACGTTGCTGCGTTGTTTGCAGGAGTGGAAGCAAGCCGGTGGTGAGCTGGATGAGTGGGAGGAGGTGGGCGAAGCGCTGGCCGAATTCAGCGCGGCCTATGGGTCAGCGCTGCGGACCCGCTGGCGCTTGCCGTTGGAGCTGCGAGAGCTGATTGCCGCTGCCTACCAGTTCGGTGGCGGGGTTTACTCCCGCGAAGCGCTAGTGATGAACATGGCCGCGCAATTGGCGCTGCTGACCGAACATGAGGGCGTTGAGGTGTTGGCGAAGAGCCGGACGGCCCGGCTGCTCAAGATTGGTTTGCCGGAGTTGATGCGTCTGCGCAAAAAATAAACCTGACGCAGAACCCGTTGTAGGAGCGAGCTCGCTCCTACAAAGGTTCTGCGTTGAGTGCATTAAGCGGAGATAATGCGGTTCTTGCCCTGGCGCTTGGCTTCATACATCGCGGCATCCGCACGGGCGAAGAGGTTGTCGACGCTTTCGTCTTCGGCCGTGAGACTGGTCAGGCCCTGGCTGACGGTGATGCCGAAGGTCTGGTCGTCATGGCTGAAGCTCAATCGCTGAATCTCCCGTTGCAGGCGCTCGGCCACTTGCATGGCCATCTCCGGGGCGCATCCTGGGAACACGGCGGCGAACTCCTCACCGCCAACCCGCCCGAACACATCACCCCGACGTAAGGCTGCACGACCGCTCTCGGCGATTCGTTGTAACACGGCGTCGCCTTCCTGATGGCCGTAGGAATCGTTGATCACTTTGAAGTCATCGATGTCCAGCAGCAGGAACGCCAGCGGCGCGCCGTTCTGTCGTGCCTGTTCGAACTCGCGATGGGCGCATTCGAAAAAGTGTCGGCGGTTACTGCTCTCGGTCAGTGCGTCAGTGGTGGCCAGGCGGTGTAGCTCGGTTTCCATTTGCTTCTTGTCGGTGATGTCCTCGGCAATGCCGACGATAATCACTGGCTGGCCCGGCTCGGCCTGACGATTGATGAAGCATTTGTCGCTGAGCCAGCGTATCTGGCCATCGGCGGCGATGATGCGGTATTCGCGGTCTTCAACGGCGCCTTTGACCAGTACTTCGCTCAGGCTGCGCTCGGCGTACTCCAGATCGTCGGGGTAAATGCTGTCGCGCCACTGATTGTAGTCGGACAGTAACAGGCCGGCGGAGCGGCCGAAAATCCGTTCATAGGCGGGGCTGACATACAGCATCTGACGGGTTTCCCAGTTGAAGGCCCAAAGCACCGCGTTGACGCTCACCAGCAGGGAGCTGAACAGCTGTTCCCGTTCGCTCAGGCGCGCCACCTCGCCTTGGGCATGCATTAGCGCCATCAGGGTTTGCGCGGCCTCGGGCCACTGCGGGAGGGACGAGTCTTGAAGGTTTTTATTGACCATCGGCACAAATCTCAAAGGGCGTGCCGCGTGTTCGACAGCGGCCACAGCAAAGCCCGCCGGAGTGGCGAAGTGTTTTTGAGATAGGGGATTTGGCGCTAAGTTCCCGCTTTTCGTGGTGAGGGAGCGTGCTCCCGCCGGGCGGTATGGACGACGCGTTTTGTCAGTTAAAACGCGTCGTCAGAATTACGACTGCTGCGCAGTCGTGGCAACAAGGTCAGACAGCCGCAGGGCGCAGGGAGTAGGTTTTCAACTGATCGGCGAAATCACGCAAGGATTGAATCCCGCTGGCCTCGGCTTCGTGTACCCAATCCTTGATGGCGGCCAACATGTCGTGACCATTTGAGCTGGTTTTGACCCAGATCTGCTGCAAGGCCAGGCGTTTCTCGTAAATTACCTTCAGTGCCTGGCTGTGCTCGAGCATGTTTTGGATACGCGCGTGGTGTTTGTCATCCAGCAGGCTGGTTTCTCGCGACAGCAGGCGTTTGGCCCGGTGGAACTGGTGACGGACCGAGTGATCGACCTTTTCCAGCTCTTGCTTGACCAGCGGCGCGATGACCAGTTTGCGGTACTGGGCCATGATCTGGAAGCGGTTGTTGAGGATGGCCATGGCGGTATCCATGTCCAGATTGCCTTTACCTTCAACCCGGTGGGCAATGGGGGCGACCCGCTGAACCTTGGCCAGACGGAAGAAACTGAAGACCTGGATCCAGGCCCAGCCGAGGTCGAACTCCCACTTCTTCACCGACAGTTTTGCCGAATTTGGGTAGGTGTGATGGTTGTTATGCAGCTCTTCGCCGCCGATCAGGATGCCCCAGGGCACCAGATTGGTCGCCGCATCGCGGCATTCGAAATTGCGGTAGCCGATGGCATGGCCCAGGCCATTGACCACGCCGGCGGCCCACACCGGGATCCACATCATCTGGATCGCCCAGATGGTGATGCCGATCGTGCCGAACAGCAGCAGGTCGATGACGCCCATGATCGCCACGCCCAGCAGCGGGAAACGGCTGTAGAGGTTGCGTTCGATCCAGTCTTCGGGGCAGTTCTTGCCGTAGATACGCAGGGTCTCCGGGTTCTCCGCTTCGGCGCGGTACAGCTCGGCGCCTTTGCGCAACACGGTGGACAAGCCCTTGATGACCGGGCTGTGCGGGTCATCGACGGTTTCGCACTTGGCGTGATGCTTGCGATGGATAGCGGTCCACTCGCGGGTGTTCTGCGCCGTGGTCAGCCACAGCCAGAATCTGAAGAAATGTTTCAGGCCGGCATTCAGCTCCAGAGAGCGATGGGCTGAATAACGATGCAGATAGACCGTGACGCCGACAATCGTCACGTGGGTCATCAGCAGGGTGACTGCCACCAGTGACCAGGGCGACAAGCCAAGAAAACCTTCGTACCACATAGGCTATAGGGCCCTCGATAAAGAAAAAACAGCCGTTGCATTATCACTAAGCGCACAGATAAAACCAGTCGCCCTTTCAGATAAGAGTGGCTGGATGTTTCTTTAAACTATAATCCCGTCTTTTTTGCAGGGACATGGACGACCGAATGTCTGCTACCTATCGCGATGCCATGCGTGCAGCGCTGCTTTACCTGCTTCTTTCCGTCGCCTGGCTGGCGTTCAGTGGCTATTTATTGAACAGTTTCTTCGATGGCTTCGATGGCTTCGATGAACGACTGCGATGGCAACTGATCAACGGTTACGTCTGGGTGATGCTGAGCGCCGGGTTGATCTTCCTCGCCCGGGCGCGATTGTTCCGTTGCCTGGGGGGCTGTGCCCGATTGCATGAGCGCCATGAAGACCGGGAGCGCTTGCGACAGGCGGCCGCGGTGTTCGATTGCACCCGTGAAGGGGTGCTGGTGACCGGCAGCAATGGCCTGATCGTTCATGTGAATCGCGCCTTCATGGAGATCACCGGTTATCAAAGTGAGGAAGTACTGGGTCAGCGGCCCAGCCTGTTTAAGTCCGGTCGTCACCCGGTGAGTTTCTACCAGACGATGTTCGCGACACTCGACAGCACCGGCGAGTGGAGCGGGGAAATCTGGAACCGTCGCAAAAGCGGCGAAATCTACCCGCAATGGCAAACCATCCGCATCATTCTTGATGACGATGGGCGACGTAGTCATTACGTGGCCGTGTTTTCCGACATCAGCGCGATCAAGAACTCCGAACACAAACTGACGCACCTGGCTCACCACGATCCGCTGACGGATCTGCCCAACCGCTTGTTGTTCACCGATCGCGCCGAGCAAGCCCTGGCGTCCGCTCAGGTCCACAAGCGCGGCTGCGCGCTGCTGATGATCGATCTGGATCACTTCAAGATGATCAACGACAGCCTTGGGCACACCATTGGCGATCAACTGCTGAAAGCCGTCTCGGAGCGCTTGAAAGCGTTGTTCGGGCCGGGCATCACCCTGGCGCGGCTGGGCGGTGATGAGTTCGCCGTGCTGGCTGAAAGCTGTCCGCAACTGGTGCATGCCGCAGCGCTGGCGCAGCGGATCATCGATGGCCTCAAAGAGGCGTTCTCTATCGACGGGCATCAGCTGTTCATCAATACCAGCATCGGTATCAGCCTGTTCCCTGGCGATGCCTTGAGCGCTGAACAACTCTTGCGTAACGCCGATGCTGCGCTGTTCAAGGCCAAGAGCGCGGGCCGCAATGGATACGCCCTGTACACCGAAGAACTGACGGCCCATGCCCAACAACGGGTTGAGACGGCATTCGAGTTGCGCCGCGCGCTGGACCAGCAAGAGTTGCGGGTTTATTACCAACCGGTCCACGACCTCAAGACAAGTCGCCTGATTGGCGTCGAGGCGCTGGTGCGCTGGGAGCATCCACAGCGTGGCCTGGTGTCGCCGGCAGAGTTTATCCCCATCGCCGAGCGTACCGGGCTGATTGCCGAAATCGATGCCTGGGTCATGCAGCAGGCGTGTCAGCAGATGTGCCAGTGGCAGCAGGCCGGGGTGGTGTTGTCGTTTGTCGCGGTCAATGTGTCGTCGCGTTTGTTCGCCCGCCGTGAGCTGTATCAGCGAGTGGCGCAGGTGCTGCGTGAAACCGGGCTGGATCCGGCGTATCTGGAACTGGAAGTCACCGAAAGTGCGGTGATGGACGACCCGGAAGTGGCGCTGGAACAGATGCATCGACTGCGTGAATTGGGCGTGCGGCTGGCCATCGATGACTTCGGCACGGGTTATTCCTCATTGCTGCGGCTCAAGCGTTTGCCTGTGCAGAAGCTCAAGATCGATCAGGGCTTTGTGGCCGGGTTGCCGGGGGATGACGATGACGCGGCGATCGCGCGGGTGATTATTGCGTTGGCCCAGAGCATGGGCATGCAGGTGCACGCCGAGGGGATCGAGCAGGTTGAACAGGCGGGTTTCCTGCTCGAACAGGGTTGCGATTTGGGGCAGGGGTATTGGTTCGGCCGGCCGGTACCGGCTGAGCGGCTGGATTGGATGCATGCGCCAGTAATCGGATAAGCACCGGTTGATTATTTGAACACAAACCCTGTGGGAGCGAGATTGCTCGCGATGAGCCTGAGAACATCGCAATGTGCCAGGCTTCTGGCGTTATCGTTGAAGACCATCGCGAGCGAGCTCGCTCCCACAGGGCTTTGTGTGTTTCTGAAAGCAGCAAAGTCCTCGCAAACTCTTGACTCATCAATTAATGCATTATGGTTATATAAAAATTCTTAAATAGTCTTTTTAAGAATAACTGCGCTTATCTACTATTGGTCTTACGCCGTAAGCAGTGCCGCCACTGCCAGGCAACCTCTCAGTTGAAGGAGCAGCACCATGAGCGCATCCCTACGTAGCGTTGACGGCCAGGACGAAGCAGCCATCTTGCGTGAAATCCAGAGCGCATTGCGCGACCTGCGGTTTGGCGCAGTGGAAATCACCGTGCACAACGCCCAGGTGGTCCAGATCGAACGTAAAGAAAAATTCCGCTTGCAGAACCCGGCCAGCAAATCGAGCTGAAGCGAACAGTCGTGCCAGGCAACCGATTCCAACGCATCCATAAGAAAATCAAGAATTCCAGGAGCTTTCACCATGTCGTCGATTCGTCATTTCGCTTTGGCCGCCCTGGCCAGCGCTCTTTTTGCGGGTGCCGCAGTTGCCAAGGATTACGAACTGCTCAACGTGTCGTACGATCCAACGCGTGAGCTGTACCAGGATTACAACGCCGAGTTCGTCAATTTCTGGAAGAAAGACCACGCGGGCGACAACGTGAAAATCCAGCAATCCCATGGTGGTTCGGGCAAGCAAGGCCGGGCAGTGATCGATGGTCTGCGCGCTGACGTGGTGACCCTGGCACTGGCCGGTGACATCGACGAAATCGCCAGGCTCGGCAAAACCCTGCCGGCCGACTGGCAGGCGCGTTTGCCGGATGCGAGCACGCCTTACACCTCGACCATCGTGTTCCTGGTGCGCAAGGGCAACCCTAAAGGCATCAAGGACTGGGGCGATCTGGTCAAGAATGACGTGTCGGTCATCACTCCAAATCCGAAAACTTCCGGCGGCGCCCGCTGGAACTTTCTCGCGGCCTGGGCTTATGGCCTGAAAGCCAGCGGCGGCAATGAAGCCAAAGCCAAAGAGTACGTGCAAACCCTGTTCAAACACGTGCCAGTGCTGGACACCGGTGCTCGCGGTTCGACCATTACCTTCGTCAACAATGGTCAGGGCGACGTATTGCTGGCCTGGGAAAACGAAGCCTTCCTGGCGCTGAAAGAAGAGGGCGGTGCTGACAAGTTCGAAATCGTCGTGCCTTCGCTGTCGATCCTTGCTGAACCGCCAGTGGCTTTGGTCGACAAGAACGCCGAGAAAAAGGGCAATGAACAGATCGCCCAAGCATACCTCAAGCATCTGTACAGCCCGGCCGGTCAGGAAATCGCAGCGAAAAACTTCTATCGTCCACGTGACAAGGAAGTGGCGGCCAAGTACGCCAAGCAGTTCCCGACACTGGACCTGGTGACCATCGACAAGGACTTCGGCGGCTGGAAAACCGCGCAACCGAAATTCTTCAATGACGGTGGTGTGTTCGACCAGATTTACTCGGCGCAGTAATCCGCGCCACACGTCGAGCCTGATGCTTGGGCACATAACAGGTGGGAGCGAGCCTGCTCGCGAAGGCGGTATCTCAGGCGACAGGGATGTTGACTGATACTCCCTCTTCGCGAGCAGGCTCGCTCCCACATTGATGCGTTTAGCGGAATGCTTTTTTAACCAAGGACTTTTATGTCGCGTCGTATCTCCCCCGTCATACCCGGCTTCGGGCTGACGCTGGGCTACACCTTGGTGTACCTCAGCCTGATTGTGCTCATTCCACTGGCGGCGATGTTCGTGCATGCCGCCCAACTCACCTGGGATCAGTTCTGGGCAATCGTCACGGCGCCACGGGTGCTGGCGGCGTTGAAGCTGAGCTTCGGCACCGCGCTGTACGCGGCGGTCATCAACGGCATCATCGGCACGCTGCTGGCCTGGGTGCTGGTGCGCTATACCTTCCCGGGTCGCAAGATCATCGATGCGATGATCGACCTGCCGTTCGCATTGCCCACGGCCGTGGCCGGTATCGCGCTGACCGCGTTGTACGCCTCCACCGGCCTGGTGGGTCAGTTCGCGGCGGACCTGGGTTTCAAGATTGCCTACACCCCCCTCGGCATCACGCTGGCGCTGACGTTTGTAACGCTTCCATTCGTGGTACGTACAGTACAGCCAGTATTGGCCGATATCCCGCGTGAAGTCGAAGAAGCGGCGGCTTGCCTCGGTGCCAAACCATTGCAGGTTTTCCGCTACATTCTGGTGCCTGCATTGCTTCCCGCCTGGTTGACCGGTTTCGCGTTGGCCTTTGCCCGCGGGGTCGGCGAGTATGGTTCGGTGATTTTCATCGCCGGTAACATGCCGATGAAAACCGAGATTTTGCCGCTGCTGATCATGGTCAAACTCGATCAATACGATTACACCGGCGCTACCTCCATTGGTGTACTGATGCTGGTGGTTTCCTTCGTCCTGTTGCTGCTGATCAACTTGCTGCAGCGGCGCATCGAAACCCCATAAGGAGGCGCAAAACATGTCCCAATCGTCTATTGCAGCAGCCTCCTCGGCCAACGCTGCCCGCCGTGGCAGCGCCACTTCCCGGCGAGTCCTCATCGGCCTCGGCTGGCTGATCTTTGCGCTGTTTTTGTTGCTGCCACTGTTCATCGTGGTGTCCCAAGGCCTGAAGCTGGGCCTCGGTGCGTTCTTCACCGCGATCTTCGAACCGGACGCGCTGTCCGCGCTGAAACTCACGCTGATCGCCGTGCTGATTTCGGTGCCGCTGAACGTGGTGTTCGGTGTCAGTGCCGCGTGGTGCGTGAGCAAGTACTCGTTCCGTGGCAAAAGCATGTTGGTGACACTAATCGACTTGCCGTTTTCGGTCTCGCCGGTCATCGCCGGTCTGGTCTACGTGTTGATGTTCGGTGCCCAGGGCCTGTTCGGGCCGTGGTTGCAGGCTCACGACATCCAGATTGTCTTCGCCTTGCCAGGCATTGTGCTGGCAACGATTTTTGTCACCGTACCGTTCGTGGCGCGCGAGTTGATCCCGCTGATGCAAGAGCAGGGCACTCAGGAAGAAGAAGCCGCGCGGTTGCTGGGCGCCAATGGCTGGCAGATGTTCTGGCACGTCACCGTTCCCAATATCAAATGGGGCCTGATCTACGGCGTGGTGCTGTGTACGGCGCGGGCCATGGGTGAGTTCGGTGCGGTGTCGGTGGTTTCCGGGCACATTCGCGGGGTGACCAACACCCTGCCGCTGCACGTCGAGATCCTCTACAACGAATACAACCACGTGGCCGCGTTCGCGGTAGCGAGCCTGTTGCTGATCATGGCGCTCTTCATCCTGCTGCTTA
Organism: Pseudomonas sp. IT-P253; assembly: GCF_949768125.1. Taxonomy (NCBI): domain Bacteria; kingdom Pseudomonadati; phylum Pseudomonadota; class Gammaproteobacteria; order Pseudomonadales; family Pseudomonadaceae; genus Pseudomonas; species Pseudomonas sp. IT-P253. The sequence goes on along the minus strand of NZ_CATKPT010000033.1, from coordinate 335,795 downwards.
AGCAGTGGAGCGAAAATCGTATTAACCGCCTGCGCGCCAGCGCCGCGGAGGAATAATTCATGTCGATCGAAGTGCGTAACGTCAGCAAGAATTTCAACGCGTTCAAGGCGCTGAACAACATCAGCCTGGACATTCAAAGCGGCGAGCTGGTGGCGTTGCTCGGCCCGTCGGGTTGCGGCAAAACCACGCTGTTGCGGATCATCGCCGGCCTCGAAACCCCGGATCAGGGCAACATCGTGTTCCACGGTGAAGACGTTTCCGGCCATGACGTGCGCGATCGCAACGTTGGCTTTGTGTTCCAGCATTACGCCCTGTTCCGCCACATGACGGTATTCGATAACGTCGCGTTCGGCCTGCGCATGAAGCCGAAAAACCAGCGCCCATCCGAAAGCCAGATCGCGGTCAAAGTCCACGAACTGCTGAACATGGTGCAACTGGATTGGCTGTCGGATCGCTACCCGGAGCAGCTTTCGGGTGGTCAGCGTCAGCGTATTGCGCTGGCCCGCGCCCTGGCGGTGGAACCGAAGGTGCTGCTGCTCGACGAACCCTTTGGCGCCCTCGACGCCAAGGTGCGCAAAGAGCTGCGTCGCTGGCTGGCGCGGCTGCACGAAGACATCAACCTGACCTCGGTATTCGTCACCCACGACCAGGAAGAGGCGATGGAAGTGGCCGACCGGATTGTGGTGATGAACAAAGGCGTGATCGAGCAGATCGGCTCACCGGGTGACGTCTACGAATACCCGGCCAGCGATTTCGTCTATCACTTCCTGGGTGACTCCAATCGGCTGCATCTGGGTGAGGACAATCATGTGCTGTTCCGCCCGCACGAAGTGTCGTTGTCGCGGCATGAACTGGAAGATCACCACGCGGCCGAAGTGCGGGATATCCGTCCATTGGGCGCGACGACGCGGGTGACATTGAAGGTCGAAGGCCAGAGCGAGCTGATCGAAGCTGAAGTGGTGAAGGACCACGACAGCCTGATCGGGTTGGCGAAAGGCGAGACGCTGTTCTTCAAACCGAAGGTCTGGCAGAAACTCGCCAACCTCTAAGATCAAAAGCTTCGCGGGCAAGCCTCGCTCCTACACGGGTTCTATGGCGTACACATAACCCTGTAGGAGCGAGGCTTGCCCGCGAAGGCGTCTTACGCCGCCGCGTTTTTCTGACGCAGACGCACCCCGCCCGCCCGCGCCTCGATCTGCTCTTTGAGGTCACGCCGCAACCCCAGCAAAAACGCCAACTCGGCCACCACAAACAAGGGCCCGACAATCAACCCCGTCACATCATCGACAAACGCCGGTTTGCGCCCTTCATAGTGATGCCCGACAAACTGGATCGCCCAGCCCACCACAAACAGTGCGATACCGCTCGCCAGCCACACCAGCGTGTCTTGCACCGCCAACACATGACCGAGCCACACAGATAGCCCCAGCAACGCGGTCATCAGTACACCCAGCCGCCACTCCAGGCGCAAGTAAAACCACGCCGACGCCAGTGCGGCCAGCATCGACGGTGAAAGCCAGCCTCCGGCCCATCCCGGGCGTGACAGCAAGACCGCGACGGCGACCACAATCAGCGGAATCCCAATGAAGTGGCTGGCGATGTTGCGCGGGTCACGGTGATACGCGGCGTATTGACTGAGATGGTCAACGAGGCTTTTCATTGTTGTTCCTCCTGTAGGGTGAGTGATCATGCCCCGGGTTCACGGCTCGCTCTGTCAGCCAGGCGACAATCTCCAGGAGTTTTCATGGACATGCAGGTTTGGCGTTCGCGTCTGATGTGGGGACAATGGTTCAGCCATTTACCGGTTTCCTTTCAGGATAGTCTGCTGGCTGTCGCCAAGGTGAGGCGCTTGGCGCCGGGTCAGCGGCTGTTCAAGCGCGGCGATCCACCCTGCGGTTTGTATGCGGTACTCGAAGGCGCCGTGCGGATCGGCGCGGTCAGTGAACAAGGCAAAGAGGCGCTGCTGAGTCTGGTGGAACCACCGCACTGGTTTGGTGAAATCTGTCTGTTCGACGGTCAGATGCGCACCCACGATGCGTTCGGCGTGGGCCCGTGCACCCTGCTGCACATCCCGCAAAACGCACTGTTGGCGCTGCTCGACGAACAACCGGTGCACTGGCGGCAGTTGGCATTGTTGATGAGCCAAAAACTGCGCATGACCTTCATCAACCTCGAGCAGCTGGGCCTGATGCCGGCCCCGGCCAGATTGGCGCATCGCTTGCTGATGATCGCCGAGGGTTACGGCGAAATCGCCCCGCCGCGACGTGTGCTGCAACTGCCGCAGGAGCAGCTCGCTTCAATGCTGTCGCTGTCGCGCCAGACCACCAACCAGATTCTCAGGGATTTGCAGGGGCAGGGGATCCTCGACCTCAGCTATGGCGAGATCGAGATTCTGAATGCCGAACGGCTGCGGGCGTTGACAATGGTTTAAACATTTCAGCCTCAACGCAACCGTGTAGCAGCTGGCGAAGCCTGCGTCCGGCTGTAGGAGCGAGGCTTGCCCGCGAAGGCGTCAGTTCTGACACACCGCGTTATCGTTCTTCGCGAGCAAGCTTCGCTCCTACAGTAGCCGAACGCAGGCTTCGCCAGCTGCTACGGATCTCGGTATGGCTTAACTGACCGGCATTAGCCGGTATTGGTAGGCTTTCTTTGCGAAGGCGCCTAGCCTGTGACGACGACAATCGAGGTGTGCCATGCGTGTGCTGTTAGTGGAAGACGAGCCGGAGACCGCCAAACTCCTGGCCAACGGCCTGAACGAGGCGAGTTACTCGGTGGATGTGGCGCTCAATGGAATGGACGGCCGCCGCTTTATCGAAACGGGCGATTACGAGCTGATCATCCTCGACGTCATGTTGCCGGGGCTAAACGGCTGGCAGTTGCTGCAACAGATCCGCAAGCTCGGCGAAACGCCGGTACTGCTCCTCACCACCAGGGACGGCATCGAAGATCGTCTGCGCGGGCTGGAGTTGCATGAAGACGATTACCTGCTCAAGCCGTTTGCCGTGAGCGATCTGGTGGCGCGGGCGCGCAAGTTGTTGCGGCGTGATCGGGGGCGCTGAGGTTTTGCGGTGCCCGGGCAATCGCCTTCGCGAGCAAGCTTCGCTCCTACGGATTAATCGACAATCGTGATCACGGCGTTGACCCGTAGGAGCGAGGCTTGCCCGCGAAGAGGCCGGAAGAGGCAACCCACCGTCCGGGTCGGTCACCGCAACCCATCCCGAAACTGACCCGGTGTTATCCCGGTCCAGCGCTTGAACGCGCGGCTGAAGCTGCTCGTATCGGCAAACCCCAGCAGGTAACTGATCTCGCTCAACGAGCATTGCGGATCGCGCAGGTGCAGCAGCGCCAGGTTTTCACGACTTTCATTGAGCAGCGTGTCGAACCGACAACCTTCGTCCGCCAAATGCCGCTGCAGACTGCGCAAGCTCAGGTGCAGGGTCTGGGCGATGTGTTCGGCGCTGGGCTCGCCTTCCGGTAATTGCTCTTCAATGGCGTCACGGACTTTGCGTTCCCAGGTCAGGGGCTTGAGTTGCGCGAGGGTGCGGTTGAGCACGGTTTCGTTGTGCTCGGCCAGTTCCGGGTTGGCGTCATCCAGGTGACTGTCGAAATCCTCCAGAGAAAATTCCAGTCGGTCTTCGTCGGCGCAAAAGTACACCGGCGAGCGGAAGACTTTGTGCCATTGATGCGGGTCTGCCGGTTCCGGACGGCGCAGGTACACCGCCAGCGGCGCGTACTCGCGGCCCAGCCGATTGCGGCAGGTGCGCACGTAAATCGCCGTAAAGGCATCGATGGCTTCGAAGGCCGGCGCCGGATTGCCGGGCGGAATTTTCAGGCGAAAGCGATAGCGGTCCTCGGTGCGGCTTAGTTCAAGCTCCAGGGCATCACTGACCACCTGGTGATAGCGCACGATGCGTTCGAACACTTCCCGCAGACTACCGCTGGCCACCAGTGCATAACCGAGCGCATGAAAAGTAGTGGGGCTGACGAAACGCGAAACGCGCAAGCCAATCGCCGGGTCGCCGCTGACCTGTACGGCGATTTCCCACAAGCGCGTGGTGGCGGACAACGGGTAACGGGCGTTCGGGTCGTCCATCAATTTCGGATCAAGCCCCGCCTGGTGACACAGGGCGGTGCTGTCGAGGCCCAACGCATCAAGTTGCTTGCGCAGGGCGCGGGTCCAGCTGGCGAGGGAGGTCGGTTCAGTCATGCTGATTGGCGCTTCCGGTCAACAGGTTGGCGTTCACGGCTACCGTCCCGGGAAGGTTCTCAGGGCAGGATGCGAACATCAATAACCAGAGGATGGAAGCATGCACGGTACTTCTGCAAGTCCCCAGCGACTGAATGCCGCTCAGCGATCAGCGCATATTCGCGAAGTGGTATTGGCCAAGGGTGTCGAACTGCGTCAGCGCTACCCGATTCTCAATCATCAGGACGCCCTGGGTGTGGGCATCCTGGCCTTCGCGTTGGCCGCAATGGTCGGTTCGGCAGCGCTGTACATGACGGGACACATGGCCTGGTGGGTGTGCCTGTTGCTGAACGCATTTTTCGCGTCGTTGACTCACGAACTGGAGCACGACCTGATCCACAGCATGTACTTTCGTAAACAACGTGTGCCGCATAACCTGATGATGGGGCTGGTCTGGCTGGCGCGTCCGAGCACGATCAATCCGTGGATCCGTCGCCATCTGCACCTCAATCATCACAAGGTGTCCGGCACCGAAGCCGACATGGAAGAACGCGCCATCACCAACGGCGAACCCTGGGGTTTCGCACGGCTGCTGATGGTCGGCGACAACGTGATGTCAGCGTTCATCCGCCTGCTGCGGGCCAAAACCTGGACGCAAAAAATCAACATCCTCAAGCGCGCCCTGAAGGTCTACGCACCACTGGCGCTGCTGCATTGGGGCGCCTGGTATGTGTTTCTCGGTTTTCACGCGGCCAATGGCATCGCCCATCTGCTGGGTGCACCGATCGAATGGTCGGCGACCACCTTGTCGGTGATGCAGGTGATCGATATCGCCGCGGTAGTGATCATCGGACCGAACGTGTTGCGTACTTTCTGCCTGCACTTCGTCAGCTCCAACATGCACTACTACGGTGACGTGGAACCGGGCAATGTGATCCAGCAAACCCAAGTGTTGAACCCTTGGTGGATGTGGCCGTTGCAGGCGTTCTGCTTCAACTTCGGCAGCAGCCACGGGATTCATCACTTTGTGGTGAAGGAACCGTTTTATATCCGCCAGATGACCGTGCCCGTGGCGCATAAGGTGATGCGCGAAATGGGTGTGCGATTCAACGACTTCGGCACGTTTGGCCGGGCGAACCGGTTTGTGCGCAAGGAAGCAACGGAGGTCTTGGAGGCTCAAGCTACTCAGGCGTGACAAGTGCACCGCAAACTCATCCGTCATCAATCTGACCCAAAGGGCCGATAAGGTATGACCAAGGCATTCATCGTGCAGCTGATGGGTATATGCGTTTATCGTCTATTAATGTTATTAAATATTCCTTTAAAGGATAAGCGTTTCAGCCAATCATTGCCTCCAGCGATGTTGATCAGCGCTCACAGATTTTGAGTTTCCGGGGCCGTCTCCTTGGCAGGGTGCGGTCCCTTTTTTTGTCTGGAGAAACACCAAACCCCTCCCTGTAGGAGCGAGCAAGCTCGCTCCTACATATTCTATATTGATCTTAACAAATAGCTTCTTATTCCTTAACGAATATAACTCTCCTCCCTATACTTGCTCGGGAACAGACACGCAGCAGGAGAGTTCCCCCATGCGCAACGAATCAATTCGCTACCTGATTGTGCCGGGCTGGCAAGGATCGCCAGACGATCATTGGCAAAGCCACTGGCAGAACAGCCTGCCGAACAGCGCACGGGTGGAGCAGGCCGATTGGCTGACCCCTCGCCGGGAAGACTGGGTCGCGGCGCTGGCCGAGGCGATTGCCACCGACAGCACGCCGGTGATCCTGATTGCCCACAGCCTGGGTTGCATCACTGTCGCCCATTGGGCGGCCACCGCGCCTGTGCCGTTTTTGCGTCAGGTTCGCGGTGCATTGCTGGTCGCACCGGCGGACGTCGAGCGTGCGGCCTGCGCGCCAGCCCTGCGTAACTTTGCCCCGATTCCAACCAATCTTTTGCCGTTCCCGAGTCAGGTGGTCAGCTCTGATAACGACAGCGCCGTAAGTGCACCGCGGGCAATGGAATTGGCACGCAACTGGGGCGCCGAAGCGGGGATTTTGTCGGGAGCCGGACACATCAACGTGAAGTCCGGTCACCAGCGTTGGGAGCAGGGTTTTGCCTACCTCTATCGCCTGCAAAACCGCATGGAACATCACGCCTTGCGCCGCGCTTGAACCTTATCTTTTTTTAAACGCCTACCCGTCTCCCGGCGGTTTTGGGCGGGAGTCTGCCATGAGTCTTGAAGCCTTCGGTCAGCCATTGCTGACCTTTCCCGACGCAGAAAAAAGTCCCCTGAGCATCCGCGCCAAGGCGCTGGTGTTCGTCGATCCGCGCTCTCGGCAATTGCGCCAGGAGCTGGAGCAATTGGCCCCGCGCGCGATCTCGGTATTGATTCGCGGTGAAACCGGCACCGGCAAGGAGTTGCTGGCGCGCCACATCCACCGCGCCAGTGATCGCAGCGGGTTGTTCGTCTCGGTCAATTGCGGGGCCATCAGTCCGACTTACGCCGATGCCGAATTGTTCGGTTATGCCGCCGGCAGTTACAGCGGTTCGGCCAGCAGTCGTGCGGGCTGGTTCGGTTCGGCCAACGGCGGCACGCTTTATCTGGATGAGATCGGCGACTTGCCTTTGCCCATCCAGAACAAATTGCTCGCCGCCCTGGAAAACCATGAAGTCACTCGCGTCGGCGCGCACCAACCGAGCCCGGTAGACGTGCGCCTGGTGGCCGCCACCAGCATTGATCTGGCCCAAGCGGTGGCCGCCGGCAAATTCCACGAGCGGCTCTACCACTACCTCAGCGAAGGCCAGCTCGAATTGCCGGCCTTGCGTGAACGGGTGGGCGATATTTTGCCGCTGGCTGAATATTTCCTCGGCATCTATAGCCAGCGCCTGGACCTGCCGGTACCGCTGATCAGCGAGGCGGCGCAGCTTGTGCTGGAGCGACACAGTTGGCCGGGCAACACCCGAGAGTTGGAAAACGTCATTCACTTTGCCTTATTGGTAAGCACCGGCGACGAGATTCTGCCGGAGCATTTGAATCTGCCTGAGACGCCTGTATCGCTGGGGCAGATCGAGCAGCAACTCAAGCACATCCTCAGCAAAGGCACCGCCACCGAGCAAGCAGCCCTGAAAAAGCTACTGGTAGGAGCGAGCTTGCTCGCAATGGACGTCAACGATAACGCGGCAAGCAAGCTGTCTGAACAAAATGGAATATGAAAGTGAATAAAAGATATTATTCGGGAATATAAAATCCCGGTATTGTCCGCGTCACGCCAGCGATAGCACTTCACTGGCACACGTACTTGAAGCCGTCGTCGATGACGACCGTGATTTTCGATAAGGACACTGCATGAAAAAGGTTCTGTTGTTCACCGCATTGGCGGCTGCCCTAACCGCGGGCCTGGCCCAGGCCGGTGAGAAACTGGTGGTCGCGGCGACCCCGATTCCACACGCCGAGATTCTGGAACTGATCAAACCCACCCTTGCCAAAGAAGGCGTGGACCTGGAAATCAAAGTCTTCACCGACTACGTTCAGCCGAACGTGCAGGTCGACCAGAAGCGTCTGGACGCCAACTACTTCCAGACCCTGCCCTACCTGAAAAGCTTCAACGAAGGCAAAGGCACTAACCTGGTCACCGTGATCGGTGTGCACGTTGAACCCTTCGGTGGCTATTCGAAGAAAGTCAAAACCCTGGCTGAGCTCAAAGACGGCGCGACCATCGCGATCCCGAACGAAGGCAGCAACAGCGGTCGTGCCCTGATCCTGCTGCAGAAGGCCGGCCTGATTGAGTTGAAAGACCCGAAAAACGCCCTGGCTACCCCGAAAGACATCGCCAAGAACCCGCACAACTTCAAGTTCAAGGAACTGGAATCGGCCATGCTGCCGCGTGTTCTGGACCAGGTCGACCTGGACATGATCAACACCAACTACGCGTTGGAAGCAGGCCTGAACCCGGCTAAAGATGCTCTGGTGATTGAAGGTGCCGATTCGCCTTACGTGAACTTCCTGGTGGCTCGTCCGGACAACAAGGACAGCGTAGCAATCCAGAAACTGGCCAAAGCATTGACCAGTCCTGAAGTGAAAGCCTTCATCGAGAAGAAGTACAACGGCGCGGTACTGCCAGCGTTCTGATTCGCGAGGTAAACCCGTTCAAGGTTTCAAACGCCGACGGCTTTCGATAGCGTCGGCGTTTTTTTGCGCCCGGAAAATTTTACTTTTTCCGGTTCAGGTCACCCTGGTCTTCAACGCCCTGTGCAACGCTATCAGCCACTTCACGATGTCCTGTGGATTCATCCGTTCTGGCATTTTTCCGTCAGCCATTTTCTCTTCCTTGTGAGGTTCGGCCGGGGGAGTCTGGCCAAAAGCTGTACGTCCTTGGAGGGGCGTTCTGAAATAAATATCCCTCCTGCAGCACAAAGGAAAATAGTCGTCTTGCGCCGCCTCGGCAAATCCGCAGGATGGTTTTTTTGCGTGATATCAATAGTCTTTAACGATATTGGGCTGCTGCTCTTAATCCGGCCAATACCACGCCGGCTCATCCAGCATCCGCTGCCCGACGACCCCGGTCTGGCCGAAGTTTTTCTCCAGCACAATGCAGTTGCATTCCGGATCCTCCTGCAACGCTGAAATCAATCGCCGTGCATGAGAAACCACCCCCACCTGACACTGCTCCGACGCCCGGATAATCAACCGCGCCAACGCCGGTAACAGATCCGTTGCAACACCGGTGTGCGGGTGCCCAGTTGCGGTTGGCGGACCGGGGCATCCGTGTCGCTGCGAAAGTGATCGTAGAAGCGCCAGCGACGGATGAACTCACGCATCTGCAGGACTTCCGGCGAAGTGCGAAAACTGCCGACCTGATCGAACAGGCTGTCGAAGTTTGGTGTGTGCTGGGCCAGTACGTCCCAGCCGCGATCCGCACGCGCGCGGATCATCGGGCCATCGCGGTCCACCAGCAAGCTGGCCGGGCGGTATTTGCCCTGATGAAAAATCAGAGCAAATACCTATCAGCCTGAAAGTTCAGTGTTGCGGGGCAACATAGAATCTCCCACAGTTGACCGAGGCGTTCAGGCAAATCCGGTTCCCTGTGGGAGCGAGCCTGCTCGCGAAGGGGCCCCCGCCTGACTAAACAGCCTTACGCCAAACACTCGCCAACCAAGGCTGTTGCTCCCGCGGCAGTCCCGCTGGCCGGTAGTAATGCTCCAGCTCCACAAACCCCGCTTCGGTCAGCAGTGCCTGCCACGCCTGCAAATCGTGATACGCGCCATAACGCGGTCCATTCCACCCCTCCTGATTCTCACCCCGGGGATTGGAGCTGAACAACACACCACCCGGTTTCAACGCCCCGCGCAATTGCTTCAACACCCGAGGCAACTCCTGGCGCGGAATATGAAACAGCACCGCATTGGCAAAAATCCCGTCGAAACGCTCATCCGGCAGATCAAGCTTCAGGAAGTCCTGTTGCCACACCTCACAACCACTGTCCTCGCGAGCCATCTGCGCGAACTTCTCCGAGCCATCCAGCCCGACAGCCGTGTGCCCCATGCGCGTGAACGTTTGCAAATCGCGCCCGGGACCGCAGCCGAAGTCGAGAATGCTGAACGGCGCCTCGCCCTGAATGTGCCGCAACAACGCATCGATGTTCTGGCTGACATCGTGATCGCGAGTCCCTTCACGAAAATCTTCGGCCACCGAGTTGTAATGGCCCAGGGTGGTGGAAGTGATCTGCTCGAGGTCGTCGGGGGTCTGTTTCATGGTTGGCTGCGCAGGCAATGGGGATTCGCCGAATATACGCCAAGAGGCCGGTGGCTGCTTCGCAGCCATTCGCGAGCAAGCCCGCTCCCAAACTGAATCGCGCCGCACACAAATTGTGTGTTCGCTGACAATCAACTGTAGGAGCGAAGCTTGCTCGCGAAGAACGATAACGCGGGGTGTCAGAACTGACGCCTTCGCGGGCAAGCCTCGCTCCTACAGTAGCCGAACGCAGGCTGCTACAAGGTGTGCGTTGCGGCTGCCATTTCCATCAGCGTTTGTTCAGGCCCCGGGCCAATCTGTCCCCGCCCAGTTGAATCATCGCCACCAACACCACCAGCAATACAATCACCGTCAACATGATCTGGCTATCAAACCGCTGATACCCATACCGATAAGCAATGTCACCCAGCCCACCCGCACCAATCGCCCCGGCCATGGCCGACGAGTTGATCATGGTCACCAGCGTGATGGTGAACCCGCCGACAATCCCCGGCAGCGCTTCCGGCAACAGCACATGCCAGACGATGTGCCCGCGACGACAGCCCATGGCTTGTGCCGCTTCGATCAAGCCGTGATCAACCTCGCGCAAACTGACTTCGGCGATGCGCGCAAAGAACGGTGTGGCGGCAATGGTCAGCGGCACCACGGCCGCCCAGACGCCATACGTGGTCCCGACAATCAACCGGGTAAACGGAATCAGCGCCACCATCAAAATCAAAAACGGAATGGAGCGGAACAGGTTCACGAACGCGCCCAATGCGCGGTTCAGCGCCGGCGCTTCGTAGATGCCGCCCTTGGCGCTGGTGACCAGAATCACCGCCAACGGAATGCCCGCCAGCAGCGCGATCAGCGACGACACGCCGACCATCAAAAACGTGTCGATGAAGCCTTGCAGCAAGCGATCAAACCACATAGCCCAGCACCTCCACCTGTTGCGCCCAGTGGCCGGCGCGTTGACGCAATGCCTCGGCGCCGAGGGACGAGCCGGTCACCGCCAGCAGCCATTGCCCGAGGGCATGGCCCTGAATCCGCTCCACGCCGCCTTGCAGCAAGCGCACACGACCGCCGAGGGCGGCGAACAGCGCGGCCAGATCCGGTTCGTCCGTGGCGCTGCCGGTGAATTGCAACCGAAGCACCACGGCAGCGTCCGAAGTCTGTGGTTGCGCCTGTAAGCGGCTTTGCAGCTCTTGCGGCAGCGCATGTTGCAAGGGTGCCAGCAAGGTTTTGCTGACCTCGTGCTGCGGGTTGCCAAAGACTTCCCAGACCGGCCCTTGCTCGACGATTCTACCGTGCTCCAGAACGACCACCCGATCACAGATGTCGCGAATCACCGCCATCTCGTGAGTGATCAACACGATGGTCAGGCCCAGGCGTTGATTGATCTCGCGCAGCAGGCCGAGGATCGATTGCGTGGTCTCCGGGTCCAGCGCCGACGTGGCTTCGTCGCACAGCAGAATCGCCGGGTCGTGCACCAAGGCGCGGGCGATGCCGACGCGCTGTTTCTGCCCGCCGGACAGCTGCGCCGGGTAGGCCTTGTGTTTCGCTTGCAAGCCGACCAGCTCCAGCAGTTCACGAACCTTCTGTTCGCGTTTTTCCTTGGGCACGCCGGCGACTTTCAGCGGCAACTCGACGTTCTGCCAAACCGTCTTGGCCGACATCAAATTGAAGTGCTGGAAGATCATGCCGATCCGGCGGCGTAGCGCCACCAGGCGGTCTTCATCGAACTCGCCGATGTCCACTTGATCAATCAGCACGCGGCCGCTGCTCGGTTGTTCGAGGCGGTTGATGGTGCGGATCAGCGACGACTTGCCAGCGCCGCTGCGGCCGATGATGCCGAACACTTCACCGCGCTGGATCGCCAGGTCGATGCCATGCAGCGCGGCCACCGGACCTTGCTGGCCATTGTAGGTTTTGCCCAGGCCGATGAAGCGCACATGAGCGCGGTTGAGCTCGGGATGTAGTTCGGTCTGTTTAGCGTTGTGGGGCTCTGGAATTTCCAGTCGCCGTTGGGTGGCGGCCGTCATGCTCAGCTTTCCCAGCCGGCTTGATAGAGCTTGCCGTGGGCTTTATCCAGGGCTGCGCGAACGGCGGGTGAGTGCTGGTAGATGTCGACGAATTTGATCAGGCGCGGGTCGGTTTTGCTTTTTGGCTGGATCACGAACTGGATCACGTATTCCTTGTGATCGAGGCCGTCGAACAGCAGGGCAGAGCCGGCGTCGAAGGTCTTCGACAGGCGGATGTAGGCCGGGTAACCCTGGACCAGATCGGCGTCGTCATAGGCGCGTACCAGTTGCACGGCTTCGACCTGGAGGATTTTGATGTTCTTCGGGTTGGCGATGATGTCTTCTTCGGTGGCCTTGTAGCCAACACCCGGCTTGAGGCTGATCAGGCCCGCTTTCGCCAGCAGTTGCAGGCCACGCCCGCTGTTGATCGGGTCATTGGCGATGGCCACGCTGGCGCCTTCCGGCAGCTCGTCGAAGCTTTTGTATTTCTTCGAGTAGAGGCCGACGTTGTTAATGATCCCCGGTGCGAACGGGACCAAGTCAAAACCGGCGGCGGCTTTGGCGTTTTCCAGAAACGGGACGTGCTGGAAGTAGTTCACGTCGATGTCGCCGGCGGCGAGGCTGACGTTGGGGGCGATCCAGTCGCTGAACTCCACGAGCTCGACTTTCAAGCCTTGTTTGTGGGCTTCTTCTACCGCTGCTTCCAACGGAATGGCGAAGGCCGCGGTGGTGCCGACTTTCAGCGGCGCGTCGGCGGCGAAGGTGATGGAGCTGAAGAGGCCTAGGGCCAGGGCCAGTGCTTTGACTGGGTGAGTTAACAGTTTCTTGGTCATGGTGATTTTTCCAGTCAGTGCATAAATTTGGTGTGTTTGGGCGGGCCTCTTCGCGAGCAGGCTCGCTCCCACAGTGGATTTTTGGTGTTCACACAATCCCTGTGGGAGCGAGCCTGCTCGCGAAGCTTTTAGCGCCGGTAAATCGATCCGGTGTGTTGAGGTGGCAAATGCGCCTCTGCGTGAAACAGCTTTTCCCGCAGGCTGCCGTTGTCATAAGCGGTCTTGTACGACCCACGACGCTGCAACTCGGGAATGACCAAATCAATGAAATCCACATAACTTTCCGGTGTGACAATCCGCGTCAGGTTGAAGCCGTCCAGCCCGGTTTCGGCGATCCACGATTCCAGCTCATCCGCCACCTGTTCTGGCGAACCAACGACCGTGATGTAGCGACCACCGAGTGCGTGTTGCTCGAGCAATTTGCGCCGGGTCCAGTCATTGTTTTGCAGGTTCCTGGTCGCCGACTGGATCGCGTTGCTCTTCACGTACTGGATCGGTTCGTCGATGGCGTACTCGGAGAAGTCGATCCCGGTCGACGCCGAAAAATGTGCCACGCCGGCCTCGGCACTGGCATAGCTCAAGTACTCGGCGTGCTTGGCCCAGGCGAGCGCTTCGGTGGCGCCGACAATCACGTTCAGTCCCATGAGCACCTTGATGTCCTCGGGATTGCGCCCAGCCTCGACGGCGCTGGCGCGGACGTTGTCCACCTGAACCTTGGTCGACGGTTTGCTCTGGCCGCTGATGAATACGCACTCGGCATGGCGCCCGGCGAACTGCAAACCGCGCTCCGAACTGCCGGCCTGAAACAGCACCGGCGTACGCTGCGGTGAAGGCTCGCAGAGGTGATAACCCTCGACCTGATAAAACTCGCCCTTGTGCTCGACCTTGTGCACTTTCGCCGGCTGCGCATAGATGCGTTGCTGCGGATCGTTGAGCACCGCGTCGTTTTCCCAACTGCCCTCCCAGAGTTTGTAGAGCACTTCGAGGTATTCATCGGCCTGGTCGTAACGACGGTCATGTTCGACCTGCTCGCTCAGGCCCATGGCTTTCGCGGCGCTGTCGAGGTAGCCGGTGACGATGTTCCAGCCAACCCGCCCACGGCTTAAATGATCGAGGGTCGACAGGCGGCGGGCGAACAGGTACGGCGGTTCGTAAGTGAGGTTGGCAGTGAGGCCGAAGCCAAGGTTTTTGGTGACGGCCGCCATGGCCGAAACCAGCAGCAGCGGGTCGTTGACCGGCAGCTGGATCGACTCTTTCAGCGGCACTTCGACCGAATGCTGGTAGACGTCGTAGACCCCGACGATATCGGCGATGAACAAGCCGTCGAACAACCCGCGCTCCAGCAATTGCGCCAGTTCGGTCCAGTATTCGATGGTTTTGTATTGGGTGGAGTTGTCCCGTGGATGCGTCCACAGGCCATGATTGATGTGCCCGATGCAGTTCATGTTGAACGCGTTGAGCAGGATCTTCTTTTTCGCTGCAGCCATCAAATGGTCCCCCGCAGTGGCGGGTTTTCATCGTTGAGGTAGTAATGGCCGACGGCGTGATACTTCCAGCGCACCGGGTCGTGCAGGGTGTGCACCCGTGCGTTGCGCCAGTGGCGATCCAGGCCGTGCTCGGTCAGCGTCGCCTGGCTGCCGGCCAGTTCGAACAACGTGCTGCCAGCGGCGAGGGAGATTTCAGTGCTGATGGCGCGGGCTTCGGCGACGGCAATCGACGCGGCAGCGACGGTCTCGGCGCTGGGCTCGGCCTGGGCCTTGTCGAGGAACTCACCGGCGCGTTCCAGCAACGCTTCGGAGGCGTGCAGGCGAATGCTCAAGTGGCCGAAGCTCTTGATCGTCAGCGGGTCTTCGGTGGCTTTGTCATTGCCGGAATCGATCCACGGCCGGGTTTTGGTACGCACGAAGTGCAGCGCATCTTCGTAGGCGGCGCGGGCGATGCCGGTATCGATGGCGGCGTGGAGAATCTGCGCCAACGGGCCGACAGTGGTCGGGCGCTCGAAAGCACTTTGAAACGCGATCACGTCTGCGGCTGCGACGTAGACGTCTTCGAACACCACCGAACCGCTGCCGGTGGTGCGCTGGCCGAAGCCGCTCCAGTCATCGATGACGGTCAGGCCTTTGCTGTTACGCGGCACAAACGCCAATTGCTGCACGCCGTTTTCATCCACCACCGAGGTCGGGATGCGCTGGGCGTAAATCGCGCCGGTGGCGTAGAACTTGCGGCCGTTGATGCGATAACCCTCACCGTCGCGCTTCAGGCTGGTGACGCGATCGTGGGCGGTTTTTGTACCGAGTTCTGCGAGGGCATTGCCGAAACGCTGGCCGGCCAACACGTCGGCATACAGGCGTTTTTTCTGTTCTTCGCTGCCATTCACCCGCAGCACTTCAAGGGCATAGAAATGGTTTTGCGGGATTTGGCCAAGGGAGCCGTCAGCCTGGGCAATTAAGGCGATTACCTTGGCCAGGGTGACATTGGAAACCCCGGCACCGCCGTACGCCTTGGGCACGCTGATGCCCCAAAGACCCGAACGGGAAAACACTTCCAGTTCCGGGTACGGCAAACGGCGTTCGCGGTCGCGCAGGGCGCTGTCACGTTTGAAATCTTCGGCCAGGTCACTGGCGACAATCAGGGCTTGCTCATCGCTGGTGATGACCGCGACGTGGTGAGAACTTGTCATGTGTTTCTCCAGAGATCTGATCAAAAGTGTTCTGGTCGTTAAATCCAGGAGTGGCGAGCGGGCAGAGTGCCGTTCAGGTGGTAAGCGCCGACGGCGTGATATTTCCAGCGCACCGGGTCGTGCAGCGTGTGCACGCGAGCGTTGCGCCAGTGGCGGTCGAGGTTGAATTCGGCGAGGGTGGCGCGGCTGCCGGCCAGCTCGAAAAGCTTTTCGCTGGCCAGTAGCGAAATCTCGGTGGTCAGCACTTTGGCTTCCGCCACGGCAATCGAAGCGCGGGCAGCGGACTCGGCGGTGAGCGGCGCGGCGTTGACCTGATCGAGCACTTGCCCGGCCCTGCGCAGTAGTGCTTCGGCGGCATGCAGTTCGATCTTCAGTTTGCCGATGTCGGCGATGACGTAGAGGTCATCACTGGCGCGTTCGACCTTCGCGTCGATCCATGGCCGCGCACGGGTTTTCACGAACGCGATAGCGTCGTCGATGGCACCACGAGCGATACCGGCATCAATGGCCGCTTGAATCAGCTGCGACACCGCGCCCTGAATATTCGGCGTGTCGTTGATCTTCCAGTTATCCACCACCAGCTCGGCATCGACCCGCACGTTGTTGAGCAAAACAGTGCCGCTGGCGGTGGTGCGTTGACCGAAGCCCGACCAGTCATCAACGATGCGCAAACCTGGCGTGCCACGGCGAACGAAGGCCAGGACTTGCTTGCCTTCGTCGTTCAGCGCTTTGACTGCAACCCAGTGAGCGAACAGCGCGCCAGTGGAGTAGAACTTCTGGCCATTGATGACAAAACCATCGCCATCAGCCGTGATCCGCGCCTTGAGTTCAAGGGTGTTTTTGGTGCCGCGCTCGGGTCCCGCGTTACCGATGCGCCAGCCTTCGAGGACGCTTTTGAACAGCTGTTTTTTCTGCGCTTCAGTGGCGCTGCCAAGCACCAGATTAAGAATGCCGAACTGGTTCTGCGGGATCTGTCCCAGTGCCGGGTCCGCCGCGGAAATGATCGCGAAGACGTCGGCAAGGGTCACGAACGAAACCTGCGGGCCACCGTACTCGAGCGGGATGGCAATGCTGCCCAGACCGCTGCGGGTGAACTGTTCGATTTCCGCCCATGGCAGCTTGCGCTGCTGATCGCGTTTGGCCGCTTGCAGGCGGGCGGCTTGCGCCAGCTCATGGGCGGCCTTGATGGCTTGAGCGTCGTTGCGCAAAACCTGTGCGGGCAACAACAACGGGGCGATGTCCAGATCACTCTGAACGATTGCATCTGCCAGACTGGACATCAGTGCCGCTCCGTGGCTGCACGCAATGCCCTGGCGATTTGCACTGGGGTGATTGTGTTCCGGACCATACCTACCTCACATCTCATGGGGTCGCCGCGAGGGTGGCGGCGAACTAAAAACAAGAATGTCCGGTGGTCCGGTTTATATACCCTAAACATGTATAAAAAATTAATAAACTAACGTTTAGGAATAAGGATAGAAGGCGCAACACATACCCTGTAGGAGCGAGGCTTGCCCGCGAAGGCGTCAGTTCTGACACACCGCGTTATCGTTCTTCGCGAGCAAGCTTCGCTCCTACAGGCGAACACAGGGATCTCAGCGCTTGCGGGGTTCGGCGGCCTTGAGTTGTTCTCTGGACGGTACTTTCAGATACGGATTGGCACCGCCGATTTTTAGCGTCCGGGCCGGCGCCCAGCGGGAGTTGTTGCCCACCCGGTCGAGAATGCAATACGTCACTTCCAGCCGAAGGTCTTCGCCGGCTTCGAGAATAATCGCCGGTGGCACCCAGACTTGAATCGGCTGGCCCACGTCATCGGGCTTTAACCGGGGCAGGTCCATGCGCACATCGCCCCAGCGCAGGGTGATTTCGTCGTCGGCCGCCATGTTCAGGTACGGTTCGATGGTCAACGGAACACCGCGTTTGATCTGGTTCGGATTGACCCCGTGGCGTCGAATGGCTTCGGGGATGCTCACCGGTTGCAGGCGCTGGTTTTCGTCGCCACACAGTGCAGAGGGCTGGCCGCCTGGACAGTCGAGCTTGATCTGTATGCGCCGGGTCGCCGATAAAGCCGGCCCGTGCCCGACCTGCATGATCCGGTAGTGAATGCGCGAGGTGCCATTGGCGATGAAGCTCTCTGGCACACGCAGTTGAACCGGTTGGCCGATATCGTGGCTCGTCAGCACTCTGGAGGCCACGTAGCAGTTATCCCAGAACAGTTCGATGAGGTCGCCTTCATCCATGCCAGGGTAGGGCGCCACGTCGATCAGCAGGTGAGCCGCCGAGGTGAGATTGATGCCGCTCTTGTGCGATTGCGCCAGGGTTGGCGCCGCCAGTTCGGGTTTGTTCGAGGTGCTTGTCATGGGGTTTCTCCTTGAAGCCTTGCAGCGAAGTCCGTTTCTGAAAGATCAAAAGGCGTGAATTACCGAGCAACAGAACCGTTAACTATTTACCCGTTTGAATAATGATGAACGTGATGGTCGGCGCCTGTGGGGGACTAGATAAGAGTGCACTCGAGTGAGTGTCAATAGAGTGGGTTAGTTGAAAGGTGGATATTCTGTTATTCAGAAATATCCTACAGTTGTTAGTTAATATGCTGCAGCAATCTGTCGAACTTTACGGCGGTTTTTAGCGCTTTTGCGTGGGGTTGAGAAAAGACCTTGGACCTCTGTTGGTCGGCCATTTTTGGAGGCCTAGGCGAGAGAGTATGTTGCAGGACATATATATGTATCGCACGCACTGCCAGAGCTATATATAAAATTTATTGGTTTTAAGTGAGGGGCAGATGTTGTTGCGGGGTAAAGGAGACTTCCATCCATGGAAGTTAGCTACTATTGATGTTTCAGTTGTGCGCGTTATTTATAAATTTGCTGAGAAACTGCTTCGTCCGTTCTTCTTTCGGGTTTGCAAACAGCGCCTTGGCTTCGCCTTGCTCGACGATCACACCTTTGTCGAAAAACACCACGCGGTTCGCCACGTCCCGGGCAAAGCCCATTTCGTGGGTGACGATGACCATGGTGCGCTTCTCCTCGGCCAGGCCGCGGATCGTCGCCAACACCTCCCCCACCAGCTCCGGGTCGAGCGCTGAGGTCGGTTCATCGAACAAGATCACTTCCGGCTCCATGGCCAGCGCCCGGGCAATCGCCACACGCTGTTGCTGACCACCGGAAAGGCGACGCGGGTAAGCGTCTTCCTTGCCCGCCAGACCGACTTTGGCCAGGAGCTTTTTGCCCAGGGCCACGGCTTCGGCGCGTGGAATCTTTTTCACCACGATCGGCCCTTCGATAACGTTTTCCAGGGCAGTGCGATGGGGGAACAGGTTGAAGTTCTGGAACACGAAACCGACGTGCTGGCGTAAACGCCGCACCAGGCTCTGCTGCTGGTTCAACGGGCGGCTGCCATCGATCTCGATGTCACCTACCTTGATCCGGCCGCTGGAGGGTTCTTCGAGAAAGTTCAGGCAACGCAG
Organism: Pseudomonas sp. IT-P253; assembly: GCF_949768125.1. Lineage (NCBI taxonomy): Bacteria > Pseudomonadati > Pseudomonadota > Gammaproteobacteria > Pseudomonadales > Pseudomonadaceae > Pseudomonas > Pseudomonas sp. IT-P253. The sequence goes on along the minus strand of NZ_CATKPT010000033.1, from coordinate 316,878 downwards.
AAATGTGGTTTTCCCCGAGCCGCTGGGGCCGATGATTGCCACGACTTCGCCTTCCTTCACTTCCAGATCGATGCCGTTGAGCACCACTTGACCCTTGAACTGCTTTGTCAGTTTTTCCACGACAATCATTGGGTCAGGACTCCTGGTCGTGCCGATTGACCCGCACTTCCAACTGGTTTTGCATGTGCGACAGCACTGTGGCAAGAATCCAGTAGATCAGCGCGGCGGCCAGATACATGGTGAAGATTTCGAAGGTGCGTGCAGTGATCAATTGCGCCTGACGGAACAGTTCCGGCACCTGAATGGTGGCGGCCAGCGCTGTGTCCTTGACCAGCGAAATGAAGCTGTTGCCCAGCGGTGGCAGGGCCGTACGCATCGCCTGCGGCAGGATGGCGCGGCGCAAGGTCTGGGCACGGGTCATGCCGATACTCGCGGCAGCCTCCCACTGACCACGCTCGATGGAGCTGATCGCGGCGCGGAGGATTTCGCAGGCATACGCCGCCATGTTCAGCGAGAAGCCGATCAGGGCGGCTGGCAGCGGATCAAGTTCGACGCCCAATTGCGGCAAGCCGTAATAGATCACGAACAATTGCACCAGCAACGGCGTGCCGCGAAAGAACGACACGTAGATGCGGGCAATCCAGCTCACCAGCTTGAAGCGTGACAGGCGCATCAACGCCAGGCCGAAGCCCATCACCAGGCCGAAGAACATCCCGCCCAGGCTCAAGATCACCGTGTAGTACGCGCCCTTCAGCAGAAAGGGCGCGGAATCCAGTGCGAGTTGGAAAGCTTCTTCCATTATTTAGTGACGTCAGCGTTGAAGTATTTTTCCGAAAGCTTTTTCAGCGTACCGTCGGCACGCAGCTTTTCGATGGCCTTGTTCACCGCGGCCAGCAGCTCAGGCTCGCCTTTACGCAGGGCAATGCCGGCTTCCTGGCGGGAGAACGCTTCGCCGGCGGCGACAGTGTCCTTGGCTTTCTTGGCGTATTCCAGTGCGGCGAGGCGGTCGATCAGAATGGCGTCGATGCGGCCGACGCGCAGATCCTGGAACTTGGTCGGATCATCGTCGTAGGTCTTGATGATGGCTTTCGGTTGGTTGTCCTTGAGCCATTGCTCGTAGTTGGTGCCCAGGCCCACACCGACTTTCTTGCCGGCCAGGTCATCGGCGGTCTTGATGGCGTCTTTGTTCTTGGTCAGAACCAGCGCCTGAATACCGGAGACGGTGTACGGCTCGGAGAAGTCGTACTTCTTCTTGCGGTCTTCGGTAATGGTGACCTGGTTGATCACCGCATCGAGGCGTTTGGATTCCAGTGCCGCGAGGATACCGTCCCATTTGGTCGGTTGCAGTTTGACCTTCACGCCCAGCTCTTTGGCCAGCGCTTCGGAGAACTCGACTTCGAAGCCATCCAGTTTGCCGTTGGCATCAACGAAACTGAACGGTGGGTAAGTGCCTTCCAGACCGACGTTGATTACGCCAGCGTCTTTGATTTTTTGCAGCTGCTCCCCGGCAACTGCCTGCCCCAACAGGCCGGCACTGAGTGCCAGGCCTAGTGAACCCACTAACAGATTTCGACGTAATGCGGAAAAATTCATGACAAGCCCCTGTGTTTTCTTATGGACGACGCTTTTAGGAAAGTTGGCAAAATCGGGATTTGGACGACTGCAATATCCTGCCCTAAAGCAGCTTATGCGTCTCTGTGCAAATTCGCCTGCGGCGTGACTATATGCTGGGGCTTTTAGATAATAAAATAATAAATTTTACGTTTATTATTCTTTTAGAGAATATATGGTTGGTGCAATCGTCTGTGGCGAGGGGCACTTTCTCCCTCGCCACAGCAATGCTTTATGCGGTCAGCCAATCTTTGTAGGCAAACAACGCCGGCGCTCCACCGGTGTGCAGGAAGATGATCGGCCCTTGATCGAAACGTCCGCGCCCGATGCCGTCGAGCAACCCGGCCATGGCCTTGCCGGTGTACACCGGGTCCAGCAGCAAACCTTCCTGACTGGCCAGCAGCTTGACCGCCGACAATGTCCCGGCATTCGGCTCGCCATAGCGCGGGCCGAAATACTCGTCCCACAACTCGACCTTGAAGCTCGCCGGCAGCTTCACACCCAGCAGTTCGGCAGTGCGCTCGGCGAGACCCTGAACTTTCGGCCGCTGATCTTCATCGCTACGGGAAACCGTGACACCGATCACTGGCAAATCCGGTAGTGCTTCATTCAATGCCAATGCCAGGCCGCTATGAGTCCCGGCGCTGCCCGAGGCCAGGACCACGGCGGCGAACTTCAGGCCGGTGTCCTTGATTTGCTCGGCCAGTTCCAGCCCCGCACGCACATAACCCAGTGCGCCCAACGCGTTCGAGCCGCCAATCGGCACAAGGTAGGGTTTCTTGCCGTTGTTACGCAGGCGAACAGCCAACGCCTGCAATTGCTCGTCGGCGTTGTCGAGGTTTTCCACCAACTCGACCTTGGTGTCGAACAGATCGAGCAACAGCCGATTGCCGTTACCCACATAGTTAGCGTCGTCGGTGCCCAAAGGGTTTTCCAGCAGCGCGACACACCCCAAGCCAAGCTTGGCGGCAATGGCGGCGGTCTGTCGTACGTGGTTGGATTGAAGCGCGCCCGCCGTGATCAATGTATCGGCACCCTGGGCCAGGGCATCGGCGGCCAGGTATTCGAGTTTGCGCAGCTTGTTGCCGCCCATTGCCAGCGGCGTCAAATCATCGCGTTTAACGTACACATCACGGCCCAGCCAGGTCGAGAGGCGTTCGAGTTTTTCCAGAGCGGTGGGCTGGCCAAGCAAATCGAGACGGTTAAAACGGGCAAGCTGTTGTTTGATCATGAGTCCGTACTGGCGGAGGGAGATGTCAGGACTATAGGCAGGCCTAAATGCGTGGGCAACCGGCAATTGCTTATAGCCAAAAGCGTTGAGCGCCGCACAATTGGTTCTTAATTCGGCTTACAGACCTTGCCGTAAAGTAATTGCCGTCAGCGCGGCCAGACAGTCCGGCCGCCCATGTGGAGTTTTTACCGTGAGCGAGCGTTCCAGCCATTGGCAATTGCAGACCATCGTCAGCCAACTGCGCACGGCGCGTGACCAGTGGCGTACACAAAACGGCCGGGTCAGCGGCGAGCAGGGCGGTCGCGAGTTACCTTCCCGCGCCGCCATGGCGCAGATTCTCGAAGCCCTGTGTGGGGCGTTGTTCCCGATGCGCCTGGGGCCGGTGGACCTGCGTGAGGAAAGTGAAGACTTCTACGTCGGCCACACCCTCGATGTAGCGTTGAACGCCTTGCTGGCTCAGGCACGGCTCGAATTGCGCTATGCCGCTCGCCACAGTGCGCAGGCCGACACCGAAGTCGAAGCCAGGACAATCTCGATTATTCAGGACTTTGCCCTCGCACTGCCGGGGTTGCGTAGTTTGCTGGACAGCGATGTGCTGGCGGCCTATCACGGCGACCCGGCGGCCCGTAGCGTTGATGAAGTGTTGCTGTGCTATCCCGGCATTCTGGCGGTGATTCACCATCGCCTGGCCCACCATTTGTACCGCGCCGGGTTGCCAATGCTGGCGCGGATCAGTGCAGAGATCGCGCACTCGGCGACGGGTATCGACATCCACCCTGGCGCGCAGATCGGCCGCAGCTTCTTCATCGATCACGGGACGGGTGTGGTGATCGGCGAGACCGCGATCATCGGCGAGCGGGTGCGGATTTATCAGGCGGTAACCCTGGGCGCCAAGCGTTTTCCTTCGGACGAGGATGGCCAGTTGCAGAAAGGCCTTCCACGGCACCCGATCGTTGAAGACGATGTGGTGATTTACGCCGGCGCGACGATTCTGGGGCGGATCACCATTGGCAAGGGCTCGACCATTGGCGGCAACGTCTGGCTGACCCGTAGCGTGCCGGCCGGGTGCAACTTGACTCAGGCCAATTTGCAGCATGATGACGGGACGCAGAAGTAAGGCTCTGAGTCTCCATTGACTGACCTGTCCCCATCGCGAGCAAGCTCGCTCCCACAGTGGATCTGCGTCGGACACAACATCTGCGAACGACAGAAAACCACTGTGGGAGCGAGCTTGCTCGCGATTGATTTCAAGTCAAACCGAAATAATGGCAATTAGCTCGTTTCTCACTAAACGAATCCCCCCAAACCCCCACGTCATACCCTCCCTTGAACCCGCGCACAAAACGCACCGCCGAGCCCTGCGATTAGTCCTTAGCCCCCTATCCATGTTTAAATTGAACGCTCATTCAAGTTAAACCACTGGTTTGCTGCCCGTTCACAACAGGAGGCTTGCCTTTGCCGAGTCCGTTTTTGATTGCCCTGTTTTACCCCCTCGAGGTGCACCTTTCATGAGTGCATCAACGACCCCCGCCAGCGGTTTGATCCGCATGAATCCGCCGGTGTTCTACTTCGCCGCGACCTTCATTCTGTTGTTCGGTATCGTCGTCATCGCCCTGCCTGAGCAGGCCGGTGCCTGGCTGTTGGCCGCACAAAACTGGGCGGCCAATACGGTCGGCTGGTATTACATGCTCGCGATGACCCTGTATCTGGTCTTCGTGGTGGTCACCGCCTTGTCCGGCTACGGCAAGATCAAGCTCGGTGCCGACCACGACGAGCCCGAATTCAGTTACCTGTCCTGGGCCGGCATGTTGTTCGCCGCCGGGATCAGCATCACGCTGTTTTTCTTCTGCGTGTCCGAGCCGCTGACGCACTTGTCGCAACCGCCTCAAGGTGAGGCCGGCACGGCAGACGCCGCACGTCAGGCGATGCAGATTCTGTTTCTGCATTGGGGGCTGCACGGCTGGGGCGTGTTCGCCTTCGTCGGCATGGCGCTGGCTTACTTCGCGTATCGACATAACCTGCCGTTGGCCTTGCGCTCGGCGCTTTATCCGCTGATCGGCAAACGCATCAACGGCCCGATCGGCTATGCGGTGGACGGCTTCGGCATTATCGCCACGGTGTTCGGCCTCGGCGCAGACATGGGCTTTGGCGTGTTGCACCTCAACTCAGGGCTGGACTACCTGTTCGGCATCGCTCACACCCAGTGGATTCAGGTCGGCCTGATCACGCTGATGATGGGCGCGGCGATCATCGTTGCAGTGTCGGGCGTCGATAAAGGTGTGCGCGTGATGTCCGACATCAACATGCTGCTGGCCTGTGCGCTGCTGCTGTTTGTGTTGTTCGCCGGCCCGACCCAGCACTTGCTCAACACCCTGATCCAGAACATCGGCGACTACCTTGGCGCCTTGCCGATGAAGAGTTTCGACCTCTACGCCTACGACAAACCCAGCGACTGGCTGGGCAACTGGACGGTGTTCTACTGGGCCTGGTGGATTGCGTGGTCGCCGTTCGTGGGCTTGTTTATCGCGCGGATTTCCCGAGGTCGCACCATTCGCGAATTCGTCTTCGGCGTGCTGTTGATTCCGCTCGGTTTCACCCTGGCGTGGATGTCGATTTTTGGCAACAGCGCCATCGATCAAGTCCTCAACCACGGCATGAGCGCGCTCGGTATGTCGGCCATCGACAACCCGTCGATGACCCTCTACCTGCTGCTCGAAACCTACCCGTGGAGTAAAACCGTGATCGCGGTCACGGTGTTCATCAGCTTCGTGTTCTTCGTCACCTCGGCCGACTCCGGCACAGTGGTGCTGTCGACGTTGTCCGCCAAGGGTGGCAACCCTGATGAAGACGGGCCGAAATGGCTGCGGGTGTTCTGGGGCGCGATGACCGCGCTGGTGACCAGTGCGCTGTTGTTTTCCGGCAGCATCGAGGCGCTGAAGTCAGCGGTAGTGCTGACCTCTTTACCGTTTTCGATGATCTTGCTGCTGATGATGTGGGGGCTGCACAAGGCGTTTTACCTTGAGTCGCAGAAGCAGATTGCGCAGTTGCATTCCCTCGCGCCGGTGTCCGGCTCGCGACGTGGCGGCTGGCGCCAGCGTCTGAGTCAGGCCGTGCATTTTCCATCGCGGGATGAGGTCTATCGATTCCTCGATTCGACGGTGCGTCCGGCGATTGAAGAAGTCTCGGCGGTGTTCGTCGAGAAGGGTTTGAACGTGGTCACTCAACCGGACCCGGCCAACGACAGCGTCAGCCTGGAAATCGGTCACGGCGAACAGCATCCGTTCATCTACCAGGCGCAGATGCGCGGCTATTTCACGCCGTCGTTCGCCCGTGGCGGCATGGGCTCCAAGGAGCTCAACAATCGCCGTTATTACCGGGCGGAAGTGCATTTGAGCGAGGGCAGTCAGGACTACGATCTGGTGGGGTACACCAAGGAACAGATCATCAACGACATCCTTGATCAGTACGAGCGACACCTGCAGTTTTTGCATTTGGTGCGTTGATCGTCAGGTTTGGGTGGTCAGCACCATGAACAGCACCAGCGTCGCTACCGGCACACCGAACACGGCGCTGCCGACGACCAGTTCCGTGCTCAATGGCTGGCCGGCATTGACCATGCCGACCGCGCCGTTGATCAAGGTCAGTGCCAGCCAGAGGGCGACAAAGCTGTAGGCCAGCGTCTCGCGGGTGAAGCCGATTTTCTCGCCGATGAACAGCATCAGCGCCAGGAGGACCAGGCCGAAGGTGATGATGATGGTGGTGTGCATGGTGAGTGCTCCTGATCTGAAATGTCCTGTGCCTTGAATGCGCTATCGCGAGCAAGCTCGCTCCCACATGGGCGGCGCCATTTTCTGTGGGAGCGAGCTTGCTCGCGATGGGGTCACCACCTAATGAGCTTAGTTAAACCAACCCACCATTAACCCGCAAAACCTGCCCATTGACCCATGCCGAATCCGGCCCCGCCAGAAACGACACCACGCGAGCAATATCCTCCGGCTGACCCAAACGTTCCAGCGGCGCCATCTTGGCGAAATTCTGAATCTGCTCTTCACTTTTTCCATGTAAAAACAGCTCGGTGGCCACCGGCCCTGGCGCTACAGCGTTGACGGTGATGTTGCGACCGCGCATTTCCTTGGCGAACACCTGGGTCAGGGATTCCACCGCCGCTTTGCTGGCGATGTATACGGCGTAGCCTGGCAGGTTCATGCCGACGGTGCTGCTGGAAAAGTTGATGATCCGGCCGCCGCTGTTCAGGCGCGTGGCGGCTTCACGCAGGGTGTTGAAGGTGCCGCGAGCGTGAATGTTGAAGGTCCAGCTCGCCATCGACCATGAATTCGAAGGGGAACACTTTGGCGGTGCTGCGCGAAACGTAGTTCACCGCTCGGTGATGCTTCAACTCTTCAAGGGTTTTTGGTTCGCCATACTGGCGCAGGTAGGCAGGGCTGGCGCAGGTGATCGCCAAACTACGCCAACAGCGCCACCGAAGCGTCGGCGCTAGTGGTGGCGTTGCGTCAGGCCGGCCATCAAGCCATAGCGATCAAGGCTGATGTGGCCAACGCCGAGGGTTCGATCCCGGTGTTCGGCGCAGAAATTTATGCCGCCTGGGCGATTGCCGGACTGGGACTCATCCAGTGCCCGCATTACCGAATGGAAACACAGATTTCCCAGGGGCTGATGCAGGAAGTCCTCATCGACACCTGTCGCCACGGGTTCGGGTGTTCGTGGATTGGTTGGGGGAGGTGTTTGCAAGCGCACGGTAGCCGCTGGTCTTCTGGCAGGTTAGACGACCTTGCACTGGGCTAATATTTATCAGAGTGTGTATCGTGTGTATTAAGCCTGCATTCGTCGCGTACTGTGTTCAGCAGATTGCTGCCCACAAGGACGAAGGTGATGCGAAGTCGGGAAATGATCAGGATGATCGAGGAGGATGGCTGGTATCTGGTGGCCGTGAAAGGTAGTCACCATCAGTACAAGCATTCGTACAAGGCAGGCCGGGTGACGATCAAACACCCTGATTCGGATCTTCCCAAAGGAACGATCAACAGCATATTGAAACAGGCGGGCCTGAAATGAGGCCCGACATCGGAACCGAAAGCCTCGTAGAGGCGATAGCACAGGAAGGACTCACCGAAATGAAATTCCCGGTCGTTCTGCACAAGGATGCCGACTCAGAATACGGAGTGATTATCCCGGACGTGCCGGGTTGCTTCTCCGCAGGCGAGACTGTGGCACAGGCATTCGAAAACGTGAAGGAAGCGCTGGCTTTGCATTATGAGGGCCTGGTCGCCGATGGTGATCCACTGCCGTCAGTGCGTGAGATTGATGCTCATCTTGATAACCCTGAGTACGCGGGCGGTGTGTGGGGTGTGGTCGAGTTCGATATCACGCCTTATTTCGGGAAATCGGTACGCTTCAACGCCACTTTGCCTGAGCAATTGCTTGAGCGTATCGACCAGACGGTCAGACGGGATCAGCGATACAGTTCAAGATCAGGCTTCCTGGCTGCGGCCGCGCTGCGTGAACTATCGGCGTAAACGCCGGGGATCAGTTCTAGGCACCACGGGCAGATCAACTCGGAATCCGTGAAACGTTTCAGCATTTTCTCGAATCCGAGGTTTATCGGCGTTTGTCCCGGCGTATGCTGGGCAACTTGCGAAACAGTCGATACCCACTTCAAGACAGACAAGAGAAGATTCGATGACCTACACCGCTGCCGAAAACCGCTATGACTCCATCCCCTACCGCCGCGTGGGCCGCAGCGGATTGGTGCTGCCGGCGCTGTCCCTGGGGCTGTGGCACAACTTCGGCGACAGCACGCCAATCGACACCCAGCGCGCCTTGCTGCGCACGGCGTTCGATCTTGGCATCAACCATTTCGACCTGGCCAACAATTATGGTCCTCCGTACGGCAGCGCCGAGATCAACTTCGGCCGGTTGCTGCGTGAAGACTTCAAGCACTACCGCGACGAGCTGATTATTTCGAGCAAGGCCGGTTGGGACATGTGGGCTGGTCCTTACGGCCAGGGCGGTGGTTCGCGCAAGTATGTGCTGGCCAGCCTTGATCAGAGCCTGCAGCGCCTGGGTCTGGATTATGTGGACATTTTCTACTCCCACCGCTTTGACCCGGACACCCCGCTGGAAGAAACCGCCAGCGCATTGGCCACGGCGGTGCAGCAGGGTAAGGCGCTGTACATCGGGATCTCGTCCTACTCCGGGGTAAAAACCCGCGAGATGGCGGCGTTGTTGAAAGAGTGGAAAGTGCCGTTGCTGATTCATCAGCCGGCTTACAACCTGCTCAATCGCTGGGTGGAAAAAGACCTGCTGGAGGTTACTGATGAGCTGGGCACCGGCGTAATTGCGTTTACGCCGCTGGCTCAGGGGTTGTTGACTGACAAATACCTTAATGGCGTGCCGGCGGATGCGCGGGTTAATCGCCCGGGGGGCGAGTCGTTGCAGGCGTCGCACTTGTCTGAAGCCAACATCGCCCATGTGCGTGCGCTCAACGAAATTGCCAAGCGCCGTGGTCAGAGTCTGGCGCAGCTGGCATTGGCGTGGACGTTACGCGATCCGCGGGTGACCTCGGCGTTGATTGGTGCGAGCCGGCCGGAGCAGATTATCGAGAACGTCGGGGCGTTGAAGAATCTGAGCTTTAGTGCGCAGGAGTTGGCGGAGATTGACCGGTTTGCCCAGGAGGGCGGGATTAATCTTTGGGAGAAGCCTTCGACCGCGGAGTAATCGTTCGGTGCTGGGTCTTCTGGCGTCAGTCCGGCCCCATCGCGAGCAAGCTCGCTCCCACAGGATTTGTGGTCGACACAGATCCCATGTGGGAGCGAGCTTGCTCGCGATGGGGTCATAGCAAACAGTAAAGAACTCAGGGTTACCGAAAAAACGGCACATCCCCCAACACCGTCGCCCGTTGCATCACCCGCCGCGCCGGCCGGTAATCATCCACGGCATAGTGCTGTGTCACGCGATTATCCCAGAACGCGACGTCATCCTTCTGCCAGCGCCAGCGAATCGTAAACTCCGGTCGCGTCGCATGCGCGAACAAGAGCTTCAAAATCGCTTCGCTTTCAGTCTCCGACAGCTCATTGATCTTCGAGGTGAAGCCTTCGTTGACGAACAACGAGCGGCGCCCGCTCACCGGGTGCGTGCGAATCACCGGGTGTGACAGCGGCGGATTCTTGCGGCGCGCTTCTTCCCACTGGGCCAACGCGTCAGGCGTATTGCCGTAACGTTCCAGCGGGAACGAGCGGGTGAAGTCGTGAGTGGCTGTCAGCCCTTCGAGCAATGCTTTCATCGGCACGGACAGCGCTTCATACGCTGCGATTCCGCTGGCCCACAACGTGTCGCCGCCGAACGCCGGCAGCAATTTTGCACTAAGCACCGCGCCCATTGCCGGGGTCGGCAGGAAGGTCACGTCGGTGTGCCAGATCGCGTTGTCGCGCACGTCGGTGACGGCAGTGTCGAGGATCAACACTTCGGGTTGTTCGGGCACGTTCGGGTAGATCGGGTGAATGTGCAGATCACCAAAGTTGGCGGCGAAATGCGCCTGCTGTTGCGGGTTGATCGGCTGGTCGCGGAAGAACAACACCTGATGCTTGAGCAACGCCTGCTCAATGGCGTCGCGCAGTTCCAGGTTCAATGGCTGGCTGATGTCGACGCCGCTGATCTGTGCGCCGAGGGCGGAGCTTAAAGGGACAATGGTCAGGTGGCTCATGGTGGTTCTCTTCAATCCGGAGCGCCGAGCTGTTTGTAGAAGCGAGCTTGCTTGCGAAAGCACATCAGTAAAAGCAACGTTGTCTGACACACCGCTTTCGCGAGCAAGCTCGCTCCTACAGGGGCATTCAGTGGGCCTGGCCATGCCAGGGCACGAGTTTGCGTTGCAGGGCGCGCAGACCCATCTCCATGGCAAAGGCGATCAGTGCAATCACCAGAATCCCCAGCACCACGACGTCGGTGACCAGGAACTGCGCAGCCGACTGCACCATGAAGCCCAAGCCGCTGGTGGCAGCGATCAGTTCGGCGGCCACCAGTGTCGACCAACCCACACCCAGACCAATCCGCACGCCGGTCAAAATGTCCGGCAAGGCACTTGGCAGAATCACATGACGAATCAGTTGCGCCCGGGTGGCGCCCAGCGACTGCGCGGCGCGCAACCTGGCCGGGTCAACGGTGCGTACACCGGTGGCGGTGGCGATGGCGATCGGGGCGAAGATCGCGAGGTAGATCAGCAAGACTTTCGACAGCTCACCGATGCCGCACCAGATCACGATCAGCGGCAGATAGGCCAACGGTGGAATCGGCCGGTAGAACTCGATCAGCGGATCGAGAATGCCCCGCGCAATGCGGTTGTGACCGATGGCAATGCCGACCGGCACGGCGGTCAGCACCGCGAAACCCAGGCCCAGTCCGATGCGGCTGAGACTCGCGCCCAAGTGCTGCCACAACGTCGAGTCCATGTAGCCCGTCGTTGCCAGCAACCAGCCTTTTTGCAGCACAGCGGACGGTGGCGGCAGGAACAGCGGTTCGATCATGCCGGTGGCGGTGACGGCCCACCAAATGACAATGAGCGCGACCAGCGTCAGCACACTGATCCAGCGCGTGCTCAGACGGCGGCGGAGCGGAATCAACGTCGAGCCGGGTGTCACCGCCACAGCAGCGGGAATGTCATAGCTGCTCATGCGCGCTCCTGCCGCTGGGCGGCGCTGCGTTGGGAGAACACTTTGGCGAGCACGTGTTCGCGGGTTTCGATAAAGAGCGGGTCGGATTTGATCGCTCGTGCCGACTCACCGGCGGCATAACGCTGACCGAAGTCCAGGCTCAGGCGCTCGACAATGTGCCCGGGGTTGGGCGCCAGCAGAATCAGGTCCGTGGCGAGAAACACCGCTTCTTCAATATCGTGGGTAATCAGGAACACCGGTTTTGCGGTGCGCCGCCAGACTTGCAGCAGCAGCTCCTGCATCTGTTCGCGGGTGAAGGCATCGAGCGCGCCGAAAGGCTCGTCCATCAGCAATACACGAGGGTCGGCGGCGAGTGCGCGGGCCAGTCCTACACGCTGCTTCTGACCGCCCGAGAGCTGCCAGATGCGACGGTTTTCGAAACCGGAAAGGTCGACCAGCGCCAGCATTTCCCGGGCGCGGATTTCGCGTTCGTCTCGGGAAACACCGGCCAGTTCCAGACCAAAACCGACGTTGGCCAGCACGTCCTGCCAAGGCAGCAACGCATCGTCCTGGAACACCACGCCGCGTTCGGCGCTCGGGCCTTTGACCGGCACACCGTCAAGGGTGATGCGTCCGGCGCTGGGCTCGACGAAACCGGCAATCAGGTTCAACAGCGACGTCTTGCCACTGCCGGAAGGGCCGAGGGCGACCAGTAATTGCCGGGGCCCAAGGCTCAGGGAAATATCCGTCAGTACCGGTTCGGGGTTGCCGGGGTACTGTGTGCGGATGCGCTCCAGCAGTAGCAAAGCCATCGCAATGAACTCCCGATCAATTGGTGATGAACTTAGCGCTGACGTACGGCGCATAGTCCGGCAGTACCGCCTCGACCTTGCCCTGTTCCTTGAGGAACGCCGCCGTATCGGTGATGGCTTTGGTGGTCGGCGCACCGAGGGTGATCACCTGATCAGCCGCCAGCGGGTAGACGTTGCCTTGCAGCAGCAGTGGAATATCGCTGGCCTTGGCACCCGAGAGCTTCACCAGTTTGTCGACGTTGGATTGATTGGCGAGCCAGGCTTTCGGGTCTTTGCGGTAGTCGGCGTAGGCATCCAGGGTCACTTTGGCGAACGCGGTAACAATCTCTGGATGCTTCTCGGCGAAGTCTTTGCGCACGATCCAGGCATCGAAGGTTGGAGCGCCGAACTTGGCCAGTTCGCCAGAGGTGATCAGCACCTTGCCGTTTTCCTTGGCCACACCGAGGGCGGGGTCCCACACGTAAGTGGCGTCAATGTCGCCGCGTTTCCACGCTGCGATGATCGCTGGCGGCGCGAGGTTGAGCACGGTGACTTTCGACGGGTCAATGTTCCAGTGCTTCAGCGCGGCGAGCAGGCTGTAGTGACCGGTGGAGACAAATGGAACGGCGATTTTCTTGCCGATCAAATCTTGCGGCGTCTTGATCCCGGAACCGTCGCGGGCAACCAGTGCTTCTGCTGCGCCGATTTGGGTTGCGATCAGGAAGGTTTCAACCGGGACTTTGCGGGTGATTGCAGCCGTCAGAGGGCTGGAACCGAGGTAGCCGATCTGCACGTCGCCGGAGGCAATGGCGGCGATGATGTCGGCTCCATTGTCAAATTTGCGCCAGTCGATTTTGACGTGGGTAGCTTTTTCGTACGCGCCGTCGGCCTGGGCAACTTTCGCCGGGTCAACGGTGGTCTGGTAGGCAACAGTGACGTCGGCCGCCTGGGCAAAGAAACTCGCCGCCGCCAAAGAGGCGGCCGCCAGCAGGCGTAGGGGGAAGTGCAGTTTCATGGAAAAGCTCCTTGTCAGACGACCGAGTGTCGGCGTGAAAGGAGACTAAATGATCTAAGAAAGTAAAAATAAATAACTTTTTCGCATTAGCTTATGAGTGGAAACATTTAAAAGCGACCGCTTTGCGGTCATCGCGAGCAAGCTCGCTTCCACATTGGATTCGCGGCGTATCCACAATTATGTGAACACCGCTAAACCCTGTGGGAGCGAGCTTGCTCGCGAAAAGGTCCGCAGGACCTTCAGAAGTTAATTACTGATCGCCAGAATGCTCGCCTGATACGCCCCGACAAACACATCGAAATCGCCGACTTCGTTCTGCTCCAGCGCCACCTGTTCAGCCAGTGACGAACGCGCCCGCTCTTCAAACTTCGCCTGGTCTTCGCTGTTCAAAGGCTCGCTACGGAAAAACTCCGCATGTGCGCGGCTCTGGCGCAGGGAGAACTGACAGAAACTCTCCTTGTGCTCAGCCATCGACGCCAGCACCTGGGCCGAGGGTGTCAGGGACGAATCCTTGACCTTGGCCAATTGCGCGTCCAGCGCTTTGCTGTGCGCATCGCCGCCATGGCTCTGATCGAGCAACGCCGCCAAGGGCGCGATCTTCTCCAGCAACTCGCCGGCCCATTCTTTCAAGTCGACCGGATGACCGTCGCGTTGCAGCTGCAAGCCTGGACGGCGACCTTCCTTGACCACGCTGAGGAAGTTCGAGGTGGCGTTGCTGCACGAGGTATTGGTCAGCAGCGGACTGTCGTTCAGCGCGCAATACAGCAGGAATGCGTCGAGGAATCGCGACTCTGGCAGGTCAATGCCCATCGGCAGGAACGGGTTGATGTCCAGGCAACGCACTTCGACGTACTGAATGCCACGGCCCACCAGCGCCTGAATCGGCCGTTCGCCGGTGTAGGTCACGCGTTTGGGCCGGATGTTGGAGTAGTACTCGTTTTCGATCTGCAAAATGTTGGTGTTGAGCTGAACCCACTCACCGTCCTGATGCGTGCCGATTTCGACATACGGTGCATAGGGTGTGGCCACCGCTTTGCGCAGGCTGTCGGTGTAGCTGGCGAGGTCGTTGTAGCACGGCGTCAAACCGGCCTGGGCGTTGCTCTGGTAACCCAGATCACTCATGCGCAGGCTGGTGGCGTACGGCAGGTACAAGGTGTCCGGGTCCAGTTGTTCCAACTGGTGCGATCGACCGCGCAGAAAACCGGCGTCCAGCGCAGGGGAGGCGCCGAACAGGTACATCAGCAGCCAGCTGTAGCGACGGAAGTTACGGATCAGCGCGATGTAGGCCGCCGATTGATAGTCGCGGTCGGTACCGACAAAACCTTCAGACGCCTTGAGCAATGGCCAGAGCTTTTCCGGCAGGGAAAAGTTGTAGTGAATCCCGGCGATGCACTGCATGGTCTTGCCGTAACGCAAGGCCAGGCCCTTGCGGTAGACGTACTTGAGCTGACCGATGTTGGAGGTGCCGTAATAGGCAATCGGAATGTCTTCCTCGGCCGGCAACGGGCACGGCATCGACGGACTCCACAGGAACTCGTTGCCGAGCTTGCTGTAGGCAAAACGATGAATCTTGTCCAGGCTCACCAGCGTATCCGCAGGGTCTGGCAGGGCCGGGGTAATGAACTCCAGCAGCGACTCGGAATAGTCGGTGGTGATTTGTTCGTTGGTCAGCGCGGAACCCAATTCTTCCGGGTGCGGCGTTTGCGCCAGGCGACCTTCGCCGGTCACGCGCAGGCATTCACGTTCGATGCCGTGAAGGCACTGTTCGAGCAGAGAGAGGTTAGCGCGCTCGCCGAGCAGAGCCAGGCGGCGGTTGAGAAGTTCGCTCAAGTTGGATTCCTTCACGCGTCAGTCGCCCCAATATGGGGGTGGGCAAGACGGTCTACAAGGGTGAAGTTAAAACTGGCGTTGTCGCCTGGTTTTCGGACCGCACAAACCTTCCCCTGTAGGAGCGAGCTTGCTCGCGATGAGGGTTCAGTCAACACAAGTACCGTTTGACACAGCACCATCGCGAGCAAGCTCGCTCCTACAAGGTGCATTGCGCTGAAATTAACTCAAATTGATGACAGGGAGCTATAGGACAGCGAACGTGCCTTGTGCTTTTGCGACGAGTTTGTCGCCTTGCATCACGTCGGCTTCGACCACCAGCGTGCGGCGGCCCGGGTGGATCACCCGCGCCGTGCACATCACTTCGCCGCCTTCAACCGCGCGAATGTAGTTGATCTTGCACTCGATGGTCGCGCTCTGCTGGTCAAAGCCGTGGGTGCTGGAACAGGCCAGCCCCATGGCAATGTCCACCAGACTGAACAAGGCCCCGCCGTGCAACTTGCCGCCGCGATTGCGCAACTGAGGCTCAAGCGCCAGGGCGACTTGCGCCACCCCGGTTTCCAGGCTGTGCAAACGACAGCCCAGCAGCTTGAAAAAAGCGCTTTGGGTCAGCCCGGCAGGGATGTCCATCAGCGTTTCTTCAACTGCTTGGCGTTGGCGAACAGCGACGCCATGGCGTTATTCGCGGGGGCTGGCGCCGTGGTTTCCTTGCGCGGTGCACTGCTCTGGGATTGGCGTGGCGCCGAACCCGGACGCGCACCGCGAGCGCCGTCGATTTTCTCGCCCGGGGTGTCGCTCATGCGCATCGACAGACCCACGCGTTTGCGCGGAATGTCGACTTCCATGACCTTCACCTTCACCACGTCACCGGCCTTCACCGCTTCACGCGGGTCCTTGATGAACTTCTCCGAAAGCGCAGAGATGTGCACCAAACCGTCCTGATGCACGCCGATGTCGACGAACGCACCGAAGTTGGTCACGTTGGTCACGACGCCTTCGAGGATCATGCCCAGTTGCAGGTCCTTGAGGTCTTCGACGCCTTCCTGGAACTCGGCGGTCTTGAACTCGGGACGCGGGTCCCGGCCAGGCTTTTCCAGTTCTTGCAGGATGTCGGTGACGGTCGGCAGGCCGAAGGTTTCGTCGGTGTATTTCTTCGGATCGAGGCGCTTGAGGAAGCTGGCGTCACCGATCAACGAGCGGATATCACGGTCGGTTTCAGCGGCAATGCGCTGCACCAGCGGATAGGCTTCCGGGTGAACCGCCGACGAGTCCAGCGGGTTGTCGCCGTTCATGACGCGCAGGAAGCCAGCCGCCTGTTCGAAGGTTTTTTCACCCAGACGGGCGACTTTCTTCAACGCGGCGCGTGTCTTGAACGCGCCGTGCTCGTCGCGGTGGCTGACGATGTTTTGCGCCAGGGTCGCGTTCAGGCCAGAGATACGGGCCAGCAGCGCCACCGAAGCGGTGTTCACGTCCACGCCCACGGCGTTCACGCAGTCCTCGACCACGGCGTCCAGGCCGCGCGCCAGTTTCAGCTGCGACACGTCGTGCTGGTACTGGCCGACGCCGATGGATTTCGGGTCGATCTTCACCAGTTCAGCCAGTGGGTCCTGCAAGCGACGGGCAATCGACACAGCGCCACGGATCGACACGTCGAGGTCCGGGAATTCCTTGGACGCCAATTCCGACGCCGAGTAAACCGATGCGCCGGCCTCGGAGACCATGACTTTGGTCATTTTCATCGCTGGGTATTTTTTGATCAGCTCAGCGGCCAGCTTGTCGGTTTCACGGCTGGCGGTGCCGTTGCCGATGGCGATCAGGTCCACCGCATGCTTGGCGCACAGGGCCGCGAGAATCGCGATGGTCTGGTCCCACTTGTTGTGCGGCACGTGCGGATACACCGTGGCGTGATCCAGCAGCTTGCCCGTGGAATCGACCACGGCCACCTTGCAACCGGTGCGCAGGCCCGGGTCGAGGCCCAGCGTGGCGCGTGGGCCAGCGGGTGCCGACAACAGCAAGTCGTGCAGGTTGTGAGCGAAGACGTTGATGGCTTCGGTTTCCGCGCCATCGCGCAGTTCGCCGAGCAAGTCGGTTTCGAGGTGGGTGTAGAGCTTGACCTTCCAGGTCCAGCGCACCACTTCGCCCAGCCATTTGTCGGCGGCGCGGTTTTGGTTCTGGATGCCGAATTGTTGACCGATCATGCCTTCGCACGGGTGCATGGTGCCCGGCAGTTCGTCACCGACCTTCAGCGCCGAACTCAGAATACCTTCGTTGCGGCCACGGAAAATCGCCAGCGCGCGGTGCGACGGCATGCTTTTCAGTGGTTCGTCGTGTTCGAAATAGTCGCGGAATTTGGCGCCTTCCTCTTCCTTGCCGGCGATCACGCGGGCACTGAGGGTGGCTTCCTGCTTCAAATAGCTGCGCAGTTTATCCAGCAGCCCAGCGTCTTCGGCGAAGCGCTCCATCAGGATGTACTTGGCGCCTTCGAGGGCGGCCTTCACATCGGCCACACCTTTTTCGGCATTGACGAAGCGCGCGGCTTCCGCGTCTGGCGTCAGGCCAGGGTCGTTGAACAGACCGTCGGCCAACTCGCCGAGGCCGGCTTCCAGGGCGATCTGGCCCTTGGTGCGGCGCTTCTGTTTGTACGGCAGGTACAAGTCTTCGAGGCGGGTCTTGGTGTCGGCGAGCTTGATGTCACGCTCAAGTTGCGGGGTCAGCTTGCCTTGTTCCTGGATGCTGGCAAGGATGCTGATGCGCCGTTCGTCGAGTTCTCGCAGGTAGCGCAGACGCTCTTCCAGATGACGCAACTGGATGTCATCGAGGCTGCCGGTCACTTCTTTCCGGTAACGGGCGATGAAGGGAACGGTAGAGCCTTCATCGAGTAGCGCGACGGCCGCTTCGACCTGTTGTGGGCGTACACCGAGTTCCTCGGCAATGCGGCTGTTGATGCTGTCCATAAAACCACCTGACAAATTGTGAAAGCAGGCTCGCAGGCGCAGGGTTAAAGGCTCGGCGAGTCTGGTTGAGCGGCCTGGCCTGCGCCGCTACCTGGGTCAACAGGCATTCCGTTGACCCGTGAAATCGAACAATTACTGCCAGCACCCTGAAAATAAAAAGTGGCTGCCGGTCGCAATGATCAGACGTTGCCTGACACAAAAGGCCGGGCATTATAACCAGCGTTCTGTCATTCGGGGGCATCACTGGCTGTAGGCACAATGCCCGGATTTCTGGCGGTGAAGGAAAAATCTGCTAACAATGCACACGGTGCGTATAACGGCAGCTACGCCATAATGCGCGCCGAGCTAAAAGGAGCATCTAATGAGCAGCACTGCAAACATTGCTGAAGGCGAAAAAATTCTTATCGTTGACGACGACCCGGGGCTCAGCAGCCTGCTGGAACGCTTTTTCGTCAGCAAGGGCTACCGTGCCCGAGCCGTGCCGAACACTGAGCAAATGGACCGCCTGCTGGCGCGTGAAGTGTTCAACCTGGTCGTCCTCGACCTGATGCTGCCCGGCGAAGACGGCCTGACCGCCTGCCGTCGACTGCGTGGCGCGAACAACCAGATTCCGATCATCATGCTCACCGCCAAGGGCGACGAGCTGAGCCGTATCAAGGGCCTTGAACTGGGCGCCGACGATTATCTGGCCAAGCCGTTCAACCCGGACGAGTTGATGGCGCGTGTCAAAGCGGTCCTGCGCCGTCAATCAACGCCTGTGCCGGGTGCACCGGGCAGCGAAGACGAAAGCGTGACCTTCGGTGACTACGAACTGTCCCTCGCAACGCGCGAACTCAAGCGTGGCGATGAAGTGCACATGCTCACCACCGGTGAATTCGCCGTACTCAAGGCGTTGGTGATGAACGCGCGTCAGCCATTGACCCGCGACAAACTGATGAACCTGGCCCGTGGTCGCGAGTGGGATGCCCTGGAGCGCTCCATCGACGTGCAGATTTCCCGTCTGCGCCGGATGATCGAACCCGATCCTTCCAAGCCGCGTTACATCCAGACCGTTTGGGGCGTGGGTTACGTGTTCGTTCCGGATGGCGCCGCCACCAAGTGATCGGCGATTTGTAGGAGCGGGTCTGGCGGACGATGTTGGCCGCAGACTCGCGATCCGTAATATGCGAGCATCGCTCGCTCCTGCAAGTGTGTAACGGTTATTCATGAAAACCCCCGTTTGGTTCCCCCAGAGTTTCTTCTCCCGCACCTTATGGCTGGTGCTGATCGTCGTTCTGTTCTCCAAGGCGCTGACCCTGGTTTATCTGTTGATGAACGAAGACGTGCTGGTGGACCGCCAGTACAGCCACGGCGTCGCCCTGACGCTACGCGCTTATTGGGCTGCCGATGAAGAAAACCGTCAGAAAATCGCCGATGCCGCAACGCTGATCCGTGTGGTGGGCACTGGTGTGCCGGAAGGCGAACAACACTGGCCTTACAGCGAGATCTACCAGCGGCAAATGCAGGCGGAGCTGGGTGCCGATACCGAAGTGCGATTACGCATGCATTCGCCACCCGCGCTGTGGGTGCGGGCGCCAAGCCTGGGCGATGGCTGGCTGAAAGTGCCGCTGTATCCGCATCCTTTGCGCGGTCAGAAAATTTGGAACGTGCTGGGCTGGTTTCTCGCCATCGGTCTGCTGTCCACCGCTTCGGCGTGGATCTTTGTCCGCCAGCTCAACCAGCCATTGAAACGTCTGGTGTATGCCGCAAGGCAACTCGGCCAGGGCCGCAGTGTACGGCTGCCGATCAGCGATACACCGAGTGAGATGACCGAGGTATACCGGTCTTTCAACCAGATGGCCGAGGATGTCGAACAGGCGGGGCGCGAGCGCGAGTTGATGTTGGCCGGCGTGTCCCATGACCTGCGCACGCCGTTGACCCGTTTGCGGCTGTCACTGGAGTTGATGGGCGATCACAACGACCTGACAGACGACATGGTGCGCGACATCGAAGACATGGACGCGATTCTCGACCAGTTCCTGGCGTTCATCCGCGACGGTCGCGACGAGTCGGTGGAAGAAGTGGATCTGAGCGACCTGGTGCGCGAGGTCGCGGCCCCCTACAACCAGAACGAAGAGAAAGTGCGCCTGCGCCTGGAACCGATCCAGCCGTTCCCGTTGCGTCGGGTGTCAATGAAGCGATTGCTGAACAACCTGATCGGCAACGCCTTGCATCATGCGGGTACCGGTGTCGAGGTCGCGGCCTATGTGTCTGGGGATACCAGTGCGCCGTACGTGGTGCTGAGTGTCATGGACCGTGGAACCGGGATCGATTCGTCAGAGCTTGAGGCGATCTTCAATCCGTTCACCCGGGGCGACCGCGCCCGGGGTGGGAAGGGGACTGGTCTGGGGTTGGCGATCGTGAAGCGAATTGCTTCGATGCATGGTGGGAATGTTGAGTTGCGCAATCGGGAGGGTGGCGGGCTGGAAGCGCGTGTGCGGTTGCCGTTGGGGTTGATGCTGCCTCGGGATGCGGTTTAAGAGGCTGGCCTTGATGTTGGGGCTTAGGGTCTCTTCGCGGGCAAGCCTCGCTCCTACAGTTGATCACAAATCCATGTAGGAGCGAGGCTTGCCCGCGAAAGCGGCCTCTCGACCGCCATCAATCTCAGGAGTTAGCCCTTGCCCTTGGTCCGTGTCATATTCGGCCCACCATTCTTTTCCAGATGCTCAATGATGATCCCCGCCACGTTCTTGCCAGTGGTGGTTTCAATCCCTTCCAGACCCGGCGACGAATTCACTTCCATCACCAGCGGTCCGTGATTGGAGCGCAGGATATCCACGCCCGCCACCGCCAACCCCATCACTTTCGCCGCGCGCAACGCTGTCATGCGTTCTTCCGGCGTGATCTTGATCAGGCTGGCGCTGCCACCCCGATGCAGGTTGGAGCGAAATTCCCCAGGTTTGGCCTGGCGCTTCATCGCCGCAATCACCTTGTCGCCGACCACAAAGCAGCGAATATCCGCGCCGCCGGCTTCCTTGATGTACTCCTGAACCATGATGTTTTGCTTGAGGCCCATGAACGCCTCGATCACCGATTCCGCCGCCGTTGCGGTTTCACACAGCACCACGCCAATGCCCTGGGTGCCTTCCAGCACTTTAATCACCAGAGGCGCGCCGTTGACCATGTCGATCAGGTCGGGAATATCATCCGGGGAGTGCGCAAACCCGGTGACCGGCAAACCGATCCCCCGGCGCGACAACAATTGCAGCGAACGCAGTTTGTCCCGCGAACGGGCAATGGCCACCGATTCGTTGAGCGGAAAAACCCCCATCATTTCGAACTGACGCAACACCGCGCAGCCATAAAACGTCACCGACGCACCGATCCGCGGGATCACCGCATCGAAACCCTCCAGCGGTTTGCCGCGGTAGTGGATCTGCGGTTTGTGGCTGGCGATGTTCATGTAGGCGCGCAGGGTGTCGATCACCACCATTTCATGGCCACGTTCGGTACCGGCTTCGACCAGACGACGAGTGGAATACAGACGCGGGTTCCGCGACAGCACAGCGATCTTCATGCAACACCTGTGGAGGAGGTAGATACCGGGAACACCGGCTTGTCTTGTACATATTTAATCCCCGGATTGACCACCAGTTGGCCGTCGATCAGGGCTTTGGAACCGAGTAACAGGCGATAACGCATGGACTTGCGGCAGGCGAGCGTGAACTCGACCCGCCAGACCCGATCACCGAGGGCCAGGGAGGTGCTGACCACGTAACGCATCTGCGCATGGCCGTTGGAGCTTTTGATGGTTTTCATCGTTACCAGCGGCGCTTCGCAGCGCCGGTGACGCAGTTGCACGACCGTGCCCAGGTGCGCGGTGAAGCGCACCCACTGTGCCCCTTCGCGCTCGAATGGCTCGATGTCGGTGGCATGGAGGCTGGAGGTACTGGCACCGGTGTCGATTTTTGCCCGCAGGCCCGCGACTCCCAAATCCGGGAGCGCCACCCACTCGCGCAGACCGATAACGGTCAAATGGTCAAATGTCTTCAAAAGGTACTCAACCGGTAGAAACCGCTGTGGCCGCACGCGGCCGATTTCGCGGTATTCACGCAGAATAATGATTAAAAGGCGACAGATATCTACGGCCCGGATGTTCAGCTTCTCAAGGAGGTGCTGGAATGCACGCATTGTAGTCTGAGCCGGCGTAATTCATGGCACGACAGAAACGGTAGTACAGTTCATCAATATTTCAGAATGAGGTAATCCCATGGCACAAAAAAGCGAAGAGGACGACAAGGTCCGTCTCGATAAGTGGTTGTGGGCTGCGCGTTTTTATAAAACACGTGCCTTGGCCAAGACCGCGATAGAAAGCGGCAAAGTGCATTGTCGGGGCGAGCGCTGCAAGCCGGGCAAGGAACCGAGGGTCGGCGACGAGTTCCAGATTCGCACCGGTTTTGAGGAGCGCACGGTGGTGGTCCAGGCCTTGTCGATTGTACGTCGTGGTGCGCCGGAGGCTCAGGCGCTGTACACCGAAACCGAGGCCAGCATCGCCAAGCGTGAAGCGGCTGCGCAAATGCGCAAGGCCGGCTCGCTCGGTGTGACCACCGATGGCAAGCCGAGCAAGAAACAGCGACGGGATTTGTTCAAGTTTCGCGGCAGCAGTAACGACGAGTGAGTCGGTTGATTCTGTGTTGACCGGGCTGACGTCTTCGCGGGCAAGCCTCGCTCCTACAGTTGATCGAGAATCCCTGTAGGAGCGAGGCTTGCCCGCGAACGAGTGCGCAGCGCTCGCCCGGCATCCCCGCAGACTTGTAATCTCTCTACTGTGGAACCATATGAGGTTACCGGCCCAGCGTTGCGTGCAGCCGATGAAAAAAACCATTCGTCGTAAATCACACACAGTTTCCAGCCTGTAGGCCATAACCAGAATGCCAGCAGTGCCCACGGCATGACGTCGCGCAAATGTATAGCGCCGGTTCCACCTTGCTTGGATCGACGCGCAATTGTTCATAAAATGCCCGTCATGGCTGACTACGTGCTGCAAAACGGCGTGGTGAAGGCGCAACAACCAGTTTATGTAACCACTCTTGTCATTACCTCAGATACCCAGACCTATGACCGATCTAACGGATACCGACTACACCCAACGCTTCATCTTCGATGACAGCGACACCCGCGGCGAGCTGGTTGCGTTGGAGCGTAGCTACGCCGAAGTCCTCGCCAAACACCCGTATCCGGAGCCGGTTGCACAACTGCTCGGTGAACTGATGGCGGCGGCGGCGTTGCTGGTCGGCACTTTGAAATTCGATGGCTTGCTGATTCTCCAGGCCCGCTCCGACGGCCCGGTGCCGTTGCTGATGATCGAGTGCTCCAGCGAGCGCGAAATCCGTGGCCTGGCCCGTTACGAAACGGACCGGATCGCTCCCGATGCGACCCTGGCCGACCTGATGCCAAACGGCGTTCTGGCACTGACCGTCGACCCGACTCAAGGGCAGCGTTATCAGGGCATCGTCGACCTCGATGGAGAAACCCTGTCGGAGTGCTTCACCAATTACTTCGTCATGTCCCAACAAGTGGGCACGCGGTTCTGGCTGTACGCCGATGGTCGCCGCGCCCGTGGGTTGTTGCTGCAGCAACTGCCGGCTGACCGCCTGAAAGACGAAGAAGAGCGCGCCGCCAGCTGGCAGCACATCACCGCGCTGGGCGGCACCCTGACCGCCGATGAATTGCTCGGTCTGGACAACGAAACCGTGCTCCATCGCCTCTACCATGAGGAGCAGGTTCGACTGTTCGACGTTCAGAAGCTGCGCTTCCATTGCAGTTGCTCGCGCGAACGTTCTGCCAATGCACTGGTCAGTCTGGGTCAGGAAGATGCGCAGGCACTGGTCATCGAACACGGTGGTCACATCGAGATCGACTGTCAGTTCTGTAACCAGCGCTACCTGTTTGACGCCGCCGATATCACCCAATTGTTCGTCGGTGCGGGCGTCGAGACGCCGTCAGATACCCGTCACTAAAACGGTTCAGCGCAGGTAAATTCACTGGTTTGTGCCGGAATAACGCCGTTACGACGGGAGGGCCCTACTATTTTTGGGCGTTTCTGGCATAATCCGGCCCACTTTTTGTCGCGGTAGTAGTGCACGACTTTCTACTACAAAACGTTTGGAGCACACTCGGCCACTGGCCGACGGGGAATCTCATGACGCAAGCCAATAACGCCGTGTACACCGATCTGAGTGTCGATGAGCTGGTTAAAGAAGCCTTGAATCGCGGTGAAGGCGAGCTTGCCGATACCGGCGCGCTGGTTGTTCGCACCGGTCACCGTACCGGCCGCTCGCCAGTCGATCGTTTCATCGTTGAAGAGCCGACCACTCAGGCAGCCATTGCCTGGGGCCCAATCAACCGCAAGTTCCCGGCCGACAAGTTCGACGCCCTGTGGGACCGCGTTGAAGCCTACCTGGGCGAGCGCGAGCGTTTTGTATCCCACGTGCACGTAGGTTCCGATCCTGCGCACTACCTGCCGGTCAAAATGACCACCCAGACGGCCTGGCACAACCTGTTCGGCCGCTGCCTGTTCATCAACCCTGAGCAATACAACCAGGGCGACAAAGACGAATGGCAAGTGATCAACGCGCCTGAGTTCGAGTGCGTACCAGAGCGTGACGGTACCAACTCCGACGGCACCGTGATCATCAACTTCGCGGCCAAAAAAGTTCTGCTGGCTGGTATGCGTTACGCCGGCGAAATGAAAAAAGCCCTGTTCTCGGTTCAGAACTTCCTGCTGCCAGCGGTCGACGTTCTGCCGATGCACTGCGCCGCCAACATGGGCGAAGAGGGCGACGTGACCCTGTTCTTCGGCCTGTCCGGCACCGGTAAAACCACCCTGTCCGCCGACGAAAGCCGTTACCTGATCGGTGACGACGAACACGGCTGGGGCGTGGGCGTGGTGTTCAACATCGAAGGCGGTTGCTATGCCAAGTGCATCGACCTCTCCGAGAAGAACGAGCCCGTCATCTGGAAAGCCATTCAACACGGCGCCGTGCTGGAAAACGTCGTACTCGATGCCAACAAAAAGGCCGACTACGCCGACGACAGCCTGACCCAGAACAGCCGCGCTGCTTACCCGCGTGAACTGATCGAAAAACGCGCACCGAAAAACCTCGGTGGCGAGCCAAACGCTGTGATCTTCCTGACCTGCGACCTGACCGGCGTCCTGCCGCCAGTGTCGATCCTCAGCGAAGAACAAGCGGCCTACCACTTCCTGTCCGGCTACACCGCACTGGTGGGCTCGACCGAAATGGGGTCCGGCAGCGGCATCAAGTCGACCTTCTCCACCTGCTTCGGCGCACCGTTCTTCCCGCGTCCGGCTGGCGAATACGCCGAACTGCTGATCAAGCGCATCCGCGGCTTCGGCTCCAAGGTCTACCTGGTCAACACCGGCTGGACCGGCGGCGGCTACGGCGTCGGCAAACGCTTCAACATCCCGACCACTCGCGGCGTCATCGCAGCGATCCAGAGCGGCGCGTTGATCGGTGCTGAAACCGAACACCTCGACACCATCAACCTCGACGTGCCATTGGCCGTACCGGGCGTTGAGACCGGCCTGTTGAACCCACGTAACACCTGGGCTGACAAGGCTGCTTACGATGAAGCGGCTAAGGCGTTGGCCGGGTTGTTCGTTGAGAACTTCAAGAAGTTCGATGTGAGCGACGCGATCAAGGCGGCTGGGCCGAAGTTGTAAGAGTTGGTTTGATGTAATGAAAAAGCCGCCCCTAGGGGCGGCTTTTTTGTGTGCGCAGGTAATGCCAAGGTCAATTGTCGGAGAGTCGAAATGCTGGCGCCATGTTGTCTTGTTCACGCCTCGACAGACCCAGCGCACTGGCCAGGATCGGCCATTGCCTGACTACCTCTTTGAAGCTCTCAATAATCTCTTCCGCATCTGCACGACTGACTCGGAAGTACTCAGCCACTTCCCGAGCGAGCTCGAGATCCAGCGCGTTGTCAGCATCTGTGATGTTGAGTTTCAATCCATCGGCGTGTGCGACTGGATTCATGTCGTAGGCATCAGACAGGCGCCATCCCCGGCCGGGGTCAAGGATAAAACCATGGTTGCGCAGGTGGTCGTCGGTATTGGAGACCAGAATGTTGAACACGATGCGAGACCACAACTCGCGAAGATCTGCGTTGGCTTCCGAGCCGTGTTCCATCAGTGCTTCTGCTAACTCAAGGTAGCTGGCGCCGACAGATGCGTCGTCACCGTCAACGCGGTCGGTCATGGTCATTGCTGAAGCAAAATGCAGTCGGCCACCCTGTTCGGTACGGTCGAAGCGTTTGACCATGAAGCAGTGATGATCGCTTGCGAAGCGGCGTGCAGTGCCGGTCGCGACACGCAAGCCACAATGATTAGCCAAGGCGTTGACCACCATTTCCCAGCCACCGACGTCATAGTCGTCGCGAGTGCTCGGAAATTTGGCTATCCACAAATGGCCACGTTCGTCAGCGACGCTGGCTTTGGGTCTGGCGCCGCCCAGTGAGCCGCCGGGTGCTATCAGCATTCTCAGCCACTCGCGTCCGTCGGGAGACGTGTTGTCCGGGTCGCTCTCCAAGGCACGGCTTGCCTCCTCTAATGCGCGTAACTCGACGAAAGGAGGGGCGGCTAAGCCATCGCGATCATCCAAGAAATTGCCTTCGTCATTGAGCCTGTAGCGGATTGCGCCGACTCGATAGAGGTCATGAACGCCTAAAAGAAAATCCGATTCGTATAGTTTGGTGCCTTGAGGGGCTAACCCGTCACGAATATCTCGTTCCAGGCGCCGCTTCATCAGCAATTGGCCCCATCGGTCGGGACTTGAGTCGGCAAAAACGCCAAATCGGGTTTGATGTTGACCGGGGAATTGTCGGCCTTCGAAAAGCTGGATACGCGGATCCAGCGATGTGAAGTTCAATTCGGGATCGGCCAGAGCAGCAGGATCGTATTCAAACTCGAACACGTTGCTGGAGCGAGCCTTTCTGGCATGGAGGAACCCAAGACGTCTTGGGCCGTTCAAGGATTCCCAATCGGCATACACCGCTATCAGCGTCATTTTTTACCCGTCGTAGGCTTAGGCTTTTTCTTGGTTAATAAATTGGATAAAGACTGAGTATTCAAAGGGAAATCAGCAGCAAGGTCGGGGCTTTCGAATGCCCCCGTCTCTCTGTCGCGAATAGGTGACGATACCTTCAAGGGCGTCACGCTACGCACGCGCTGGCGTTTACTGGTTGCGAGGGTTGCGCCTGGGATTAATTGAGCATCTTGCAGTTGGCGCCCCAGCTCATCCACTGCGGCTAGCTTGCTCAAGTCTTTTTCCAGACCCAGCACCTGCATCACTGACAAATAGGCGCCCATCGTCACACCTGACCCGCCTGACTCTAGAGAACGCAGCGTTGTCAGAGACATGCCAGCCCTCTCGGCGACTTGTTTGGCTGTCAGTTTGCGGCGCAGCCGAGCGAGTTTCAGTCGCTCGCCAAACTCGGAAAGTAGCTTGGCCGCTGCGGGCAGGAGTGGCGCCGTTTTTTTAGCCATGTGCCATTATTCCTTCATTTTTCAAACTTAACTGCCAGAATAATAGCACTTATGTGTTGATATGCCGGAATACCTCGATGGGTTGCGAATTCGGCTTGGTCTATCCTGCAGCTCCAGGTTTGCGGGGTATGAGTGGGATTTGACAGGTTGTGAAAACTGCCATTATTCCAGCTTAAATCGCACTAAACGGCCAGAATAATGGCACTTATGTGTTCGACTATTTGCCTTCCAATGTTTGGGTGTCCCAGCGTTGAACCTTGATCGCCTTGTAGAGCATGCCAATAGTCAGCGGGATTTTGTCGCCACGCCCCTTCGCCCGGCGTTTGAGAAATACATCAAAATTTTCCGGCTGGAAGTAGCGATAGGCGTCGTAGTCGACGAAGTCGATGGCGAATTGTTCTTCCAGTGCTTCCATCAGGTTTCGCGCATCGGCGCCGTCGCAGCCGAGGTCAAAGTTGATCGCGGTGGTGAGGCTGATGGTTTTGCGTTCGGGCAGGCCGAGTTCTTCGTGCAGCAGCTGCATGAGCAGGTGCATGACGTGGTCGTCGGGGAAATTTGGGGCAAGGTTCATTGCGGATTTATCCGATACACAGACAGAAGTGGTCAACTCGGCGGTGGTGGCATATCCAACTGATCGCCAATACAGCGTTCGAAGATCGCTTCGAGGCCACGATAATCGCACGTTACCGCATCGATATTCGCAGGAACCCATTCGGTGTCTTTGATCAGCCACCAGTCAACTGCAAACCCTGCATTGATGATGATCTGCTCAAACAAGATTCGTTGAGCTCGACCGTTACCTTCGCGAAAAGGGTGAATGACATTTAGGTCACCGTACGTTTCAGCAATTTTAGCGACGAGCTCCGCTTTACTGGCGCCTACGAACCAGGCTGCACTTTCCATGACGCGAAAAATTTTCTGGGCTTCAAGAGCGATTCGGTCTGCTGTGCAGAAAAGCGTGTCTCCTTTCTGGATATTCACTGTCCTCAACAGTCCTGCCCATTCGTAGACATCGGAAAACAAGGATTTATGAATGTGCTGAAAAAGGCTGAGGTCGAACGGAGGGGGGAGGAGGCGGAGTTTGCTGACGGCGATTTCTGAGAGTTCTCGTTCTGCTTTTTGTAGCTGATCTTCATCATGAATGTTGAGCAGGTTACGCAGAACGTCGCTACCAGGGTAGCAATAGGGGTCTTGACCGACCCCGTATTTATCCATCATTAACGTGGATTCTGACGATATTTGTTGAGTACCGACTCCCGCGTGGGGAGCGGCTTCTCAGCATCGGCACGGGAGGTGTCGAAGCCTTCAAGACGTAAGCTCGCCAAGTAATTTGAACGGCGCACCTTGTCGTAATAATCCTGTTTTTGCTGAAAAGTCAGTTCGCTCATGACATCTGCCTCTTTGTGCAATGCCCAAGTGTAGCTCAAACGATCTGGTCGATAGACCGGTATTTTTGATGCGTTGGGAGACGGCCAGCGCTCGCCTCGCACGATCTCGTTCATCTCTTGGACGCTTCCCATCAGTTCATCAAAAAACTTGCTCATGGTTATCTCCAGTGTTCGATGACGGCTTTCAACGCTTTGCGTTTATCGGCGATCAGGTCTGGTTGTAACGGGTGTTTGATCGTTCTCACGCAGAACGTGGGAACGATCTGTTCACTCAACCTCAGGCTGGGGCTTTCCAGTTCAGCATGCGTTGTTGGGCCACCTTGAGTAGATCGCAGCCGTCCTGTGTCAGGAGGTAGAGGGCGTGAGTGATGTGGGGAATGTCTTCGAGATCGCCTTGTTCGAAGCTTTGGCAGTGCAGGGTTCGGAGCAGTTCGCTGGAGGCTCGGATGCGCTGGAGGGCGGCTTCGAGGATGTCTTGCGGGTTGGCCTCTGTGTCGATGATCAGGGGCGGGGAATCGGTGAGGTTGGATTGGAGTGGGCGGTAGCGGCTTGGAAGCGGATTTAATGTGGTCATTGAAGAACACCTCTACTTAATTAGGAATATGCGTTCTCTTTGTCGAGTGACCAAGCCCGAGTCGCTGATTTGGCAGCGACAGTCGGACTATAGGTGTGGGTCGCCGGTTGGCGATAGGCGACAAGGCGTCTTCTTTTGTAGGACCGTGCCGAAGCTTTGATAGGGCGTTGCTGACAGACTTATCGTTTACGCAATTGCGCTCGTTTAAGTGCCATCAGGCGTCTGACTTCTTGATCTGGAATGCTTGGGCGAGAGTCGTCGAGGCTAGCTTGTACCTGTGCTTTGAACCAAGCGTCGTAGGCTAATGACTGTCAGTTAAGAATCTCAGGCGCAACACGCTTCCTGTAGCAGCTGGCGAAGCCTGCGTTCGGCGGCGAAGCCGTCGTAAAAACTGTGCACGAGGTGTTTCTGATGCACCGCGTCGGCTGATTTCACGACGGCTACGCCGCCGAACGCAGGCTTCGCCAGCTGCTACAGATCGCGTTACGGCTTAATTGATCGGCATTAGCGTCGTAGGGCAATTTGGTTTTCATCAGGTTCACCGCGTTATCGTTCTTCGCGGGCAAGCCTCGCTCCTACAGGGGGATTAGGTGGTGGTGGGTTTTGGTAGGCGTTGTCGGGCGATTTCGAGGAGTTCGTTGCCGTCCTGGGTCAGCAGGTAGAGCGCATTGACGATGTTGGGGATGTCGCTGGCGTCGGCTTGTTTGAAACACAGGCAGTAAAGCGTTTCGAGCAGGTCGCTGGCGGCGCGGATGCGTTGTCGGGCGGCGTCGAGGATTTCGTGAGGGTCTGCTTCGGTGTCGATGACCAATACCGGGGTGTCGCTGTAGCTGCTTTTGAGTGGGCGATAGCGGTCTTGCATCTAGGTCAGTCCTTTGGGAAGTCGGGCAGTCTCGCCTGGCAGGCCGACACACTGTTTCGGCCGCGCCGAAAACTATAGAAGGGCGAGAGGCTGCGCGGCAATACGGCTGCAATGGACGGGGTTCGTAGGGGGATTACCGGGCTTTGAGGAAGGGGCCTACGTATTTTCGAGGGTTTTGCCAGCGAAACTGCTGCAGGTGAAGTTTCCTACGGGATGGTCAGGCGTTGCGCAGCAAATCCCAGTATGGAGTGCGCCAGAAGTTGTAGGGCATTTCGAAAATGCTGGGTTAAGCACTAAAAGGGAATTAGGTCTGTAGTGGCTGCCGCGAGCGAGAGCCAGGCGCTGAGCCGCTGCGGGTGGCGGTGTTGGTGTCTGAGTAGGGTTATGATTTTTGTGGTGACTTGGCTGGCCTCTTCGCGAGCAGGCTCGCTCCCACAAGGGTATGTGCATCACCACAAATCCACTGTGGGAGCGAGCCTGCTCGCGAAGAGGCCAGCCAAGTCACCTCATCGCTCAAGCCTTACCGTGCCCTCGCGCCATCCGCTGTATCATCCCGTATCGTTTTTGCCCCCGACCTTTTCTCGACTCGCTGCGATCACCGGCTAGGCTTTGGGCTTCGCAGCGGTCAACGGAGTGACAGCTTATGCACAACACCCTGGAACAGGTTTTCGGTTATCCACAGTTTCGGCCCGGCCAGGAAGCGGCGATCAGCGCGGTGTTGGCGGGGCGCTCGGCGGCGGCGATTTTCCCCACGGGTTCGGGCAAGTCCCTTTGTTATCAATTATCGGCCTTATTGCTGCCGCACCTGACGCTGGTGGTCTCGCCGCTGTTGGCGTTGATGCAGGATCAGTTGGCGTTTTTGCAGCGCCACGGCATTGCGGCGGGCAGTATCGATTCGGCCCAGAACCGCGATGACGCCAACGAGGTGATGGCTCGCGCCAAGTCCGGCGAATTGAAGATTTTGATGATTTCCGTGGAGCGTTTGAAGAACGAGCGTTTTCGCAATTTCTTGCAGCAGGTACCAATCTCATTGCTGGTGGTGGACGAGGCGCACTGCATCTCGGAGTGGGGCCATAACTTCCGCCCCGACTACCTCAAGCTCCCCGACTATCAGCGCCAGTTCAACATCCCTCAGGCGCTGCTGCTGACCGCCACCGCGACGCCCAAAGTGATCGCCGACATGGAGGCCAAGTTCGCCATCGCACACGAAGACGTCGTGACCACCGGTTTCTACCGGCCGAACCTGCACTTGCTGGTGGAGCCGGTGCGCGGTCAGGATAAACGCCGACGCCTTGTCGAATGGATGAGCCTGCGTCCCAACCAGCCCAGCATCGTCTACGTCACCCTGCAGAAAACCGCCGAGCACATCGCCGAGCATCTGGTCCGCAACGGCATCCAGGCCGAGGCCTATCACGCCGGCCTGCCCCACGAACAACGCGAAGCGATCCAGAAACGGTTCATGGGCGGGCAGTCCAATTGCATCGTCGCCACCATCGCGTTCGGCATGGGCATCGACAAAAGTGACATCCGCAACGTGGTGCATTTCGACCTGCCCAAATCCATCGAAAACTACAGCCAGGAAATCGGCCGTGCCGGACGAGACGGGCAGCCGTCGGACTGCCTGGTCCTGGCCAACCGCGACAGCCTCAATGTGCTGGAAAACTTCGTCTACGGCGACACGCCGGAACTGGACGGCATCCGCTACGTGCTCGACGAGCTGCAAGCTGCCGCGCCCGAAGGGCAGTGGGAGTTTATGCTGGGGCCACTGGCGGACCAGAGCAACATCCGTCAGCTACCGCTCAAGACGCTGCTGGTGCAGTTGGAACTGCGCGGGATCATCGCGCCGCGTTACGCCTATTACGCGGAATATCGCTTCAAGTATGTGCAGGAACCGGAAGTATTGTTGGCCCGTTTCGAAGGTGAGCGCAGGGACTTTGTCGCGGCGATCATCCAGACCTCTAGCCGCGCGCGAACCTGGGCCACGGTAAATTTCGACGCGCTGTACGAGCAACACCAGGCCGGGCGCGATCGAGTGGTCAAGGCACTGGATTATTTTCAGGAGAAGGGCTGGGTCGAGCTGGAAAGCAAGCAGATGACCGAGGTCTACAGCCTGCTGCAAACGGACGTCGACAGTCAGGCGCTGAGTGCAGAACTGCATGCCTGTTTCACTCAGCATGAGCGCACGGAGATCGCCCGGATTCACGCCATGCTGAACCTGTTCGCCACTGATCGCTGCCTGGGGTATCGCCTGGCCGAGTATTTCGGCGACGACAATGCGCCGCAACAATGCGGGCATTGTTCGGTGTGTCACGGGGCGGTGGCGAGACTGCCAGCGCCACCTGTGTTGCCGGCGCTTGTGGATAAAAATTTCGAAGCGTTGTGCGGTGATTTTATCCACAGGCACGAACAGCACACCGGCCATGTTCCTTCGACTGAGCGCGTGACGCGATTCCTGTGCGGGATCAGCGTGCCGCTATTTACCAAGCTCAAAGCGCGGTCGATCCCGGGGTTTGCGGTGCTGGAGGATTATCCCTATGGCGAAGTCCGGGCGTGGGCCGAAACTCATCTGTCAGGCCGAACCGTGTCCCTTGTGTAGGAGCGAGCTTGCTCGCGAAAGAGTGTCAGCTGCAGAGATGTCGACTGAAACACCATCGCGAGCAAGCTCGCTCCTACAGGGGTTTCAGTGTTTTCGAGGCGCATCCATCCGCTGAATGTTGCTCATCACAGGAATAAATTTCAAAAGTGTGCGGTGGCTGACTATGGTGAGGACTGTCTTTGGATCGCCAACAAGAGAACAACCATGAGCCAGACACCGTTCAACATTCAGCGCGCTGCCGTCATCGGCGCGGGAACCATGGGCCGCGGCATTGTAATGTGCCTGGCCAACGCCGGCGTGCCGGTGCAATGGGTCGATAACAATCCGCAGATGCTTGAGCAAGCGCTCGCTGCCGTGGCTGAGACCTATGCCCACAACGTGCGACAGGGGCGTATCGATCAGGCTGAGGCAGACGCTCGCATTGCACGGGTCACGACGGCTGCCGATTATGCGGCGATCCGTGAGGTTGATCTGGTGATCGAAGCTGTTTATGAAAACCTCAAGCTCAAGCAGAAAATCTTCCGCGAACTGGATGGGCTGCTCAAACCCGAAGCGATTCTGGCCAGCAATACCTCGGCGCTGGACATCGACGCCATTGCTGCGGCGACTCGCCGCCCGCGCCAGGTGCTGGGCCTGCACTTCTTCAGCCCGGCGCACATCATGAAACTGCTGGAAATCGTTCGCGGCGCTCAAACCGCGCCGGCGGTGCTCGATGCGGCCCAGGCGCTGGGTAAGCGCATGGGCAAGGTCAGCGTGGTGGCGGGCAACTGCGACGGTTTCATCGGCAACCGCATGCTCAATACCTAC
Source organism: Pseudomonas sp. IT-P253 (assembly GCF_949768125.1). Classification (NCBI taxonomy): domain Bacteria; kingdom Pseudomonadati; phylum Pseudomonadota; class Gammaproteobacteria; order Pseudomonadales; family Pseudomonadaceae; genus Pseudomonas; species Pseudomonas sp. IT-P253. Next base: position 283,015 of record NZ_CATKPT010000033.1, on the reverse strand, counting down.
GTGCTTGAAGCGCGCAAGATGCTGCTGGAGGGCGCCTACCCCTACCAGGTGGATGCGGCGCTGCAAGGTTTCGGTTTCGCCATGGGGCCGTTCCGCATGTTCGATGTGGTCGGCATCGACCTGCAGTGGCGCGCTCGGGAACTGGCAGGCAAAGGTCAGGATGCGGCAGAGGTTCAAGTGGATAACCGACTGTGCGAACGGGGGCGTTTTGGCCAGAAGAGTGGCAACGGCTATTACCACTATGAACCGGGCAGTCGTCAGGCTGAGCACGACGTAGCGGTCGATGCACTGGTATTGGAGGTCAGCGAAGAGTTGGGCTTCCAGCGTCGCGAGATTGACCCTGAGGAGGTTCTGGAGCGCTGCTTGCTGGCGTTGGTCAACGAAGGCGCGAAAATCCTTCAGGAAGGGATTGCCGCGTCTGCGCATGACATCGATTTGGTGTATCTCAATGGTTACGGCTTCCCGGCGGACAAGGGCGGGCCGATGGCCTGGGCGGATCAGCAAGGGTTGGGGGATATACATCAGCGGTTGATGCTGCTTGAGACCCATCAAGGCGATCACTGGAAGCCGGCGCGCTTGATTGGCGAATTGGCGGCAGTGGGTAAAGGGTTTGCTGATTTATAGCGTCTTTAATGACGCCATCGCGAGCAGGCTCGCTCCCACAATTGATCTTCAGTGAACACCGATTTTTAGTACAACCGAGATCCAATGTGGGAGCCTGCTCGCGAAGAACGATAACGCGGTTTTCGCCTTAAACTCGCAATCCAACTCCAGGAGTCGACGCTGATGTCCGACCCGATGCCCCAACGCAGTGACTACATCCAATTTCAGCCGATCACCACCCGCTGGCACGACAACGACGCCTACGGCCACGTTAACAACGTCACCTACTACAGCTTCTTCGACACCGCAGTGAACACTTACCTGATCGAAGTCGGCGGCCTGGATATTCACGACGGTGACGTCGTGGGTTTTGTGGTGAGTTCGGCCTGCGACTACTTTGCATCCATTGCTTTCCCGGATCGTATAGAGATTGGTCTGCGGGTGGGCAAGTTGGGCAACAGTTCGGTGCAGTACGAATTGGCCGTGTTCAAACAAGGGGAAGACGAAGCCTGTGCGGCCGGGCGTTTTGTGCATGTGTTCGTGGATCGGGCGTCGAATCAGCCCGTGGCGATTCCTGCCGGATTACGCGGGGCGCTGGAACGGTTGGTGGTTTGACGGGCAAAAAAAATCGCAGCCCTTGGCTGCGACTTTTAACTGACCGGCAAACGAGGCGATTCAATCCTCAGTCGCGATAGTACCGGTGATGCTTGCGATGACCATAGGCATGGCCGCGGCCGGGATGGTCGTCGTAGTCACGGTAGTAGCGACGATCACCATGGCCGTGACGATGACCATCATCGTCGTCGCCGCCATTACTTTGGTTACCCATGTAGTTACCCAGCGCGCCACCGGCGCCGCCGCCTGCTGCGGCGCCGATCAGGCTACCGCCAGTGCCGCCCATACTGCGGCCGACCACGTTACCGCCCGCTGCGCCCAACGCACCGCCAATGGCGGCTTCGCCACGGCTGTGTTTGTTTGCGCCGACGGCGCTACCACCCGCGCCGCCCAGGGCTGCGCCGATGGTGGAACCTGTATTGCCGCCCAGTGACTGACCGACGACCGAGCCCAAAACCCCGCCCAATGCGCCGCCCACACCTGCTTCAGCGGTGCCGCCGGCAGAAGCGATGCCACTAGCCAGGCTAAGGGACAACAAGAGAATCGAGGAGAACTTCATAGAGGAACCTCAAGGGGATGACGGCGCGATCCTGAGGCTGTGTCATAGTTGTGACAATCGAAATCCGACGAGTAACACGACTTCATCACATTTCTATAAGTTACTGTTTTTTAGGCGGAACTTAAGCGAATTTAGCCGGTCTTTAGCTACTTCGGATAGGCCGTTTTTGCAAAAAAGCGGCCTTTTTTGTGGGCGATTGGAACGTAATCGCAAGGTTGCGGATACATGTATTGCCAGATCCCACGTCATCGCGAGCAAGCTCGCTCCCACAATGGATTTTGGTCGATCACCAATGCTGTGTTCGCTATAGATCAACTGTGGGAGCGAGCTTGCTCGCGATGAGGCCGGATCAGGCGATACGTTAAGCCGACTTTGCCATGATGAGTCCGGTTGCACTCGCCGCTTCCAACCGAATCGCCACGAACTTCGACGTCGGCGTATGGCTGCCATCCCCGATGCTCTCCAGCGGCACCAGCGGGTTCACTTCCGGGTAATACGCGGCGGCCTGCCCTGCGGGAATATCAAACGCCAGCAGCGTGAAACCTTTCACTCGACGCTCACGGCCATCATCCCAAATCGAGACGATGTCGGCTTTCTGCCCCGGCTTGAACCCCAGGCGAATGATGTCGGCTTCGTTGACGAACAACACATCGCGCTGACCCTTCACGCCACGATAACGGTCATCGAGCCCGTAAATCGTGGTGTTGTACTGATCGTGGGAACGCATGGACTGCATGATCAAATCCGGCAACACGCCGGTGGCGCGAGTGCGTTCATGCACCAGGTCTTCAGGCAGGACGTTCGCCCGGAAATTGGCGCGACCCGATGCGGTGTTCCACTGGCGGGCGTTGGCACTGTTACCGAGGTAGAAACCGCCCGGGTTCTTGACCTTCTCGTTGAAATCCCGGAAGCCCGGAATGGTGTCGGCAATCAGGTCGCGAATGCGGTCGTAGTCGGCGACCAGATAGTTCCAGTCCACCGGGTTGCTGCCCAGGGTGGCGGCAGCGATGCCGGCGATGATCGACGGCTCCGAGCGCATCTGGTTCGACAGCGGCCGCAATTGACCGTTAGAGGCGTGAACCATGCTGAACGAGTCTTCGACGGTCACCGCTTGCGGGCCTTCGATCTGCATGTCGATGTCGGTACGGCCCAGGCACGGCAGGATCAGCGCCTCTTTACCGTGCGCCAAATGGCTGCGGTTGAGTTTGGTGCTGATTTGCACGGTCAGGTCACAGTTGCTCAGGGCCTGGAAGGTCCGTGAGCTGTCCGGGGTGGCTTGGGCGAAGTTGCCGCCCAGCCCGATAAAGACTTTCGCCTGGCCGTCGGCCATGGCATGAATTGCCTCGACCACGTTGTGGCCATTTTCACGCGGCGCCTTGAACTGGAAACGACGCTCCAGGGCATCAAGGAACGCCGCTGGCGGACGCTCGTTGATGCCCATGGTCCGGTCGCCCTGTACGTTACTGTGGCCACGCACCGGGCACAGGCCGGCACCGGGCCGGCCGATGTTGCCGCGCAGCAGCATCAGGTTGGCGATTTCCTGGATGGTCGGCACCGAATGGCGATGCTGGGTGATGCCCATCGCCCAGCACATGATCACGCTTTTGCTCTGGGCGTACATGCGCGCCGCTTGCTCGATTTCCACCAGGGTCAGGCCGGACTGCTCGACGATCTGCTCCCACGGGGTGTCGTCAATGACGCCAAGGTATTCCAGCACGTTGACGCTGTGTTCATTGAGGAAGTCGTGATCGAACACCGCCGGCTTGCCAGCCTTCTGGGCATCGCGCTCCCATTGCAGCAGGAATTTCGCCATGCCACGCAGGATCGCCATGTCACCCCCCAATGCCGGACGGAAGTACGCGGTATTGGTCGGCTTGTCGCCGTTGGTGAGCATCTCGATCGGGTGTTGCGGGTGCTGGAAGCGTTCCAGGCCGCGCTCTTTCAGCGGGTTGATGCACACCACCTGCGCCCCGCGTTTCACCGCTTCGCGCAGCGGTTCGAGCATCCGCGGGTGGTTGGTGCCAGGGTTCTGGCCCCAGACAAAAATCGCATCCGCGTGTTCGAAGTCGTCGAAGGTCACGGTGCCTTTGCCGACGCCAACGCTCTGCGCCAACGCAACGCCACTGGCTTCGTGGCACATGTTCGAGCAGTCGGGGAAATTGTTGGTGCCATAGGCGCGCACGAACAATTGATAGAGGAACGCCGCTTCGTTGCTGGCGCGGCCCGAAGTGTAGAACTCGGCCTGATTCGGGCTCGACAGGCCCCGCAAATGTTTGCCGATCAGCGCGAAGGCGGCTTCCCAACTAATGGGTTTGTAGCGGTCGGTTTCAGCGTCGTAGCTCATCGGCTCGGTCAAACGGCCCTGGTACTCGAGCCAATAATCGCTTTGCTCCAGCAACGAGCTAACGCTGTGTCTGGCGAAAAACGCGCCATCGACGCGCCGTTTGGTCGCTTCCCAGTTCACGGCTTTGGCGCCGTTTTCGCAGAACATCACCATGCCCTTTTCCGGAGAATCGCCCCATGCACAACCTGGGCAGTCGAAGCCGCCGTTCTGGTTGGTCTTGAGCATGATTCGCAGGTTTTTCAGCGCGTTGTCGCTGTTCAACCAGGCATGGGCAACGCTGATCAGCGCGCCCCAGCCACCGGCCGCGCCTTTATAGGGCTTGTAGCGGGGGACGGGATTCTGGTTGGGTTGTTGAAGTTGACTCACGCTTGGTTCTCCATCGCTGGGCTGTAGACCCGCGGTGCACTTTTCTGCGGCAGGTGGATGAGATTGAGGTTATGGCGACGGGCCCATTGCACGGCAAGGCCCGTGGGCGACGACAGGCTGACCAGGGTCTGGATACCTGCGCGCAATACTTTTTGGATCAATTCGAGACTGCAGCGGCTGGTGACAATGGCCAGGCCGCCGGTGATCGGAATCTTCTGACGGATCAGCCCGCCGATCAGCTTGTCGAGGGCGTTATGCCGGCCGATGTCTTCGCGGCCCAGCAGCAATTCTCCCTGGCCGTTCATGAACACCGCCGCATGCACCGCGCCGCAATGCTGGCCCAGCGGCTGAAAAGCGCCGATGCGCTGGCGCAGTCCGTCGAGCCATTCGGCAGGCGGCAGTGGTGCGCCGGGCAGCACTTTGAGGTCTGGCAACGCCTGTTCCACGGCCTCCACGCCACAGAGCCCGCAGCCGCTGGTGCCGGCGAGCTGCCGGCGCTGTTGCTTGAGGTTCCAGAACGCGCGGTTGGCGATGGTCACTTGCGCGTATTGCGCCGAGCCCGAGCCGCTGAGTTGCAGGTCATAGATGTCGGCGGCGTCTTCGATGATCCCGCTGCCGAGGCTGAAGCCGACGATGAAGTCTTCCAGATCCGTCGGCGTCACCAGCATCACAGCCTGGCTGATGCCGTTATAGGCGATCGCCAACGCGACCTCTTCAGCCAGCGCGGTGCTGGCCGATTCGGTGTATTGAAGGTCACAGTAACTGTAGGTCTGGCTTGCAGCGGGCGCGGGTGTTTCGAGGGCAGGCGCCGCGCAGGCAGGGCGCTTGGTGTTCATGAGGCATCACCGACGGTTTGGTCAGCTATAAGCCTAGGCGCGTCAACTTGTCGCGTCTAATCGCTATTACTGATCTGCTGATAGATGCCGTCGATCAAGAGCCCGTCGGCGATTGCTGATAGAGCGCGAAACAGGCTTCTGCCAGTGCCGAACGTGGCGCGCTGCGACGCATGATCAGCCCCAGCCGGGCGAGGGTCTGGGCGTTTTCGATCGGTTGCAGACGCAAATGGTCGGTGAGGTTTTCCAGGCCACCGTCCAAAGGCATTACCGCGCAGCAGAACCCGCCGTGCACTGCTTGTAACAATTGGTGGACGGCATCGGTCTGCAGCAACGGCTGCGGTGTCAGGCCACGACTGTGAAAGTTATGGTCAATGGACTGGCGAAAATGCATGCCGCTAGTGAGCATGCCCAGCGGCAGTTCGATCAGCGACTCCCAGCTCAATGGCGCCTCATCGAAGCTGAAGAAGCGCTGATCGTAGAGCAGGCCCATGCGGGTTTCGTTGAGCGCCAGGGAATCGAAGCGTTCGCTGTCCAGGCGTTCCAGGTACGACACGCCGAGGTCCAGGCGGTTGTTCGCCAACTGTTCGAGAATCTGCTCGGAACTGAGGGCCGAGAGCTCGAAGCGCAGATTCGGGTGCTGCGCGTGCAAGCGTTGCATCAGCGGCAGTGGATCGAAGCTCGACAGCGGCACCACGCCCAACCGCAACGTGCCCACGAGGTTGCCGCGACAGGCCGCCGCTTCGGCCTGCAAGCCGTCGCAGGCCGCCAGCACCGTTCGCGCCCATGCCAGCACCCGTTCGCCCGGGGCGGTGAACCCTTCGAAGCGTTGGCCACGGTTGACCAGTGGCAACTCAAGTTCTTCTTCGAGGCTGCGCAGGCGCATGGACAGGGTCGGCTGGGTGATGTGACAGCGTGCGGCGGCCAGGCCGAAATGTCGGGTCTCGTCGAGCGCGATGAGGAATTTCAGCTGCTTGATGTCCATCTTCGCTCCAAGGCGCGGGAAGGTGCGGATTCTAGCGCTTGGGGGTCAGCGGCGTCATTGACCGGTGATGTGGCGAGCCAGGAAGAAAAAGAAAAGATCCTGCTGGCTATGGGCAATATTGAAGGTGTCGGCAGCGTCGATGATCAGATCACCGTGACCGAGCCAGTGGTGGTGGCCGCGAAGTTTGTCACGGTGGTGAAGGGCGACACCCTCAGCGCCATTTCGCTGAGGTATATGGTGATGCCAACAAGTATCAAAAGTTCTTCGATGCCAACAAACCGATGCTCAAGGATGTGAACAAGATTTATCCGGGGCAGTCGTTGCGGATTCCTGAATAACTTTAAGTCCGCCATCGCGAGCAAGCGACTCGGTATTAGAGCCCTGCAATGAGCTCCCGATAATCCCCCACCGCCGCAAATTCCGCCGTGTCCTTCGGCCCTTTGCGGCTGTCCGGCTCGCTCACCGCCAACAAATGCGCCACACCAAAATTGCGCGCACTGCGCAGGATCGGCAACGTATCGTCGATAAACAGACTGCGTGCCGGGTCAAATCCGATATCCGCCTTCAAAGCATCCCAGAACTGCGGGTTTTCCTTGGCGAAGCCGTAATCGTGAGAGCTGATCAACCGCTCGAAGAACGGCGCCAGTTCGATTCTTTCCAGCTTCAATGACAGGGAATCACGGTGCGCATTGGTAATCATCACCACGCGCTTGCCGGCCTGTTTGAGTGCCGCCAGAAACGTGTCCGCATCCGGGCGCAGGGCAATGAGGTGCGCGGTTTCGAGCTTCAGTTCACGTACCGGCAGTTTCAGCTCGGCGCTCCAGAAATCCAGGCAATACCACTGCAGCTGGCCCGCATTGCGTTCGAACAGCGGCTGCAATTCCATCTCGGCCATGGCGCGGCTCACCCCGTGCAATTCGGCGTAACGCTGCGGCAGGTGTTCCATCCAGAAATGGTTGTCGTAGTGCAGGTCCAGCAGCGTGCCGTCCATGTCCAGCAAAACGGTGTCGATGTCGTGCCAGGGCAGCAAGGGCATAAAAACTCTCCAGCGGTAAAAAACAGATCCGAGGTAAACAATCAGGATAGGCCGGGTATAGTAACGCGTTCACGCCAAGGAGCTTTTCATGCGCCAAAAACCCACCATACTGGCCCGCGAGATCGTCGCCACCAGCCGCTTGTTCTGCGTCGAAGAGCTGAAATTGCGCTTTTCCAATGGCGTGGAGCGCACTTACGAGCGACTGGTCGGCAAGGGCGCCGGTTATGGCGCAGTGATGATTGTGGCGATGCTCGATGCGGACCACGCGGTGCTGGTCGAAGAGTATTGCGGCGGCACCGACGAATACGAGTTGTCCTTGCCCAAGGGGTTGATCGAGCCGGGCGAAGACGTGTTGGCGGCCGCAGAGCGGGAGCTCAAGGAAGAGGCTGGCTATGGGGCGCGTCAATTGGAGCATCTGACCGAGTTGTCGTTGTCACCCGGTTACATGAGCCAGAAGATTCAGGTGGTGCTGGCCACCGATCTGTATGAAGACCGTCTGGAGGGCGACGAACCCGAGCCGATGGGCGTGGACAAGGTCAACCTGCGTGAGCTGTCGGCGCTGGCCCAAAACCCGCAATTCACTGAAGGCCGTGCCTTGGCGGCGTTGTATCTGGCCCGTGATTTACTGACTCAGCGTGGGGTGTTTCTGCCATGAATTTTCCGCATCCATTGATGGCGCCGGTCGTTGAACTGGCATTGAAGGCTGGCGAAGTTATTTTGCCGTTCTGGCGCGCGAATGTAGCGGTCACGGCGAAGTCCGATGATTCGCCGGTCACCGCCGCCGACCTGGCGGCCCACCATTTGATCCTGGACGGCCTGACGGCGCTGGACCCGAGCATCCCGGTACTGTCCGAAGAGGACGCCAACATTCCTCAAAGCGTACGCGCCGGTTGGCAGCGTTGGTGGCTGGTGGACCCGTTGGACGGGACCAAGGAATTCATCTCGGGCAGCGAAGAATTCACCGTCAACATTGCGCTGATCGAGCAAGGACGGGTGGTGTTTGGTGTGGTCTCGATGCCGACCAACGGGCGTTTTTATGTCGGTGGCGCAGGGTTGGGTGCATGGCGTGGCGACCAGGGCGGTGAGCCGATGCCGATTCAGGTTCGCGACGTTCCTGCGGCGGGTGAAGCGTTTACCGTGGTCGCCAGTCGTCGGCATTCGAGCCCCGAGCAGGAGCGCTTGCTGGCCGGGTTGAGCGACAGCCTGGGTGAGCTTCAATTGGCCAATATCGGCAGTTCGCTGAAGTTTTGTTTGTTGGCGGAAGGGGCGGCGGATTGTTACCCGCGCCTGGCACCGACTTCGCAGTGGGACACGGCGGCGGCGCAGGGTGTGCTGGAAGGGGCGGGCGGCGAGGTGCTGGATCTGAGCGGTGCGCCGTTTTGTTATCCGGCGCGGGAATCGCTGTTGAATGAGTTTTTCCTGGCGCTGCCGGCGAAGGCGGCTTGGCGGGAGAAATTGCTGGCGTTGGCTCGGGCCTGAAGATCAAAAGATCGCAGCCTCGTTTCACTCGACAGCTCCTACAGAGAAACGCGCCCCCCCCTGTAGGAGCGAGCTAGCTCGCGATGAACCTGAGAACACCGCTGGCTGTCAGGATTGCTGCGTTATCGTTAACGCCCATCGTCGGAACGCCGCCCGGAGCAAGCTCGCTCCTACGCATAACGGCTAGCGGTGTAGAACGAATTGCCCGGTAAACGTCACCGCAGCGTCTTCACTCCCGGCATTGACGACTCGCGTATGCAGCGTCAAACGCGCCCGGCCATAGCGCTTATACATCGCCAGAAACTTCTTCCACACTGCAGCACTTGGCGCCTGGCATATCGCTGTCGCGTCGATGGTCACCGGCAACGGATAGCTGATCTGCCCTTCCTGAATCACGATGTGCCCGTCTTCAATCCCTTCTTCACGCAGGCGCAGATGCAACCAGCCCCAACCGGCCAGTACCGCGCCGCAATACAGGCTGCCGCCAAACATGGTGCTCTTGTGGTTGATGTTGGCGTCCAGCGGCAAGTACAGACGTAACTGCTGGTCGTGCCAGTCGAGCACTTTGATGCCCATTTCCCGCGTCAGGGGAATATCGCGATGGAGGACTGATTCCAGGTGACGACTGTCGCGGTTCATTCATAGGCCTCTTGTTTGAAAATGATGATTTGACGGCAGTTCACTCGAGATCATCGTGCTGGCTACTGGCGCCACCGTCGGCGAAGTTCAACCCATGCTTGCGCAGTTTGTCGTGCAAGGTCTTGCGCGGAATACCCAGCGCTTCGGCGAGACTGCGTACGGAGCTGTGAGACCGCGCCAGTTCGGCGGCGATCAGGCTCTTCTCGAAGTGTTCCACTTGCTCGCTGAGGCCGCCGCTGACCACCTCAACCATTGAGCCGCCAGCGCCTTGCGACGTGTGGTTGTCCAGTGCCAGTTCCAGGCCCAAGGCAAAGCGTTCGGCAGCGTTCTGCAGTTCGCGCACGTTGCCCGGCCAGGTGTGGCGCAGGAGCAGGGCGCGTTGCCCCGGTTGCAATTCATGAGGGGGCAACCCGTGGCGCGCGCTGGCTTCATCGGCAAAATGCTGGAACAGCATCAGCGCATCTTCGCCACGCTCGCGTAGCGCAGGAATGCGCAACGGCGCGACGTTCAGGCGGTAATACAAGTCGGCACGGAAGCGCCCCTGATCGGCGGACTGGCGCAGGTCTTCCTTGGTCGCCGCGATGATGCGGATATCCAGCGGGATCAGCTGATTACCGCCCAAGCGCTCGACCACCCGCTCTTGCAGCAAGCGCAGCAATTTCACCTGTACGTCCAGGCTCATGCTTTCGATTTCATCGAGAAACAGGGTGCCTCCATTGGCGAATTCGAACTTGCCGATGCGGCGTTTCTGCGCGCCGGTGAACGCGCCTGGCTCATGACCGAACAGCTCGCTCTCCACCACCGATTCGGCCAACGCGCCGGCGTTGATTGCCACGAACGGACCGTTACGACGGTTCGACAAATCGTGCAGTGCCCGGGCCACCACTTCTTTGCCCGCCCCGGTTTCACCGAGGATCAGCACGTCAGCCTTGGTCGCCGCCAAAGCGCCGATTTGCTCGCGCAAACGCAGCATTGGTGCCGATTGCCCGACGAGGCGGGTGCTCAATTCGTTGCGATCGCTCAGGGCCAGACGCAGGCTGCGGTTGTCCAGCACCAACCGGCGCAAGGCCAGGGCGCGGCGCACGCTGTCGAGCAGGGCGTCGCTGGCGAAAGGCTTCTCCAGAAAGTCATAGGCCCCGGCGCGCATGGCTTGCACCGCCAGCGGCACATCGCCGTGGCCGGTGATCAGCAGCACCGGCAGCTCCGGGTCCTGAGTGTGCAGTTCGGTCAACAATTCGAGACCATCCATGCCAGGCATCCGGATGTCACTGACCACCACGCCGGGCCAGTCGCGCTCCAGTTGCGCGGCGAGGCCTTTGGCTTCGGCCAGCGGCAGGATTTTCAACCCGGCCAGATCCAGTGTCTGGCTCAAGGCCTGACGCAGGTGGGGATCGTCGTCGATCAGCACGACCTGGATGCGGTTGTCGATGGTCATGCACTTCGGTCCTCGGAGGGTTGCAGGCTTACGCCCGGTGCGCCGGCGCGCAGCTTCAGGGTAATCAGCGCGCCGCCTTCCTTGTGGTTGGCGAACGACAGTTCACCACCGAAGGCACGCATCAGGGTTTCGCAAATCGCCAGTCCCAAACCAAGGCCCTGCGTGCGGGTTTTGGTGGTGTAGAAGGGTTCGCTGGCGCGGCCAAGGGCTTCCATGCAAAAGCCGGGGCCGTTGTCGCGAATGTACAGATTGACGCCCTCGGCAGTGGATTGGGTACTTAACCAGAGTTTACGCGGCGGACCTTTTTCAGTCAGCGCGTCCAGCGCGTTGGCCAGCAGATTGCCCAGCACCTGGCGCAGGCGGGTTTCCCCGGCCTCGACCCACAGGGTCGCGGCCGGCAGATCGCGGATCAACTCGACCTCCATGCTTCGCCGCCGTTTGGCCAGCAAGGCCAATGCATCGTCCAGCGCCGGTTGCAGGGCGACGCTTTCCGGGGCATGGCGATCGCGCCGGGCAAAGGCACGCAGGTGGGCGATGATCGAGGCCATGCGCCCGGTCAGCTCGCTGATCAACTTGAGGTTGCCACGCGCATCGTCGGTGCGCTGATGGTCGAGCAACACTTCGGCGTTTTCCGCGTAGCTGCGGATCGCCGCCAACGGTTGATTCAGTTCATGGCTGATGCTCGCAGACATGGTGCCCAGTGCTGAAAGCTTGCCGGCCTGAACCAGATCATCCTGGGCGCGAACCAACTCTTGCTGGGCCTGTTCGCGCTCCAGTACTTCCTGTTTCAGTCGGCGGTTAAGGCCTTCCAGATCGCTGGTCCGCTCGGCGACCCGACCTTCCAGTTCGCGACGGGCCTTGGCTTCGAAGGCGATCCGTTCCAGGTAATGGCGGCGACGCTGCATCATCAGACCGAGCAACAGCATGAGTACCAACAACGTTGCCCCACCAATGGCGACGACGGTGCGCACCGGACGATCGATCAGCGTACGGGGTGCAAGGATGTTGACACTCCAGCCGGTTTCTTCGATCGGACGAGTCTGGATCAGCCAGGCATTGGGGTTGAGCGTCAACGTCTTGGGATCGCGGGTCGGGTAGGGCTGGATCGTGGTAATGGCCTGGCTTTCTTCCACGCTCAATTCGCGGGTCGAGCGGAAACGCCACTCGGGCCGCGACGTGAGAATGACGACGCCGTTATGGTCAGTCACCAGCAGTTGTTCCGGGGTTTTTCCCCAGAGACTTTCGGTGTGGTCGAGGTCGACCTTGACCACCAGAACGCCGAGGATTTTCTCGCCATCACGCACCGCTGCGGCGAAGAAGTAGCCGCGCTTGGCGGACGTTGTACCCAAGCCGAAAAAGCGTCCCAGCCGTCCCGCCATGGCTTCGCTGAAGTACGGCCGGAAGGAAAAATTGCGCCCGACAAAACTGTCGTGCTTGTCCCAATTGGAAGCCGCGAGGGTCTTGCCGGTGGTGTCCAGCAGGTACATGACTTCGGCGCCGGTCTGGGCGCTGATGTTTTTCAGCAAACGGTTGGCGTTGCCTTGGGTGACACCGTCTTCCGGCGCACCAAGGACCGCACGCAGGGCCGGCAGGTCGCCGAGGATCTGCGGCAGCACTTCGTAACGGTGGAGGGTGCCCAGCAAGTTGGCGACGTAGAGGTCGAGGGTCTGACGGTTCTGCCCAGCCAGTTCATTGCGGTAATAACGCTCAGCCAAGTGCTCCAGCGGCCACAGCAACGGCGCCAGGCACAGCGCGAGCAGGGCCAGGCTGCGCCAGCGGGGTCTGCGGGGGAGGGTCGGAGTCATGAGCATCAAGCGCCTGTGGGGACAGACGCATTATGCCTAGGCTTGCAGGCGCAGTCTGCGCGCCATGATTCAGGAAAAGACTTCGGCGTCCTTGAAAAACGCGCCAACCTGATCCTTGCCGGACAGTTGCGGTGCTTCGTCCAGTTGCCAGTCGATGGCCAGGTCCGGGTCGTTCCACCGAATGCAGCGCTCGGCTGACGGCGTGTAGTAGTCGGTGGTTTTATACAGGAACTCGGCGAAATCGCTCAGCACCACGAAACCATGAGCAAAACCTTCCGGGATCCAGAGCTGGCGATTGTTCTCGGCTGACAAACGCACAGCTACCCATTTACCGAAATGCGGCGAGCTACGACGAATGTCGACGGCCACGTCGAGTACTTCGCCGGCCGTAACGCGAACCAGTTTGCCCTGGGTGTTTTCCATTTGGTAATGCAACCCGCGCAACACACCTTTTTGCGAGCGGGAATGGTTGTCCTGAACGAATTTCGTATCCAGGCCCGTCGCTTCTGCGAAAGCCTTGGCATTGAAGCTCTCGTAAAAGAAGCCACGCGCGTCACCAAACACCTTGGGTTCGATGATCAGAACACCGGGCAGATCGGTGGTGACTACATTCATGGTGTTTCTCCAGCGCTAGACGTTGATGGCGCACATTCTTACGTAAAGTAGCAGACAGTGCGACTGCTAGTTAAAGACAGGGGTTGCCTTGTTTCGTTCGTCAACCTTGGAAGGGGGGGTTGCGTATCGTTCGAAGCAGTGGCGATATAAGCGCCTAATAAAATTTCAGGGGTCGTTGTATGCCGCTCGCCACGTTGATTCATCGCGCCAGTTTGCCCAGCCCGCAAATGTCTGCGGAGCAAGCACTAGAGCTGCTGGAGGGACATTACGGGCTGAGCGGCAGGTTGCAGGCGCTCGGCAGCCAGCAGGATCTGAACTACCGCGTCGACAGTGACCAGGGGCGTTTTGTCCTGAAAATCTGCCGGGGTGACTACTCGGCGCTGGAGTTACACGCGCAGCACGCGGGGCTCAAGCATCTGGGCGCACATCCCCAGGTTCACGTGCCGCGAGTGATCCCTGCCAAAAACGGTGCGGACCTGCTCTCGCTGGACGTCGACGGCCAAGCGGTGCATGTGCGCCTGCTCGATTACATCGAAGGCCAATCGCTCACACACCTTGATCATCTGCCGGGCTCGGTAGTGGCTGGCTTCGGTCGGCTCTGTGGCGAAATGGACCTGGCGCTGGCCGGTTTCGACCACCCGGGCCTCGAGCGCACTCTGCAATGGGACGCGCGGCACGCCCACGCATTGATCGAGCATTTGCTGCCGGTCATCAAGGATGATCAGCAACGCAGGCAGATCGCCAAAGCGGCCGAGCAGGCCGAGCGCCATTTGCAGCCATGGGTGGATAAGTTGCCGGTGCAAGCCATTCACATGGACATCACTGACGATAACGTGGTCTGGCAGCGGGACTCGCAGCGGCAGTGGCAATTGCAGGGCGTGATTGATTTTGGCGACCTGATCCGGACCTGGCGCATCACCGATCTGTCGGTGACGTGCGCGGCCTTGTTGCATCACGCCGATGGCGATCCGTTCTGCATTTTGCCGGCGGTCCAGGCGTATCACGCGGTCAACCCGTTGCAGCATGCAGAGCTGCTGGCGCTCTGGCCGCTGATTGTCGCCCGTGCGGCGGTGTTGGTGCTCAGCGGCGAACAGCAGGTGAGTATCGATCCCGGCAACGAATACAGCCGCGACAACCTTACCCACGAGTGGGAAATTTTCCGGGTTGCGACGTCGGTGCCACTGGCGCTGATGGAGGCTGCGATCCTCACATCTGTCGGCCAGAGCCTGCCGAGCATTGACGGCGAAGGCTTTGCGCCGCTGCTGCCGAGCCTGGTGGGACGTGAGTTCGCGTTGATTGATTTGGGCGTGCTCAGCGCACATTTCGAGGCCGGTAACTGGGAGCAGGAGGGCATCGATCAGCGTCTGTTGAACGAAGCCGCCGCCGTCCATGAACTGGCGGCCAGTCGTTATGGGCAATACCGTTTGTCGCGCACACGCCCGGACACCGCCACGGAGCCCGACACCTGCCCATTGCACGTCGAGTTACGAGTGCCCCACGGTACGGCGGTGGAATCACCCTTTGCCGGGGTGGTCCACCAGCCAGTGGCAGGCGTGTTGCAACTGGATGGCCCACAATTGAGTGTGCGCCTGTGGGGCGTGACGCCGTCGCTGCATACCGGCGCAGCTTTGGTGAAGGGCCAAGTCCTGGGCTCGGTGAGCGGGCCGTTGATCGTGCAGTTGTGGCGCGGCGCTCAGCTTGATGCACCACTGTTTTGCATGCCTTCGCGCGCGGCGGCCTGGCAAGCGTTGTGCCCGTCGCCAGCGGCGCTGCTCGGGCTGGCCTGTGATGCTGAGGCAGAGCTTGATTCGCAGGCGTTGCTGACCCGCCGCGCCGCCAGTTTTGCGCGAACCCAGAAGCACTATTACGTCGACCCGCCGCGCATTGAACGCGGCTGGCGCAATCACTTGATCGACATGCAGGGCCGCTCCTACCTCGACATGCTCAACAACGTCGCGGTGCTCGGTCACGGTCATCCGCGCATGGCCGCTGTCGCCAGCCGCCAATGGTCGCTGCTCAACACCAACTCGCGGTTTAACTACGCAGCGGTAGCCGAATTTTCCGAACGCCTGCTGAAATTGTCACCGGACACCATGGACCGCGTGTTCCTGGTCAACAGTGGCAGCGAGGCCAACGACCTGGCCATTCGTCTGGCGTGGGCCTACAGCGGCGGCCGCGACATGCTCAGCGTGCTGGAGGCCTATCACGGCTGGACGGTGGGAGCGGACGCGGTCTCGACCTCGATCGCGGATAACCCCAAGGCCTTGAGCAGCCGTCCCGACTGGGTGCATCCGGTGACTGCGCCGAACACCTATCGCGGCCAATTCCGTGGCCCGGACAGTGCGCCGGATTACGTTCGCAGCGTCGAGCACAACCTGGCGAAAATCGCCGCGCAAGGACGCCAGCTGGCCGGTTTCATTTGCGAGCCGGTGTACGGCAACGCTGGCGGTATCTCGCTGCCACCGGGGTATTTGAACCAGGTCTATGCACTGGTTCGCGCCCAGGGCGGCGTGTGTATCGCCGACGAAGTGCAGGTCGGTTACGGCCGCATGGGCCATTTCTTCTGGGGCTTTGAAGAGCAGGGCGTGGTGCCGGACATCATCACTATGGCCAAGGGTATGGGCAACGGTCAGCCGCTGGGCGCGGTGATCACGCGCCGGGAAATCGCCGAAGCGCTGGAGGCGGAGGGCTATTTCTTTTCGTCGGCCGGCGGCAGTCCGGTCAGTTGCCAGATCGGCATGGCGGTGCTGGAGGTGATGGAAGAAGAAAAACTGTGGGAGAACGCCCAGGTCGTGGGCGGCTATTTCAAGGAGCGTCTTGAAGCGCTGATCGATATTCATCCACTGGTGGGCGCGGTGCATGGTTCGGGCTTCTATCTGGGTGTCGAGTTGATCCGCAACCGCGAAACCCTGGAGCCAGCGACTGAAGAAACTGCGGCGCTGTGCGATCGTCTGCGCGAATTGGGAATCTTCATGCAGCCAACCGGCGATTACCTGAACGTCCTCAAGATCAAACCGCCGATGGTCACCTCGCGCCGCAGCGTGGATTTCTTCGTCGACATGTTGGCGAAGGTGTTGGATGAAGGTTTGTAAAATTTGAAATCGCCTTCGCGGGCAAGCCTCGCTCCTACGGATTTGCGTCGTTCGCATCATTGCGTACACCCCCCGACCTGTAGGAGCGAGGCTTGCCCGCGAAAGCGTCATCACAAATGTCGATTATTATCTGGTTTAAGTGCATAAATTTAGACAAGTGGAATATTTGTCGCTTTAAAAGCCGATATTTATCGGTTATAAAGTCGTCATTGCCCACGGCGTGATCAACCACGCCCGGTGCTTCCCATTTCTGTCATCGGTCGATGCCACACTCGACCCTCAGCACTTCCCGGAGATGATTCATGAGCCGTATCGTTACCGTTGCCGCCACCCAGATGGCCTGTTCCTGGGACCTTGAAGCCAACATCGAGACCGCCGAAAAGCTGGTCCGTGAGGCTGCAGCCAAAGGCGCGCAGATCATCCTGATCCAGGAACTGTTCGAGGCCCCGTACTTCTGTCAGAAACCGAATCCGGATTACCTGCAGCTGGCCACGACGGTTGAAGACAACGTCGCCATCAAGCATTTCCAGAAAGTTGCCAAAGAACTGCAAGTCGTTCTGCCGATCAGCTTCTACGAACTGGCTGGCCGCGCGCGTTTCAACAGCATCGCGATCATCGATGCCGATGGCAGCAACCTCGGGATTTATCGTAAAAGCCATATCCCGGACGGCCCTGGCTACCACGAAAAGTATTACTTCAACCCGGGCGATACCGGCTTCAAGGTCTGGAACACCCGTTACGCGAAAATCGGTGTCGGCATCTGCTGGGACCAGTGGTTCCCGGAATGCGCCCGCAGCATGGCGTTGCAAGGGGCGGAAATTCTGTTCTACCCGACGGCGATCGGCAGCGAGCCTCACGACAAAACCATTTCGTCCCGTGACCACTGGCAGCGCGTACAACAAGGCCATGCCGGTGCCAACCTGATGCCGTTGATCGCCAGCAACCGTATCGGCAACGAAGAACAGGACGGCTACGACATTACCTTCTACGGCTCGTCATTCATCGCCAACCAGTTCGGCGAGAAGGTTCAGGAACTCGACAAAACCGAAGAAGGCGTTTTGGTACACAGCTTCGACCTCGATGAGCTGGAGCACATCCGTAGCGCCTGGGGCTCCTTCCGTGACCGCCGCCCGAACCTGTATGGTGCTATCAAAACCCTCGACGGTTCCCTGGAGTCCTGATCGTCATGACCACTTTAAACACCACGCCCCGCGCCGACGGCTTTTACATGCCGGCCGAATGGGCGCCACACACCCAAACCTGGATGATCTGGCCTGAGCGTCCGGACAACTGGCGCCTGGGCGGCAAACCGGCGCAAGCCGCACACGTGGTGGTGGCCAAGGCCATCGCGCGTTTCGAACCGGTGACGGTCGCGGTTTCCGCAGGCCAGTACGAAAACGCCCGTGCCCGTCTCGACGTGCCGAATATTCGCGTAGTGGAAATGTCCAGTGATGACGCCTGGGTTCGCGACACCGGCCCTACGTTCATCATCAATAACAGCGGTGAAGTCCGTGGTGTGAACTGGGCCTTCAACGCTTGGGGCGGCTTCGACGGTGGTCTGTATTCACCGTGGAATCGTGATTCGCAGGTGGGCGGCAAGATCCTCGAGATCGAGCGCAGCCAGCGCTACCGCACCGAGGGCTTCGTGCTCGAAGGCGGTTCGATCCACGTTGACGGCGAAGGCACCCTGATCACCACCGAAGAATGCCTGCTCAACCGCAATCGCAATCCGCACCTGAACCGTACGGAAATCGAAGCGATGCTCTGCGCGAATCTGGCTGTGGATAAAATCATCTGGCTGCCGGACGGTTTGTTCAACGACGAAACCGACGGCCATGTGGATAACTTCTGCTGCTACGTGCGTCCGGGTGAAGTGCTGTTGGCCTGGACCGACGACCCGCAAGACCCGAACTACCCGCGTTGCCAGGCAGCGATGAAAGTGCTGGAAAGCAGCACCGACGCCAAGGGTCGCCCTTTCACGGTGCACAAGATGCCGATCCCGGGGCCGCTGTATGCGACCGAAGAAGAATGTGCGGGCGTTGATCCGGTGGACGGCACCCAGGAACGTAATCCTACCGTTCGTCTGGCCGGCTCCTACGTGAACTTTCTGATCGTCAACGGCGGCATCATTGCGCCGAGCTTCGACGATCCGCTGGATGGTCCGGCAAAAGAGATTCTGCAGGCGTTGTTCCCGCAGCACGAAGTGGTGATGGTGCCGGGGCGCGAACTGTTACTGGGCGGCGGCAATATTCACTGCCTTACCCAACAGCAGCCCGCGCCGCACAAGCAGTGAGTGAGGTTGTAACAGCTTGAGTTGATTACATAATCGCTCGGCCACAGGTTTAACCCCGGCGTTTAGACAGCAAGCCCGCAGCCCTACAGGACTGCGGGCTTCTTTGTATCTGCTTATCGACAGATGAGAAACATTGGCACAGCTCTTGTATCTGTCATGGCGTGAAACAGGGAGGGGGAGAACTTCGATGTTCTGTCATAAACCTTGGATAAGTTAGCCGCTCACAAACCAGGAGAGAGCGCGGAAATGAACGCCGAAGTGAATGTAGTGAGCGAGCGGGCGTTGCATCCCCTGGCAGTAAACAGCGAATCGCTCCAGATCCTGGCGCACTGGTTGAAGTCCAAAGGAACGCGTCAGATCACAGAGAGTGATCCGCGCCGGACGATGATCGAGCGCTACCCCGCTGGTCTCTTCAGCGAGGCGGAGCTGGACGCGTTGTGGGATGTGATGGAAGGATAAGAAGAAAAAAACATCGGATTGATAAAAGCGCTGCCGGGATGGTGGCGCTTTTTTTATGGGCGATGGGTTTGTATTCATGGGGATTCAGTGTGTGCGAGCCTGCTCGCGAAAGCGGTCTGACAGTCAGCAAGGCCATCAGCTATTTCCTGCGTTCGACCGAGACATTTCTCCCGTACGAAAGAGATCAGGCTGATATTCATCGCGTTTTGAAACGATTGAAATATCAGACGTGCAATCCAGCTGCTGATTGTGAATTTCCCAAACGTTGGCGCCGTCCATCACGCTGAAGTTGACCCCACAAACCCGCTAAACCACAATGCTCGAGGTAGCGCTAATGTAGCTACAAAAATCGAAGAGGTTATAACCATGGGTGCATTGCTGAAAACTACAGACGTGCGTTGCCGCATTGACGAGGATTTGAAGGCGCGCGCTACTGAAGTCCTGAACGCATGCGGTCTGAGTATCAGTGATGCCATGCGTCTTTTTCTTCGTCAGGTCGTAGCGACTCAGGGCCTCCCGTTTGAAGTACGCGTCCCTTCGGAAAAAACGGCCCGCGCCATGATGCAAGCACGAGATATTCGCCAGCGGTTCGACTCGATAGACGACATGCTGAGGGGCTCTGATGGCGAAACAGGAGAAAAAACAAAAGCGCGCTGAGTTGCCCGCGCAGTGCGCACAAACGTCGGAATTCAAGAAGTCGTGGGAACGTTACAAGCGTGCCGGGCGCCGTGACATGAATGAAGTTCGGCAAGTAATGGTCATGTTGTTTCTGGGAGAGCAGTTGCCACCGGAGTATTTGGATCATGCGCTATCGGGTGATTGGACTGGTTTTCGAGAGTGTCATATAGGTGGTGACTTCTTGATGATTTATGAGCATACGCGTTCCGATCTGATCACATTTGTTGATCTCGGAAGTCATTCCGAACTGTTCAAGTAGCGCCTCTGAAACACAAGCCCCGACTGGTTCGGGGTTTTTTGTGGGCGCTGCAAGGCTCTAGCCTGCGCCACAGGGCAATTCGTGTCGAGCATCACAGCCCCGTTCTCCTCCAAAAAATGATCAAAACGATCATTTTAATGATTGGTTTGCGCAATTAACGACGATACCCTAAGATAAATTTGACTGAGTCAATCATCAGGTGATCGATTCAATCAATTTCGAGGTATACACGTCTTACCAAACAATTATAAAAGGAGACCCTCGTGGCCCAAATTCCTATCAAGCGCACCATTGAACGCATACCGGGCGGCATGATGATCGTGCCCCTGTTGATTGGTTCGCTGGTGGCAACCTTCCTGCCCGACACACCAAAGTTTTTCGGTTCATTCACCAATGCGCTGTTCACCGGGGCGTTACCCATTCTCGCGGTGTTCTACGTCTGCATGGGCGCGAGCATCAACATCAAGTCCACGCCGTATCTGCTCAAAAAGGGCGGAACGTTGCTGGCGACAAAGGTCGGCATCGCCGTTCTCATCGGGATTGTGCTCGGGCACTTCCTGGGTGAGCAGCCCGTTTCGTCAGGGCTCTTTGCCGGTATCTCGACACTGGCCATCGTCGCCGCTATGAACGACACCAACGGCGGCTTGTATATGGCGTTGATGGGGCAGTACGGTCGCTCCGAAGATGTGGGCGCGTATTCGGTCATGTCCCTGGAATCCGGCCCCTTTCTGACCATGGTCACCTTGGGTATCGCTGGCCTGTCGGCATTCCCTTGGCCAACGCTGGTAGGCAGCATCCTGCCGCTGGCACTCGGTATGCTGCTGGGCAATCTGGATCGTGACATGCGCGATTTTCTAGCCAAGGCAGTTCCGGTGATGATCCCGTTCTTCGCCCTTGCACTCGGTGCAAGCCTGGACCTGCACAATGTTTGGCAAGCCGGTTTGTTGGGTCTCGGCATGGGGGTTGCGGTTGTGGTGTTGACCGGCATTCCGCTGTTCTTCGCTGATCGTTTGACCGGTGGCACTGGCGTCGCCGGCGTTGCTGCAGCCACCACCGCGGGGAATGCTGCCGCTGTTCCTGCGCTGATCGCGGCGGCTAATCCGGTGTACGCAGAAGCGGCGAAGAGCGCGACCATTCTGGTGGCGGCTTGCGTCGTGGTCACAGCAATCCTCGCGCCGCTGCTTACCGCCGCCGTCGCCAAACGAGTGCAGCAGCGTAATCCCGTCGTCCTACCTGAGACTGCGCTCGAACCGCAAACGCAGGAGGCCTTGCGATGAGGATTCTGATCATCGCGGACGATCTATCCGGCGCGGCGGATTGCGCCATCGGCTTCGCGAGCGTGGGGCTGCAAACGGTGGTCACGCTTGATCCGTTGAACGACAAGGCAGACGCCCAGGTGATTGCCGCCGATACGGACACACGGCGCTTCTCATCGGCGCAGGCCGCCGAGCGCACCGTCGCTGCGTTCAAGGCGCTACGCCAACCCGGGCAGCGTCTGTACAAGAAAATCGATTCGACGTTGCGCGGTAACTGGGCAGCGGAAGTTGCTGCCCTGCAACCGTTGGCAGGCCTGGCCGTCGTCGCCCCGGCATTCCCCGCCACTGGGCGGACGTTGCGGGGTGGTCGGGTGTTCGTGGACGGTCAGCCGTTGGAATCCACTGATACCTGGAAACTTGAAAACATTGATCGTCCGGCCGACGTCGAAGCGATGCTGGTTGACGCTGGCCTTCGCACCGCGAAGCTGGAACTCGACACTTTACGTGGCAATGAAAAAGCGCTGTCGCTGCACATTGCCGAGGTTGCTCGCAGCGGCATACAGGCGCTGATCGTCGATGCGCAAACCGAAGACGATCTACTGACCCTCGCGCGCCTGACCGCGTCGATGGATCAACCGCTGTTCTGGGTCGGTTCGGGTGGCCTCGCTCGGGAAATTGCCCGTCTTCCTGATTTCTCCAAAGCACCGTTCGCTGTCGTTGAACCCGATGACATCGAAAAGAGTCAGGCGCCGATTTTGATCCTCGTGGGCAGTCTTTCCGGCGTCTGCGAGCGTCAGTGCGCGTTGCTCAAAGAGCGTGGCGGAGTCAGCGAATTGGTGGTCCCGCCCGAGGTCCTGCGCCAAGGCACAACCCATAGCGATTGGGCACTCTGGCAGGCGCGCATCGGCGAGCAACTGGATGGCTGGAGTGACCTTCTGCTGCGCATCGGCCGCGATGTAGCGTTCGATCCCCAGGAGGGCGCGCAACTTTCAAGCAGGCTGGCCATGCTGGTAGAACCGCACTTCGCCAAGGTCGGCGGCCTGATCGCCACGGGCGGCGAAACGGCGCGGGCGATCTTGACCACCGTCGGCATCGACAGTCTGCAATTGCTGACAGAAATCGAAGCCGGCGTCGCCTTCGCGCGCCCGAGCGTTTCCCGGCAAGGGCATCGTCCCGGCATTGTGACCAAGGCCGGCGCGTTCGGCACCGATCACGCCTTGTATGCGGCATGGCAACACCTGAGCGACAGCGCCGATCGCTCTTCGCCCCAACGCACACGAATCCAAGGACTCGAATGAACACTATGAGCAACTACCTCCCCATCATCGGCATCACCATGGGCGACGCCTCGGGTGTCGGGCCGGAAATCATCGTCAAGAGCCTGACTCACGATGTCGTCTATCAACAATGCCGGCCGCTGGTAATCGGCGACGCACGCCGTCTGGAGCAGGCCAATGTCATCATCGGCGGCAGCGCCAAAGTACGCCGTATCAAGGACGCCTCGGAGGCGCTGTACGAGGCCGGCATCATCGACTGCATCGACCTCGACCTGATCCCCGACGACCTGCCGTTTGGCGAGCTGTCGCCTATCGCCGGTGACGCCGCTTATCAATACATCGCCCGCGCTGTGCAACTCGCCGAGGCCAGCCAGATTGATGCCATTTGCACCGCGCCACTGAACAAGGAAGCGCTGCACGCCGGCGGCCACAAATACCCCGGCCATACCGAAATGCTCGCGCACCTGACCAACGTCGACGAAGTGTCGATGATGTTGGTGGCGCCGCAATTGCGGGTGATTCACGTCACGACCCACATCGGCATCATCGACGCGATCCGCAAGATCGAGCCGGGCCTGGTCCAGCGCACCATCGAGCGCGGCAACGCGACGCTGATCAAGGCCGGCATCGCCAAACCGCGAATCGGCGTATGCGGGATCAACCCGCATGCCGGCGAAAACGGTTTGTTTGGTTATGGCGAAGAGGAAGAAAAAATCATTCCTGCCGTGAAGCTGTTGCAGGAGCGTGGCCTCGACGTCACCGGGCCACTGCCCGCTGACACGCTGTTCTTCCGTGCCGGACGCGGCGACTTCGATCTGGTCGTGGCGATGTATCACGACCAGGGCCACGGCCCGGTCAAAGTGCTCGGTCTGGAAGCGGGCGTGAACGTCACCGTTGGCCTGGACGTGATTCGCACCTCGGTCGACCACGGCACCGCCTTCGATATCGCCGGCAAGGGCATTGCCGATGAGCGCAGCCTGCTCGAAGCTCTGCGCCAGGGTGCGGAGCTTGCCACGCGACGGGGATGAGGCGCACGGGCGCTGTCGTGTAAGATCGACCACCGTCCACACAACGAGACCCGCCATGAAAGCCTCCGAACGCCACCGCGCCATCCTCGATCTCGTACGCATTGGCGATGCCAACGTCGAGCAATTGAGCGCGGCGCTCGGGGTTTCGGAAGCCACGGTACGGCGCGACCTGACCATGCTCGCCAAACAGCGCCACCTGGTGCGCACCTATGGCGGCGCGACCGCCGTGGTGGGCGTCCATGAACCGGAAGCCTCCCTCGAAGAACGCAAGACCAGCCAGTGGGAACAGAAAGATGCCATCGCCCAGGCGGCAGCAGCTCACGTCCAGGACGGCGATACCGTGCTGCTCGACGGCGGCACCACGTGCGCCGCGCTGGCCCATCATCTGTGCTCGCGACAAGACGTGCATGTGGTGACCAATAACCTGCTGGCCGTGATGACCCTGGCCAATGCGCCAGGCATCCGCCTGACCTTGATCGGCGGCGACCTGCGCGGTTCGAGCATGAGCACATTGGGGCCGTTGGCTGAGCTGACATTGAGCCGATTAAGCGTCGACAAAGCCTTCCTCGGCGCGGATGGCGTGGTCGCGGAATTTGGCTTGTGCGAAGCGAGTGCGCAACAGGCGTATCTCAAGGAATGCATCATCAAACGGGCTGCACAAATCGTCGTCCTTGCCGACACCGACAAACTCGGCCGTGCGCGGCAACAGCATTGGACGCCGATTGAGCGGGAGTGGCGGTTGATTACGGGTGCCGCGGCGGATGAAGCAGTGCTTGCGCCGTTTTATGCGCTCAAGCAGATCACTGTGGAAACCGTGGACGTCGCCTGAGCGCATCCCCCTGTGGCGAGCGAGCTTGCTCGCGCTGGGCTGCGCAGCGGCCCCAAAAATCTCACGGCGATCCCCAATTTTTGTGCGTGTTATGCGCTCAAGCGAGAACAACCTCCCTCGCGACAAGGCTCATGTCGCTAAAATCCTATTTCAGCGACACGTGTCGCCATCATGTCGTCCGCTGCGACATGTACCCAAGACGTGTCGCAAAAAGTGAAAAATTGCGACACGTTAAGGCCTCATGTCTACACTGGCGACATGAGTAAAGCCTATCTCTGCTCAAAAAACATACAAAATGACCAGGATCGCATCCATGACCGAACCGCTGCTGCCATGGCAGGCTGACAGGCCATACAACCAACTGCCGCTGCTACCGCCAGGAATCGAGCTGGAAACGCGTGCAGTCCTCAAAAAATGCATTGAAGCACGTACCGCGTTGGCCGAGTTGAAGCAGGCCGCAGAGTTAATTCCGAATCAGACAGTCCTGATCAATACAATTCCCCTGCTGGAAGCGAAAGACAGTTCGGAAATAGAAAGTATCGTCACTACCACGGATTTGTTGTTCCAGCATGCCCAAGACACTGAAAACCATGCGGACCCGGCGACCAAGGAAGCGTTGCGTTATCGGACGGCGCTGAATCAAGGCTTCCAATCCCTGGCCCAACGACCGCTGTCGACCAACACGGCTGTAGAAATCTGCCGCACCCTAAAGGGCGTGAAGTTAGATATCCGCCGCACACCAGGCACACAGTTGGCAAATGACCGCACCGGTGAAGTCATCTACACCCCGCCCGAAGGGGAAGAGCACTTGCGTAACCTCCTCGCCAACTGGGAACGATTTCTGCACAACGAAACCGATCTCGATCCTCTCGTTCGTATGGCCGTCGGGCATTATCAATTTGAGGCGATCCATCCTTTTATCGATGGTAACGGCCGCACCGGACGGGTCATCAATACATTGTTTTTGATCCAGGAAGGCCTGTTGAACCTGCCTATCCTCTACCTCAGTCGCTACATCATTGCCTACCGAGCCGATTATTACCGACTCTTGCTGGAGGTCACGACTAAACAAGCCTGGGAGCCGTGGCTGTTGTTCATGCTAAGTGCTGTAGAAGAGACCGCTCGTTGGACGACAGAAAAGATTGCGGCCATTCGTGCATTGTCCGAACACACCACTCAGTTTGTGCGTGAACAACTTCCGAAAACCTACACGCGTGAACTGGTCGATGTCATTTTCGAGCAGCCCTACTGCCGTATCAGCAACGTCGTCGAGAAAAAAATTGCTCAGCGCCAGGCTGCGTCTCGTCACTTGAAAGAGCTCGTGGCTATTGGAGTTTTGGAGGAGATTCAGGTGGGCAAGGAGAAGCTTTTTATCCATCCGAAACTGATGCAGTTGCTCATCCGTGACAGCAATGAATTCAGGCATTACGCAGGCTAAGCCGTAGTAGCCGACACGCAAAAAGCCCCGATTGATTTGCAATGCCGTTCAGTTAAGCGAATGTCGCCCACTGTAGGAGCGAGCTTGCTCGCGATGGTCGTTAACGATAACGCGTGTTTATTGGCTAAACGCGGCGCTCTTAAGTCCATCGCGAGCAAGCTCGCTCCTACAATTCCCTAAACTGAACAGCATTGCGATTGATTTGGGGCTTTTTCATACGTGCTATTTAGGTCACGGAACGTCGTTACTGGCTCGGTTGTTACACGGTGCTTCGAGCACCGTCACCACATCATCAATGATCGCCTTACTCATATCCTGCAAATAATGAGACGCCCAGGCATGCCGGTCGGTGTCGCGAACCATGGCCGCATCTGATGCGAGCAGCTTGGCGACGTGGAGCAGGTCGGAGGCGTGAGAGAGGGCTTGGATCACCGGGACGCCGGCGTTGATGCGCAACAGAGGTTCGTTGGCGTGGAAGGAGAAGTGGGTGAGGCCGATGGTTTTGAGATCTTGAGGGTTGGTCATTGGGCACCTCCGGTTTTTGGGCGGTGGTGGGCGCGACCCGGTGTAGCAGCAGCGGAAATTTTGAGTGGATTGCGGGCATACATTAAGGAGAACTCCGATTGGTTCCTACATCGAATTCGAGTTCTCAGGCCCGGTCGCTGAATTGGCAGCGACAACTTGAAGGTAGCTTGAGGAGGGACGGATGCGCAATCGTGGCTAGGTGGTGGCGTCGGTGTGAAATTGATTGCTCGACAAGCAACGGCAACAGCGTTGAGATCGCTAGCTAGCTTCAATCAACGCTCGCTCCTCCAACCAAATCTCCTGAACAAACTGGTCCGTAATCGCATAAATTCCATGCCCCCGCCGCATGATGATGTTCTCGGCAACCAGCGCAATCACCACCGGCTGAATCTCTTCAACGCGAACCTCACGCCCCACGGTCTTCGAATACTCGGCTGCAGCATCGATGGAAAAAATACCTCGGGCATCGCCGTCCGTTGATGCGATTTTGTTGAAAATAGCTTGCGCCAGACTGCCTAACAGCTGCACTTTTTCTAGTTCGATGCTGGCCGCCGCCGAGCGCAAAGTGCTGGCAATAACAGGCAGGAAAAGATCGGGATCACCTTCTTGCAGCATAAGCTGTCGTAAGGCTTTGAGCATTTCCTCAGGCCGGTTCCCCAAGGTATTGAATGCTTCGATGGCGACTTCGAGTGAAGGTAGTTTTTCTTTCTTCACTGTCGCAGCGAGTCGGTTAAGCAAGTAGTCGACGTAATCCCCTTTCAGGACCGGATACGCTGTCGATGTTGCACCAGAAAACGCCTGGTTCCTCTTTGCCGTCAGTTCGCTTACTTGCGCCCTGTGCGATCCCGTTCCAATAAACAGAAAGTAACCCGGTGTATCTGGTCGAGGATTGATCGCATCACGAGCAGCTTTGAGTGCCAGAAGCAGCTGATTACCGTCGTCGGAAGAGATGGCGTGCTGCACTTCGTCGATGATCAGCACCAAGTCGGTTTTCGCCTGATCAACAACCTCTGTCAACGCCTGCGCCAGCGTTGGCCCACCTGAGTTTCCGATGCTGTCGAGTTTGAAACCAAACTTGAATCCTGCAGCGCCTACATCAGCACCGCTGACACGCTTTAGCGTTTTGAGCAAACCGGAGCCCGGTGTTTGGAGTTCCTGCAGGGTTTTACGGATGGCGTCATGCACCAGTGTCGCTGGATTGGCCAGCGTGTCACTCCATAGGTCGACGTAAATGACCAGCGCACCCGCTTCTTCCAGCGCAGGGATGAGGTCGCTCCTCAGGAATGTCGTTTTACCGGTCCTACGCAGGCCGGATAAAAATAGACCTGAGCGCAAACCTTCATCGAGAACACCCGGATTGAGAAGCTGGTTTGCCATTTCTTCGGCCAATTCAGGACGCTGAAAAATGCTGCTCATGCGATTACCTCTTTTTATGGATACGCCATAATTATTGGCCAGCCATAATTTAGCATAATGTCTTGAGTCCGGTCTGAAGCCAGGTTGATCGATGTTTTTGGGGGTTTTTGAGCGGGGAAGGAATGCTTTCTCACAGTCGTTTGATAACGAAAAGAGAGCACAGCACCCATTACACCAAGTAACTAATGATGTTCCCGCCCCCATCTTTATCCCCTCCAGCCAACCTCCTACATTGAGCTCCAACACCTACCCATCATCCCGATGAGCAGGTCACTGGAGATCTTCCTCATGCCCTTCGTCAGCGTTCGCATCACCCGCGATGGCGTTACCTCGGAGCAGAAAGCTCAGGTGATCGCCGAAATCACTGAAACCCTGCAGCGCGTCCTCAACAAGGATCCGCACCTGACCCACATCGTGATCGAAGAAGTCGACACCGATAACTGGGGCTACGCCGGCATCACCACCACCCAGTACCGCAAGCAACTGGCTGAGGCGGAGGGGAAGTCATGACCGCGTCCGTTTCAATCGATTTCATCTCCGACGTGGTGTGCCCGTGGTGCGCGTTGGGTGCGACCGCGCTGGAGCATGCGATCAAGAACGTGGCCGGTGAAGTCTCGGTCGAGCTGACCTACAAGCCTTTCGAATTGAACCCGGACATGCCGGCAGAAGGCGAGAAAGCGGTCGAGCATTTGATGCGCAAATATGGACGGACCGCCGAGGACGTCGCCGCCGGCAAGGCGATGCAGATCGCTCGCGGTAAGGCCATCGGCTTCACGTTCGATCTGGAAAAACGCAGCCACTTCTACAACACGTTTGATGCTCACCGCTTGCTGCTGTGGGCAGTGCAGGAAGGGCAGCAGATCGAGCTGAAGAAGATCCTGTTGCGCGGTTACTTCAGCGAAGGCCAGAACCCGAGTGATCGCCAGACGCTGGTTCGTTTGGCCGCTGAAGCGGGACTGGATGCGGCGGCGGCTCAAGAGGTGTTGGCGTCCGGAGCGTTCGCCAAGGAAGTGCGAGAGCTTGAAGAGTTTTACCGGCAGCGCGGCATCAATTCAGTCCCGGCGATGATCCTCAACGGTCGTCATCTGGTGTCCGGTTCGCAGTCGGTCGAGTACTACGAACAGATGCTGAGACAAATGGCGAGCGCCTCTGCCGAAGCCTGATTACTTACTTTTTCAAACCATTATTTATTAGTAGAGGTTCATCATGAGCAATTCGAAAAAAGTCATCGTTATTACTGGCGCTTCCCAAGGTCTCGGCGCAGGCATGGTCAAGGCTTTCCGTGATCTGGATTACAAGGTGGTTGCCACTTCACGTTCGATCAAACCGTCCACCGACCCGGACATCCTCACCGTGGCGGGCGACATCGGCGACCCGGCGGTCGCGCAACAAGTGATCCGTGAAGCCATCGCCCGTTTCGGCCGCATCGACACCCTGGTCAACAACGCAGGGATCTTCGTCGCCAAACCGTTCACCGCTTACACCCAGGAAGACTATGCCGCGGTGCTGTCGGTGAACCTGAATGGCTTCTTCTACATCACCCAACTCGCGATCACCGAGATGGAAAAACAAGGCAGCGGCCACGTCGTCAACATCACCACCAGCCTGACAGACCACGCCATCGACGGTGTGCCGTCGGTACTGGCGTCGCTGACCAAAGGCGGCCTGAACGCTGCGACCAAATCCCTGGCCATCGAGTACGCCAAGCGCGGGATTCGGGTGAACGCGGTTTCCCCAGGCATCATCAAAACCCCGATGCATGGCGAGGAAACTCATGAAGCGCTGGGGAATTTGCACCCGGTCGGGCACATGGGCGAGATCAGCGATATTGCGCAGGCGGTTGTGTATCTGGACAGCGCCAACTTTGTCACCGGCGAAATCCTGCACGTCGATGGTGGGCAGAGTGCGGGTCACTAAGACCTGAGCTGACCTGGCCGCAGCGCCGTCGATCAATGTCGACGGCGTTTTCATTGGAGAGCGCACCATGAACACCCACACTCACAAGGTTTTCCTGATTACCGGGGTCAGCTCAGGCTTCGGCCTGGCTTTTTCGCAAGCAGCGCTGGCGGCGGGGCACACGGTGGTGGGCACGGTGCGGCGCGAGTCCGAGCGTGCTGCGTTCGAAGCGCTGGACGCTCATCGCGCCAAAGCGTTCGTGCTCGACGTCACCGATTTTCCGGCGATTGAGCCGCTGGTTGCCAACATCCTCGGCGAGGTGGGTCGGATCGACGTGCTGGTGAACAACGCCGGTTATGGTCATGAAGGCATTCTCGAAGAGTCACCCCTGACTGAAATGCAGCGCCAGTTCGACGTCAATGTGTTTGGCGCGGTGGCAATGATCAAGGCGGTACTGCCGGGCATGCGTGAGCGGCGCAGCGGGCATATCGTCAACATCACCTCCATGGCCGGCTTCATCACCTTGCCGGGCATCGCCTACTACAGCGCCAGTAAATTCGCCCTCGAAGGCGTCAGTGAAGCGCTGGCCAAAGAAGTTGAAAGCCTGGGCATCCACGTGACTGCCATGGCGCCGGGCTCGTTTCGTACTGAATGGGCAGGGCGCTCGATGATCCGTTCGGGTCGCACGTTGGGTGAGTACGACGCGGTGTTCGATCCGGTCCGCAAGGCGCGGGAAGAAAAGAGTGGCAAGCAGGCTGGCGATCCGCATAAGGCGGCGCAGGCGTTGTTGACTGAGGTCGCGGCTGAAAAGCCGCCGGTTCATCTGTTGCTGGGTAAGGATGCGGTGAGGCTGGTGCGCGAAAAAATTGTGTACCTTCAGGCGGAAATTGATGCGTGGGAGCATCTTTCGGTGTCGACAGAGTTCGATTGATCGACCCTGCCGCGTCCTGAAAATTAAAACCCTGGAAACAACAAAGCCCTCGTATTTCTATGAGGGCTTTGTTTTGTATGGTGCGGCACCAGGAGTCGAACCAAGAAGTGACTTATTGATTTATCGGGGATTTTTTTTGAGTCTGTGGGGCTCTATCTCATGGAGTACCCTGAGTGTGGTCTGGGATCTGCACATCCTAGTCTCTCGCCTGTCCTTTTTTGGAGCTGACATAGAAATCTCTACCTGGCCTGCGCCCGTTCTGGTTTGGTATTAGCCCTCTGTAGTAGCCGCTAGCAGGGCCAGGTACCTATTGAATCGTTTGCTCATGTTCAACTGCCAACGTCGACACACGTCAAATCGATCCTTGTCCGCTCACAACTGATTTGTGCGCGTGGCATCTGAGATTCCCTTGCTTGGTACGCCAGATCCTATGCCCCCAGCGAGAAGGAAATCACCGTTCCCTTAGCATTTTTCAACACCAAAGTGCTTCTAGTCTTCCTAGGTCCTTTACGAATCACCAGCTACGCGTTAGCGTCAATAGTGGCATTGCGCTGTCAACGATTCGCCTAGGAGCCTGGCCATGGAAAGCCGTAGAAAAATAGTCCTATCCAACGCTCTAATTGATCGAGCTAACACGCAGACTTGGGTGGTTAGCTGATGTCAGTATCAAATACCAACACCCGCGCCAGCTTTGGACATCCCCTGGCCACTCAGATATCGCGCCTTATTTTACATGTAAGCCTCGCTATGCCGGTTATATATAAAATCTCCAGTATAAGCATGCGCAGTGATCTTTACGGTTTATGAAGTACTCCTTATTTCATTTTGGCCAGTCGCAAAGGTCAGAGTGTGATAGAAATGCCCATTTAGAGCGGAAGATATTTTAATCTTCAGCTAAAGGTTTGGAATCATGGCGAAAAATGAAATTGAAGAAAAGTTACCTCATACCGCAGTTGCTACTTGGGGTGGGTATATATATCAAGGAAAAATTGCGCTATATTATTGCCTTGCTCTAATGTTGGAAAATGCGGCCGATAGCAAAAAGTTCACACTGCAACTTGATAGTATCGATGATTTTGCCATTTTGCTAGATGGCGTATGTCAATCGATGCATCAAGTTAAAGCATATAAGAGTGATGATTTTTCCGCTTACGCTGGCGCAATAAAAGATCAATTAGAAAAGTCCAAAGGATACCCGGGAAGTAAGGTTCTATTCCACTCTTCCAAGAACGTAGTCGTCCCTGATGATTTTCTCGTTATTTACTCGCCAGTTGCTTTTTATAGTTACAATAAAGGAGCCGGTGCGGAAAACTATTGTGGGTTATCTGAAGTTGATTCGCTGCTAGAAAAGCTTATAGGGGATTTCTATAGTAAGTATGATCCAAGCTCTGGGTATAAAATTTCATCTGAGTATTTGCAGTGGTCTCGAAATCTGCTGGAAGATATTGTTGTAAGTAAAATAATTTCCATGCACGCTGAGATTCAACTTACTGACGGAGCAGTTCAGCGTCAGGTTGCAAGTAGAGAAAAAATTAGTTTCTCGATTTTTTTAGATGTGCTATCTACCGAACTAACCTCCGCCATACTGTGCGAAAGCTATTTCTTTTCCGTAATCCTTAAAGATATTGGTAATTACTATATCGAGTTTTGCGAGGAGAACGAACTGGAAGATGAAGATTTATATAAATTGGGTAGATGCGTTGCTCGAATTAATAAATTTGATATAGGGAGGCTCAAAATATTCATGCGTTCAACTCTCCCTAGTAAAAAAGGCAGGTTCAATTCTTTGGCAGAATATAAGGATGAGACGCTAAGCTCTGATGACTTTCAGTTTGGGTTATTTAAAATTTTTGACGATTTAATCGAGTCGGAGTTTGATGGTGGGGGACGGAGCGCTAGCTTTTATTGGGAGTTATCAGGTGGCAGCTTTTATCCAACAGCGATCCATCAGGGGAAGCAAAGTACTGGCGCTGTTTGTAAGAAAATTGTCGATAATGCAATAAAGCATGACGTGGAATTTCTCTACGAAAGTGGCACTTTAATAACTACCGATATAGATGCAGATTCTATATTTTCAGTCGTAAATGTTGGGGCTCGAGGTGGTGGGCTTCAAGATCATAAGAAGTTTAATAAGTTTAAAGATGTAGCGTTGGTATCTATTGCTAATTTGCCAAGCGGGATTAAGAAATGAAAGGTTTTTTGAGTGAACTGTTTTTTAGGCACCAATACTCGGAAAAGCTGGCTGATGGGTTTAGCCTCTTTGTACCCGACGATGCAAATAAAGAGGCCTATTGGCTGGTTGTGGAATCCTCTCCTCAAACTGTGATTGAGAGTCAGCATTTGTGGCTAGATACATGCCGGAAGTTGTATCGGAATCCAGCGGTTGAGAAAAATACGAATCTTATCTGTATTTGGTCTGTCCAGGAAATCAACGAGAAAGTTATTTCTGAGGTTCATGCCGCAGAAGAAGATTTGTTTTTCTTCAAGAAACACGTTCTCTATTATACCTCGGGTGAGATGCTTAGCCTCAGTGAAAAAGTTGGCGAGAGTAATATTGCAGATTTTATTTTTAACTCGGTAAATAATCCTGAAGTTTTTTCTAGCTATAAGACTCTTTTGAGGAGCGGGACTTGGGAAGAGTTGATTTATAGGATTGTCATTAAATTGGGCTTCGTAGATATTGGAGAAGGCGAGGCGGCGGATATTCAGGGGCTTTATGTTCGGCATAACGAGAAAATCAAGGGCACAAAACAACCTGAACTTTTGTCATTCATCGAGTCCAGTATCCTTAATATAAAATTTGATGGGTCCGTTAGCCCTGAATCTATATTGAATGACTTGGTTGAAAAAATTGCTGAGGCTAGTTATGAAGTTAAATATTAATAAGCTGGTTCTGAAAAACTTCAAAGCTTTCTCGGATTATCGATTTGAGATTTCTTCCTGTAATTTAGCGATTTTGGATGGTCCTAATGGATTCGGGAAGACCTCTTTTTTTGATGCTGTTGAGTTCCTTTTGACCGGAAATATTGGACGTTATAATGATCTAGAGAACTCCGCAGTTGATAAGCGTTCGATGGCCTTTGGAAGTCCAATAGTCCACGATCAAGCGGTTGCTGGAGCTGAAGTTTCAATTGTAGCTGAAATTGAGACAAGTAAAGGGTTGTTCTATTTAAAGAGAAGTGCGAATAAGGATAAACTGGATAAAGGCAAGGGGCTTGGATTAAATCTATTTAAACTTTATGAATTATCTAGTATGGATGGGGAGGGAAAGCTAATTGATCACGAAGAGTCCTTTTTGAATGGAGTGCTTGGAGTTGGATATCTAAGGGATTTCAAGCTTTTTCATTATATCGAGCAGGAAGATAATACGGCTATTCTAAAAAGCAAGGCATCGACTAAGCAACAGAGAATTGATCATCTGTTTGATGTGGGAGATTATAGAGTAAGAATCGATAAAATTGATCGCGCGAAGGAATTGATTGCTAGTCTTAAGACCCCTGCAAAAAAAGCTAATTTAGATTCCCGAAGAACGGAGTTGCAGCAGTTGCGGCAATCTCTTAACGGCGGGGCTGAAAGCCAAAATGAAGTTTATCAAAAATTAATTTTTGTTACTCAGCAACCATGGGACCTGGAAGATATAGTTGTCAATTCTTCAATTATAGCTGCTTGGTTAGGTGCGGAAGGGCCTTTGAATAGGCTCAGAAAATTTATTGAAGGCGTGGATAATTTCGTAAATTATAGATACAACTTAAAGGTCGATAAGGCGCTGAAACCTAAGCAGGAGGCGCTTGAGAGTCTGCTGAGGTTCGGTAGCCGCTTGGATTCAATAGCGGTGTATAAGAATGATGTGGCTCTCTATAATTTCGGTGTGGATTTTCTACGAAAATTTGAACATGGGCTTCCTTCATCGTTGAAGAAAGATCTGCAGTTTAACGCTGACCTGTTTGACAGGTTTGGCTTTGATTTGAGTTACAGTGATTTTTCGCTCGCCATTACTGAAATTAAGTTGATCCTAGATAGCTCTAACGCGGTCGAACTTGCCTATAATGAGTTGAAGGCAGCTCGAGATTTATTTGTTGAAAAGTACTCTTCTGAGCATATAGATCATAATGATGCTCACTGTCCTGCATGTGGCTACGATTGGAAGTCGCACGAAAAATTGCTGGGTCACTTTGAAACGCAAAGGCTAGCTCTAGAGATACTTGTTGAAGCTAATGGAAAAACTCTTAAACAAAAGATAGAGGTATTTGAGCGGCAAATTTTAGGGCCTATTCGCACAGCTATAAGCGAATATTCGACTACTCAGAAAGAGTCGATAGATTATAAGAAGAAGCTCACGGAGCTGCGCGAAGAGCAGGTTTCGTATTTGAATAAGCTTACACAGTCATACATATCTTATGGGATTGATGTAAGACCTTTTTGTTGTCTAAGCTTTGATTTGCAAGAGTCTTTGCAAATCAATAGGCTTGCTGCTGCTGTTAGTGAATTATATCGATTTGTCGATCATGATACTATTGGTGATGATTTTCAAGAGATTTTTGAGCAGGTATTTTTGGAAGATGATAGAGTCGCTTTAACTGTCGATGTGGAATCGATTGATAGAAAAATTTCTTATGTTAAGGCGGCCTATACTAGAAGTATCTATGGCGAGATCAAGGAGAAGGAAAAGTCATTGAGCGCGGCCGAGGATATCTACAAGAAGGCAGTCTATCTAGATAAGGCTCTAGGGAAGCTTAAAGACATTTATAGTGAAAATTTGAATTCTTATGTGGCGTCTATTGCCAAAGGGATTGAAGTTCTGTTTCATATATATTCTGGTCGGCTTTTGCAGAACTTTCAAAGTGGGCTTGGTATCTTTATTGAAACTGATGGTAAAAACCTATCATTTCGGGAGAATCCTAAAAAATTGCATGACGTAATATTTTCCATGAGTTCTGGTCAGCTGTCTTCGTTAGTGCTTTCATTTACGTTGGCGTTAAATAAGAGATACGCAAAAAATGCAATTATGTTAATTGACGATCCCGTTCAAACGCTGGATGATATTAATGTTGCTGGATTTGTTGACTTGTTGAGAAACGAGTTTTCCGATAGGCAGATAATCATTTCTACGCATGAAGATGAGATGTCGGCATACATGCAGTACAAGTTTAAAAAATATGGTTTGGATGCTGAGGGTATTGATTTTAAACAAGCCTTTGCTGTGGGCTGATAATTTTTGGCTTTCTATTAGTGCCTGCTTCTATTGTGAAGTAGGCCTCTTTTGGTGGTAGGCTTCATGATTTCAAAGTTATTGCGTATTCAGCTTGTGGTATTCATGTGATGTTTGATCGCTTAGGATTTAGAGCTGCCATGACTTTCCCAAGCGAAGAATCAGTAAGTTTACGGTCAACTGGTAGTAATAGCGTGTTGATTCAGAGCGCTGGTTCATCTGCTGATTTAAAAACCAGGCGAGATGCTTCCGCTGCCAAGTCCATGGATTGTCCCGTTGCCAGCGCTCAGCAATTGCTGTTTGGATGGTCTTTGCCTGATGAATATGGCGTTGGCGCGTGGTGTGCGACCCGGTCAGAACGCCCGCTAGGAATAGCTCCATATCGAATGATGTTCTCATGCTCGACCACCAATGTAAGCCGATACCACGTCGATTCGGCCGTGCCCCAGCTCGTAGCTGATTTGTAATCGTGCCTCTTGATCAAGGCGTGGATCGAGGCGCCTGCACCTGCCACCGTTGATGGGGGCTAGGTGCTCGGTGATCTGCTCGTAGCGTTCGCATGCGTAGGCGGCCCGTAATTCGTGGAAGCCTTTGAGGTTGTGCTTATGAAGCATCTCCCGTGCTGGGCGGATGATTCCCTGCTGAAAATCGAGGTAGTTTTCGTTTGGTGCAAGCAGGTTGCGGCTACCGTTGGGCGAGACCTGTTCGGCAAACCTCAGTGCGTCGCGAATATGATCATCCACCCAGATCCAGCGAGGTGCCGACGCACCGGAGCGGCCCCCTTTGGTGCCATCTTGGATGTTGACCTTGCCGAATTGTTCGGCTTCACGTTTTAGACGTGGAAGGTCGGCCAAAATGGTCTCGCGCAAGCGCATGCCGGTGGCTCGCGCCAACTGAGCGATGGCCGCGGCGCGAGGCATTTGGTGTTCGCAGAGCACGTCGACGATCCGCTTCACGTGTTCGCGGTCTTGGCCTTGTGGCACTGAAAGCCGAACACTGGTGCGCCGCATTCCCAACGCCTTGCTCGGACTCGGTACCTTCACATACTGATCACCGCGAAGCGCGGCCATGGTTCGGTTCACGCTGGACAATCGGTTTTGCGCGGTGGCGATGCCGATAGCTCCTTGTTCGACTTGCTGCCGCAGATGCCCGGCGTAGTCCAGCAAGGTCTGTCGATCAATTTTTCGTGCATCGTTAAACCCCGGCCCATCCTCCGACCAACACCAGCGTACAAACGCCTGCCACCGATCACTGTGTGCCTTGACGGTACCGTAATGCCCGCCGCCAAACAGATCTTTCAACGCCTGTGGCCCTGCATAACTCAGTTGCCGGCCATACCCAAAATTGCGCCCGTCTCGCCTTCCTACCAACGCCATGATCAAACTCCTTTCGAAGCCAAACCTTTAAAACCTTCCCCACGTCATCCCGCCACGAATGTTGAGTGTTATCAGGGATCAAGGCCCCTGCGACCTGTGAGGGTTGTCCACTAACGCGGGACTGACGGCTCCTTACGGCCGGGAGCTTGGGCATCTCATGATCTGGCCTCCTGAACACTTCCGAAGAAGCGGGCGGGTGGAGGCTGCACTGGCTGACGAGACCGGCGCCACGAGATCCTGAGTCGGGTGAAGGCAGTGATGCGATGACCGGGGCATGCCTGACTGTCAGTCAGGTGCAGTCCATTCCTTGGGCTGCGGCACCATCATCTGCATAGCTGTTGCTGGCGACTTCGGTGTTTGTCACGCCGATTGTCACGAGGGGGAATGCCGCAAAGCCTTGTACGAGTTGGGCTGCAGCAGCGGTAGGAGCGCCCGTCTCTTTCCGGGAGAAAGAGACGGGCGCAGGTTGGCGCACGGGAATGGCCAAGCGGATAGGTTGCTGCAGGGCAGCTATGAAAGAGGAGGAGTTGCCGCAGTGGGCACACTGGTAAAAGTAGGCATCCATCACATCGCTGTGACCGTGCGAGCCGCCGGACGCTAATCGCACTTTGGGAGAACCACCACCGTGTGGCGTAGCCTTAAAGGTTCTGGCTACCTGGGTTGCTGTCGGCGACAGCGCTTTGCCCGATCTTTTCTACGCCTGTGGATAATTCGGGTCAAGACTCCAATTTTCGGGAGTTCTGCGGCTGTGGATGAAATTATCCACCGGTGGAAATCAGTGGTTTTCCACAGACAGTTGTGTGGGCTTTAGATTTTTTAAGTGAGGTCCATCCAAGCAGGGCGGCTTTGCAGCCCTGTTTGGATGGACCCGCGTGGACAAGCGGATCACTGAGATATAAAGACCGAGCGCTTACTCAGTTGCGCCACGTTTTGCTTTTAAGCGAGTGACGTTCGGTCCGGTCTGGTTCGCGAATTCGTGTGGAGTGACATGCTCCTGCCGGTTGGCCTCCAGGTACCGGCTCCACCAGTTCATGATCAGCCTGCGCTCCTCGATGAACTCGGCCTTGTGGATGTAAGCGGCGCGGACGTTGTTGCGCTCCTTGTGGCTCATCTGCCGTTCAATGGCTGTCTCCGACCACAATCCTGACTCAATCAGTGCGCTGCAGGCCATCGAACGAAATCCATGCCCGCAGATCTCGGTTTTGGTGTCGTACCCCATCGTCCGAAGCGCGTTGTTCACCGTATTTTCGGACATGGGCTTCCAGGGTTTGGCATCCCCTGCGAAGACCAATGCGAATTTGCCTGTGAGTGCATGGATTTTTTCGAGTAGCGCCACTGCTTGCGGCGATAAGGGTACTAAATGGATATCCCCTGCCATCTTCGTACCCCTTGTGGAAAAGGGTACTCCCTCCAACGCGGGTCGAGTGTCCGGTATCTCCCAGGTGCCGCGCTTGAGGTCGAACTCGCTCCAGCGTGCGAAACGTAGCTCGCTGGATCGTACAAACACATGCAGCGACAGCATCACCGTCAGACGGGTAAGTGCCCGGCCTTTATAGGTGTCGATCCGCTCCTGCAGTTCCGGCAGTCGCGATAAAGGTAGAGCGGGGCGATGTACCACCCGCGGGGCTTTGATCGAGCCTTCGAGATCGTAAGCAGGGTTTATGGTGATAAGCCGGAGGCGCTTTGCCTCGCGCATGATGCTCTGCAGGTAGTTTTGTACCCTTAAAGCAACGTCAATCGTTCCGCGCTTCTTGATCGCTTCCAAGGGCTGCATGAGGTCATGGGTGTCGAGGTCGATAATGGCGCGGGCGCCGATCAGCGGGAACACGTGGGTTTTGAGGCGGCTCATCACAGTCTTTGAGTGGCCTGGTGCCCACTTGGCCGACATTTCCGTGTGCCAGTCCAGCGCAACGCTTTCAAAGGTTCTGCCTTTGATCACAGCTTCCGCCTTGGCTTGGTGCTTGGTCTCTATGGGATCAATGCCATCCGCCAGCATTCGCTTGACCTCCAAGCGCTTGCGGCGCGCGTCGGCGAGGCCAATGACGGGATAGTTGCCGAACGAGGTCAGTCCTTCCCGTCCGTCAGGTTTGACGTAACGGAGCCGCCAGCCTTTGCGGCCATTGGGTTGGACTAGGAGGTAGAGGCCATCGCCGTCGAAAAGCTTGTAGGCGCGGTCTGTAGGTTTTGCCAAGCGGCAAGCTGCGTCGGAGAGCGGAGCTGTGGTGCGCGACATAAGGGTACTCCCTTTTATCGAAGTGACCTGTATCCCAAACTCTACCCTTAAAACGGTTGGAATCCACCAGTTTCTGACGGAAACCGTTGGAACGCCAAAACGAAAAAACCCGCCAGAAGGCGGGTTTTTCGGGGGTTCCAGAGATTTTGAAAGCCTTCTCTGGAACCTTGTATGGTGCCGGCACCAGGAGTCGAACCCGGGACCTACTGATTACAAGTCAGTTGCTCTACCAACTGAGCTATACCGGCGTGTTGGGCGACGATTATAGCGATTGGATTGGTTCTGTAAACCCCTGAATTCAGACTATTTTTGCGCAGGGCTCAAGCCAGCCTCGCGGACCCATGCGCGGGGCTGGTTCCTGCGATTGTTTACCGCCCTACAGGCTGTTTTTGACGGCGTTGATCAAGTCCTGACTGAGCACCTGTGCGGGCGCTACTTGTACGCTTTGGGTGTAGAACGGCGGGAGGTTCTGGGCCAGTGTCGATAACGCTTGGGCGGTGGTGTTGCCCGGCAACAGCACGTATTGCAGGTTGGACGGATAGCTCTGTGGCACAGGGCCTTCCATGGTCGAGCCGTAGGCGCCGAAGGTCATCACGGCCTGTGGCGTGGTGGGGTCGGGTGCATAGAGGAAGACGAAGGTGCCGTACTTCGGATGTGTCAGGTATTGCTCGGCCTGTAGGCGAACTGCCGGGTCGGGGTCGTTCATCAGGGTCCAGCGCATGACCGCGTAGTTGCGGGTGGTTTCCATGAACGCTGTACGAATCGGCGACTGGTTCTCGACACCGCCCAGACACACCAGCAGGTTGCCGAACGGATCGATCAGCGCCACCGAATTGAATACCGTGCTTTGCTGCGCGGTTTTCAGCAGCGGCGGGGCGAGTTCTGCGCCGGGGTCACGCGGGTTGGCCGATTGTACGGTCAGGGCAAACGGGCTGAGCGCGGTCAGTGCCTGGCGCACTTTGCTGTTGGCTGGCAGGGTGGCCGGGTTTTTCAGTTGATCCGGTGGCAGACCGCTGTTGTTGCTGGCCTCGCGCACGGTGTTGACGCTGGCGGAGAAGATCGAGCTGCAGAGGAAGTACGCCGCGGAGTCGATGGTCTGACCGCCGAACACAGGACGGGTCGAGCCTTGATAAGCCCGGCTGACCGGCGCTGCAATCGCGTAATAACCCCACGTAGCTTGCGCCTGTTGGCGGATCAGCGGTGGCAGCGACGGAAAGTTGAACTGGCTGTTGTAGTTGATGCCCGCGTAGTCATCAATCGCACTGACGGCGACGTTAAATCCTGCGGTCAGCAGCGAACCGGCGCACATGGCGCAAGGGTCCAGCGTGGTGACGATGGTCAGTTGATTGGGTGGCGGCAGATTAAGTGACGCGGCCTTTTCGTAGTACCAGTCCACCAACTGTCGCTCGCCGTGGGCGGTCGGGTCATGGGGGAGAAAGTAAGTGGTTCCGCTGCCGGGGAAAGGCATCAGCACGTTGTTGTGTAGCGCGGCGATGACCTCGCCCGTTGCGTTGTTGATGATGGCGCCACCCACCGCGAAGGTTTGCTGCAGTGCAGCGTAAATGGCTTGGTTGGCGACGGTATCGACGGCTTCCTGCGCACTGTTCAATGTGCTCATGTTTTCCCTGCTCCTTGCTGTCCTGACATTAGAGAATTCTGACGCTTGGCAAAGATAGTTGAGGTTTACGAGGTCGTTTATGTTCTTTTGGCTTAATGCTTATGCACAACGCAAACCTGCGGCATCACAGTCAAGGGCGCAATTGTGACGCCGTTCTCAATTTGTTCGCAAATGCCTGTTTTTCGGGTTTTTTATGCGTGTGTACGAAAAATGAACACTGGTGTTTTAGCCCCGAAACAGGCGTAGTTATTGGATCCACGATAATTTCATCAACAGAGTTATCCACAGGCTGTGCCTGTTTAGGGACGCTCGGCCAGGAGTAGGAAATTACGTGGCGTGAGCGGGGTTTCGCAGAAGGTGCCAAGACGAACGACGTAACCTTGTTCGGCGAGG
This sequence comes from Pseudomonas sp. IT-P253, assembly GCF_949768125.1. Classification (NCBI taxonomy): domain Bacteria; kingdom Pseudomonadati; phylum Pseudomonadota; class Gammaproteobacteria; order Pseudomonadales; family Pseudomonadaceae; genus Pseudomonas; species Pseudomonas sp. IT-P253. Next base: position 241,495 of record NZ_CATKPT010000033.1, on the reverse strand, counting down.
AAAAGTGCGCGGTCGAGTACCAGCCAAAGTTCCAGCGGGCGTCGGAAAAGGCCACGCAAAAGCTCCAGGTTTCGCACATCGGCCAGTCGCTGCCAGCCAGCGATTTCGAGGGCTGACCAGTCTTGCGGGCCGATTGTGGATAACTCTTTGAGTGCGGCCAAATGGTGGCAATAATCGGCGAAGGGTTTGTCCAGCCAGGCGCTGGGCAGGGAAGGGGTTGGCAGGTATTGATCCACGCCGCGAAGTTGTCGTTGCAGCAGGTCGAACGCCAGGCGCCGGGCCATCGAGGTGTCGCGCTGACGTCGGACGCGGGCGCCGGCAGTGACGGTTTCGCTCATCGGTAGTGCGAGATCGTCGAGTGACAGGCGTAGGTCGGAGCGACAGGCAACCGAGGAAATCGGTCGATACTCACTCAGACTGATCCGGTTATAGCAGCAGGGCGCGATGGCCAATTGTTTACAGCCTGCCGCGCTGGCGAGCTGGATTAATCGCACGTGCAGATCACCACAGGCGTGCAGCGCTACGGGCGTGTGATCGGCATTTAACAAAGAGGCCGCATTCGCCGCGAGCACATCTTGTTCGACATGCAGGGCATGCCTGTGATGACGCTGGCTGAGTGCCTGACCGCTGGCAACCAGCGCCGGGTCGTGTTCCAGGCAAGTGAGCCGCTGACCTGTTTGCAGCAAGCGTCGCCCCAGATGACCCTTTCCCGAGCACCAGTCCAGCCAATGTGTCGGCGTGTCGGCAAACTTTAAACGGCTGGAGAACGCTTCGATCTGCTGCCATTTACGCCCCGGTACATCGACATTCAGCCGATGGCCAGCGGCCTCCAAATCATCAGCCGGTAACTCTCCCACCGCTCCCAACTCAAGTGATAACGCCGCCAATGAAGCAAACGGCTCCGGCGCCTCCAGTAAACAAGGTTGGTTGTGGCTGTTTTCCGCGTCTTCCAGCGACCGCTCCCGTAGCCATAACGCCAGCTCCGGGTAGGACGCTTCCCAGGGAAGTCGCAGATGTGTAAACGGTCGAGGCTTCCACAGCGCTTGATGCTCGATCAGAAAAGCATCCAGCGCCGTGAAACGGGAGAGTAAGTCCTCGCCCGTCAGCACGTGAGGGTTAACGCCCTTGGCAAGCATCGACGCGCAGCCAGCGCTCCAGCAGCTTGAAGCCGCGTACCAGAACGTAAGCCATCAGCAGATAGAACATTCCCGCCGCGAAGAATATCTCTACTGGCAGGTAGGTCCGGGCAATGATGGTACGGGCCATGCCGGTCAGTTCCAGCAGGGTCACGGTGCTGGCCAGGGCGCTGGCCTTGAGCATCAGGATCACTTCGTTGCTGTAGGCCGGCAGGCCGATGCGCGCGGCACGCGGCAGGATGATGTAGAACATGGCTTTGGCGCGGGACATGCCCAGCGCTCGGGCGGCTTCGATTTCACCCTTTGGAATCGCCTGAATCGAACCGCGCAGGATCTCGGCAATGTACGCCGCAGTGTGCAAGGTCATGGTCGCAGTGGCGCACCAGAATGGATCGCGCAGGTACGGCCACATTGAGCTGTTACGGATTGCATCGAACTGCGCCAGGCCGTAATAGACCAGGAACAGCTGAACCAGCAACGGCGTGCCACGGAAAAAGAAAATGTAGCCGTAGGGCACTGCCCGCACGTACCAGAGTCGCGAAGAGCGCGCGATGCCTAGCGGAATCGCCAGCAGCAACCCGGCAACCACGGCGATGGCCACCAGTTCCAGGGTCAGCGTCGCGCCTTGTGCCAGTTTTGGCAGCCACTTGATGATGATTTCCCAGTTCATTGGGTGCTACTCGCGAAACCGCGACCGGCGCGTCTTTCCATAAAGTGCATGCCGGTCATGGCGAGAATTGTCAGGCCCAGGTACATGAACGCGGCCACCATATAGAAGGTGAACGGTTGCTTGGACACGGTCACGCCGATCTGCGCGTGACGCATGATTTCTTCCAGGCCGATGACCGACACCAGCGCGGTGTCTTTCATCAGGATCATGAACAGGTTACCCAGGCCCGGCAGGGCGATGCGCCACATCTGCGGCATGATCAACCGGGTGAATATGCGGAATTTCGACAGGCCAAGCGCCACGCCGGCTTCACGATGACCTTTGGGGATGGCCAGGATCGCGCCGCGGAATACTTCCGTGGCGTAGGCGCCGAAGCACAGGCCCAGAGCGATCACGCCGGCGGCAAAGGCATTGAGTTCAAGATCGGGGTTGCCGAAAAACTCACCCAAGGCGCGCATCAGGTTGACCGTGCCGAAGTAGATCAACAGCACCCAGAGCAATTCCGGGATGCCACGAACCAGTGTCGAATAAGTGCCGCCAAGCCATTGCAGCGGCTTGTACGGGGAAGTCTTGGCCAAGGCGCCGAGCAGACCGAGCACCAGCCCAAGGCACAGGGCCGAGAGTGCCAGTTTCACAGTCATCAGCGCGCCAGCGGCGAGCGCCGGGCCGAATCCGTAGAGATCGATAGTCATGGATTTCTTTTCAAATCGCGGCAGGCAATGCCAGGGACTGGCGCCGTCAGAGAACGGCGCTGGTCTGGCAGGTCAGAATCAATAGATGCTGAACGGGAAGTACTTGTCGTTGATCTTCTTGTAGGTGCCGTCAGAGACGATTTCTTTCAGTGCGGCGTTCAGCTTCTCGCGGATCGCGTCGCCTTTACGCACAGCGATACCGATCTTGTCGCTTTCTTCCACCGGATCGCCTTTGAACTCGTAAGGGCGGCCGGCGTCGCTTTTCAGCCATTCGTAGTTGACGTACTTGTCGGCCAGAATGCCGTCCAGACGCCCCGACGTCAGGTCGAGGTAGGCGTTTTCCTGGGTGTCGTAGAGTTTGACTTCAACGCCTTCCATGTGGTCTTCCATCCAGGTGCCGGCGAGGGTCGCACGTTGTGCGCCGATCACTTTGCCTTGCAGGGAGGCCTTGTCGGTTTTGAAGTCGACATCTTTCTTGGCGATGAATTGCAGTTTGTTGGAGTAGTACGGGTCGGTGAAGTCGACCGCTTGCTTGCGCTCGTCGGTGATCGACATCGAGGAGATCAGGAAGTCGAATTTCTTGGCGTTCAGGGCCGGGATGATGCCGTCCCAGTCGGACGTGACCACGGTGCACTCGACTTTCATCTTGGCGCACAGGGCGTCGCCGATTTCTTTGTCGAAGCCGACGACATTGCCACTGGCATCTTTGTTATTGAACGGCGGGTAGGCCGCTTCGATGCCCATCTTCAAGGTCTCGGCGGCGACACCAGCGCTGAACGCCAGGGTGATGGCAGCCGCCAGGAAGATTTTTTTGTAGTTCTGCATGCGGGTAGCTCCGTTAGCGGTTGCTGGACATGAATTGTTTGCAGCGTGCCGAAAGCGGGTTTTCGAACACCTGCTGTGGCGATCCTTGCTCTTCTACCAGGCCCTGGTGGAGGAACACCACTTCGCTGGACACCTGGCGGGCGAAGCCCATTTCATGGGTAACCAGCAGCATGGTGCGGCCTTCCTCGGCCAATGCGCGAATGACATTAAGTACTTCCTGGACCATTTCCGGGTCAAGGGCCGAGGTGGGTTCGTCGAACAGGATCACCTTGGGCTGCATCGCCAGCGTGCGGGCAATGGCCGCACGTTGTTGCTGGCCGCCGGACAGTTCTGCGGGGTAGGCGTGGCGTTTGTCGGCAATGCCAACCTTGGCCAGCAAGGCTTCCGCGACTTCGATGGCCTCGGCCTTGCTTTGGCCGAGCACGCGACGCGGGGCTTCGATGATGTTGTCGAGCACGCTCATGTGCGGCCACAGATTAAAGTTTTGAAACACAAAACCAATTTCGCTGCGCAGGCGATTGATCTGCTTTCCATCGGCAGCGACCAGTTCGCCGTTTTTGGAAGCCTTGAGCTTGAGTTCTTCGCCGGCCACCAGAATTTGACCCTGATGCGGGTTTTCCAGCAAGTTGATGCAGCGTAGAAACGTGGACTTGCCGGAACCCGAGGAACCCAGGATCGAGATCACATCGCCGTCGCGGGCGGTCAGCGAGATGCCTTTGAGCACCTCAAGCTGTCCGTAGCGTTTGTGCAAGTTGCGAATTTCAAGCGCGGGCGTGGCCTCAGCCATGTGCGTTCCTCATAGTGTGTTGCGCTCCTGCTGTTGGCGGGCCTTTCTGGCAAGGCGGCCAACCTAGCATGCGTCCCAATGGCAGCCAACAGCACCACGGGCAGTAAACCGGCAGTGCGTGGCAGGTTGTCGCATCGGTACAGAAGACTGTCGCGCTGCTATCAACCGAACAGCCGTTTGGAATCCTGCCTGTTAATAAAAAGCGCGGTGGCTGTCGCAAAAAAAGGCGCGATGTTGCCAGCTTTGGCGGGGTGTTGGAAGCACTAACCGGACAAACGTTGCTGAACCGCACCTTTATTGTGCGCCGAGCGTTTTTTAAGTGTGTTTCCGGTGCGCTATTTTGTTCCCGAAAGTGGGTCGCAGGGTAACGTTCTGGCGAATTGCCATTAATCTCAATGACTTGCGATGACCGTCCGGTCAGGACGAGAGCCCCGAGGTAGAAGGTTTTGCAACATTTTGGCGCAATTATTGCGTACAGAATCCAGAACGCCCCGTTGGTTTCTTTTTACGAGAAGGAACGCCAAGCGGGATGGACGTAATCGCTTTCCCTTACAAAGGTAGTTTCAATGAGCAGTACCCAAAGCTCTAATGGCCTCGAACAGGGGCTCAAACCGCGTCATGTGACGATGTTGTCGATTGCCGGTGTTATTGGCGCCGGCCTGTTCGTCGGCTCGGGTCACGCCATTGCCGCAGCCGGTCCAGCCGTGCTGTTGGCCTACGCCGCCGCCGGTGCTCTGGTAGTACTGGTTATGCGCATGCTCGGCGAGATGGCCGTCGCGTCGCCAGACACAGGCTCCTTCTCGACGTACGCCGATCGCGCGATCGGTCACTGGGCCGGTTTCACCATCGGTTGGTTGTACTGGTGGTTCTGGGTGCTGGTCATCCCGCTGGAAGCCAACGCCGCCGCGACCATCCTGCATGCCTGGTTCCCGAATGTGGCGATCTGGGCCTTCACGTTGATCATCACTTTGCTGCTGACAATAACCAACCTGTTCAGTGTGAAGAACTACGGTGAGTTCGAGTTCTGGTTCGCCCTGGTCAAAGTCGTGGCGATCATTGGTTTCATTGGTCTTGGCGTTTTGGCGATCTTCGGCTTCCTGCCGAGCAGCCAGGTCAGCGGTGTTTCGCACCTGTTTGACACGCAAGGCTTCCTGCCAAACGGCATGGGCGCTGTACTGGGCGCGATTCTGACCACCATGTTTTCCTTCATGGGCACCGAGATCGTGACCATCGCGGCCGCGGAATCGAAGAACCCTGGCCAGCAAATCTCCAAGGCGACCAACTCGGTCATCTGGCGGATTGGCTTGTTCTACCTCGTATCGATCTTCATCGTTGTGGCCTTGGTGCCATGGAATGACCCGATCCTGGCTAGCGTCGGTTCCTACCAGACTGTGCTGGAACGCATGGGCATCCCGAATGCCAAGCTGATCGTCGACATCGTTGTTCTGGTTGCGGTAACAAGCTGCCTGAACTCGGCGTTGTACACCGCTTCGCGCATGATGTTCTCCCTGGGCAAGCGCGGTGATGCGCCGGCCGTTTCCCAGCGCACCAACAGCAGCGGCACGCCGTATTGGGCCGTGATGCTGTCTACCGCAGCTGCCTTCCTCGCGGTATTCGCCAACTACGTGGCCCCGGCTGCGGTGTTCGAATTCCTGCTGGCCAGCTCTGGCGCCATCGCGTTGCTGGTGTACCTGGTGATCGCGATTTCGCAATTGCGCATGCGCAAACAGCGTATGGCTCGCGGTGAAAAAATCGCCTTCAGCATGTGGCTGTTCCCAGGCCTGACCTACGCGGTGATCATCTTCATCGTTGGCGCACTGACCATCATGCTGTTCCAGGAAGCCCATCGCGTGGAGATCCTCGCGACCGGTCTGCTGAGCGTGTTGGTGGTGGCTGCCGGCTTGTTTGTGGCTCGCCGTCGCCAGCTGGAAAAGCGTGGCGCAGTGGTACTGAACTGATTCATACCGCGTAACGCAAAACGGCCGCTGTCAGTGATGACAAGCGGCCGTTTTTGTTTCTTACTGGCTGATGCCGGTCAATTAAGCAACAGCGCACACCTTGTAGCTGCCGAAGCCTGCGTCCGCCTGTTATGGGTGTTTACTCGCCCTTTTCTTCCTGCGCGTCCAGCGACTGACGATAGCTGTCCAGTGCATCGCCGAAGTCGGTGATGAACTGCGGATCGGTCAGCCAGGCCTGAGCCGTGTCGCGGTCCATGCCGTCGGTCCACATGCGGTAGTCGATCAGCATGTCGGCGGCAAGGTGGGTGGCGGCCATGGCTTCGTTGTCGGCGTTTTCCATGTCCAGCAATTCTGGACGGTCGCTGATGATTGCGGCGAGGTCCGACAGCAGGGTCAGCAGCATGTCGTTGCGGCTGATGGCTTCCGCGTCGCGCATTTTGCTGAACATCGCCAGGGTGTATTCCGGGATCGGCTCGCCGATGTCGCCCAGGTCATCGTCCAGTGGGGCGGGCTTTCTGCCGTGGATGTTGATTTGTCTGGCTTTGATCTTGGCGCGTTTGGCGCGTTTCTGTTGCTTGTTCAGGGATGCCATGAGGACTCAGTTCGGTTTCTGTTGGTTTTGGGCCGCGATGGCTTCGGAGGCCGCCACGTAATCAACCTGAAAGGTTGGGGATTCGATCCAGGCCAAGGCGCCGGCTTCGTCCACTTCGGTGGACCATTGGCGATATTCGATCAGCGCGGCGATGATGAAGTCTGTCGCCGTCTCTGCGCCTTCCTGCTCCAGCACCAGCGCGATCAGCGGGTGTTCAAGAAAGGCCGTGCACATGGCTTGTTGGCTGATCTTTTGCGCGTCGATCATTTCTTTGAACATGTCGGTCAGGTCCACCGATTCAAAGTCTATGCGATCGTCGTTCGGATCCAGCTCGACCGGCGCGGCAGCCCGTTGGGTGCGGTTCTGCTTGGCTTTGGTTTTGGCGCGGGTGGCGCGTTTGTTCTGCTTGTTGGCGGAGGCCATGGGCGTCGTTCCATATCTCGTTGAGTGGGCAGGTCGATCAGTTGCGTGGCAGTCGCCGCCCGGGGGTGTCGGGGCCCAGGTCGCCGGTTTGCAGCCAGGACAATGCAATGGGCCATAGTGTGGCTTGGTATGCGCTACGAAAAAAGGCGAAATGTCCGACTTCTTCTTTGCCGATGTCTTCGGGGGCGATGCGCAGGTGAGTGTGGGTGCCGTCGGTGAAGTAGTCGAGCAGGCGCTCGATGGCGGCAATCGTGCCGTAGGGATCGTCGCTGATGCTGATGGCCAGGGTTTTCGCGGTGACGTTGGCGAAGGGCAGTCGGCCGTCTCTTGCGTGGATCAGACGACCGCTGGGGCGTTTCTCGTACCGTGCGGTGGACGTGCTCCAGTCGCGGACCACGCCGGCTGGCGTGTCTTCCAGCCAGCCCAGGCGCTTTCCGGGGAAGTATCCGCAAAGCATCGTCACCAAGGGCATCACCAGGTGCCATTTGCCAAACATCCGCCAGCGATGCGCGGGCGCGTAATCGCGCCAGTAAGCGAATTGCGCCCCAACGGTCACCAGACGCCGGATCAGATGCCCGGACGCTCCCAGCCCCGCTGCGCAGCCTCCAAAGCTATGGCCGACGACGTCGATAGGCTGACCCGGAAACTCACGCTGAGCGCGCTTGAGCATCGCCTCGAAATCCAGCGCGCCCCAGTCAGACCAAGAGGCGTCGAGTCCTTTCAACGAGGCGGGTCGCGATTCGCCGATGCCGCGGTAGTCATAGGTGATCACGTTGAAGCCGTTGGTGAACAGGTATTCGGCGAAGCGCGAGTAGTGACGGCAGCGCACGGAGGTGGCGGCGTTGATGATGACTACCGGGCGGGATGTGTCCTGATCGGCGTGCTGCCAGGTGTAACCGCCGATGAGAAAGCCGTCGGAAGCGGGTTCTCTGAAGGGACCACTGCAAGTAGGCGGCGTTAACTCAAATTGAGCCGGTGCCCGTATAGGCATGTCCTGCAAATTCATTGGTTTTGGACCTTTGCGGGTAGCTACCAACCATAGTTCTTCGCGCGGCTTATGAACAATTGAGGAATACAACCCCCAGTCCTATTCCCGGCTTTCTTGGGTTCGAATCAATCTAAAACTTGTGAACGCGGCCAGAAATCTAAAAAGTGTAACGATTGGATTCTTCGGAATCCGGGAGTCGTCATCATGAAATATATCCATTCATTCATGTTGCCCATCGCTGCTGTCGGTGTGTTGATGTTTCCTGCCATGGCTCACTCTGCGACGCCTGCGGGACCTGTCGACACTGCTGGTGTGCAGATTCAGCAAGAACAGCAGAATGGAATTAGCTACCTGTCAGGAGGCATCGGTCTGGATGAGTCGCGGTATATTCAACAGACCCATGGATACAACCTGCACATGAGCTTCTCTGTCGGCCAGGCAAATGAATACCTGCCCGATGCGAACGTGGTCATTCAGAGCCCGCAAGGCCATACCGTCTTTACTCTGGATCAGGCCGGTCCTCTGGTCTATGTACAGCTTCCCGCTGGTAAATATACGGTGGTCACCACGCGTAACGGGGAAGTGCGGCGCAGCACTGTTGAAGTCGGAAACGGTCATGCCCATGAGCTGAACATTCACTGGAGCAATGCTCAATACGCCTCTGATTAATAACTTCCAAAACGCACGACCAAAAAAACCGCAGGAAGCGGTTTTTTTGTGGGCGCCGGTCGCGATTTTTATTTTCGGCGGGGGATGCTTGTCGGGTGTAGTCCAATTCGAAGTGAACCCAAGGTCAAATCAATCTAAAACTGGTCGTACGCAGGGAAATCATAAATAGGGTAATCAGTGGGCTTTTTGGGAGCCCGGGAGTCACTCTTATGAAACACATTCGTGCATTCCTTCTGCCTATCGCGGCCATTGGCCTGTTGATGATCCCGGTCATGTCGCTGGCTGCCAGCCTTGAGCCCGTCGACAATGCCGGTGTGCAAGTCCAGCGACAAGAGCAAAACGGGATCAATTACCTGTCCGGCGGTATCGGTGAGGATGAGTCGAAAGCCATCCAGCAAACCACCGGCTACAACCTGCACATGACCTTCTCCATCGGAGCGGAGAACAAATACATTCCCGATGTGGATCTGCTCATTCAGAAAGCACCAGGGCAGACGGTACTGACGTTGAGTCAGGCTGGACCGTTGGTTTACGTTCAACTACCTCCCGGCAAGTATGTCGTTATCGCGACGCGCAATGGTCAGGAGCGGCGTGACACTACGGACGTCGGAAGCGGCACCCCTCGTAATCTGGTTTTTCACTGGAACAGTGATAACTGAGGGTTGCAGGCTACTTATTCAGGAGATCTGTGATCATAACGAAGCTAATGAATGCATGACCGCAACGCGTAAAGGATTGGTTTCTACGCTTAGCAGCTTGATGGCCAAGGCGCAGCAGACCACGATCAACATGGGTTTAATCAACCGTGGGCCGACCCGAACAGCGGCTCGTGCACCCAATTGAGCACCGATGAAGGCTGACAAAGCCATGGCTAGGGCAATCGGCCAGACAATCACACCTTTGGTCATGAAGACAGCCAGAGAGCCCAGGTTGCATGAAGCGTTGGCAAGTTTGGTAAAGCTCATGGCCCGCATCATGCCCAAACCGCAGAGAAGTACGAACCCGACAATGAAGAAAGAGCCCACACCGGGGCCAAATATACCGTCGTAAAAGCCCAGGATCGGCGCCACGGTAAACGAAAAAAGCAGAATGCCGATTCTCTTGCGTCGATCTTCATTGGCCAGCTTTGGCGAGAACGCAAAATAGATGGCCACCAGAATCAGCATGATAGGCACGCAAACTTCCAGATAGCGCTTATCAATAGAGCTGACCAGCAAGGCACCACTGGCGCCGCCAATAAATCCACAAATAACCAGGAAGCGGCCTTCGCGCCACTCGATCATGCCTTTGCAAGCAAAGGTTATCGTTGCGGAAATAGTGGCCGAAGCGGCCTGGAACTTGTTCGTTGCAATCGCACTGATGGGGTCTACTCCGGCCAAAAACAGTGCAGGCAAGGTTATCAGTCCGCCACCACCTGCAATCGCATCAAAAAATCCGGCGCAAAATGCGACGAGCGCTAACAGGCCAATTAGATCCCAAGACATCACATTCCCTCTTTTACGATTATTGGCCAGTCATCCACATGTCTGGCCATTCAACAGTCTGAACGTGTAACAAAAATCAGCCCTGCAGCTGCAACGGGTCCTCTGAAATCACAAGCGGAGAAGAGAATTTCGACAGGCCGAAAATGCGCACCAGAACACGTCTGTTGTCTTTTATGGCATCGCGACAGTGCAGGGCCCGGATGTTATTGATGAGCAGGGCCGACTCTTGCGTCAGTGTGTATTTGACAGGGGTGGCTTCGCCTACACTCTGGCAAAGGGCGGCGTAGGCCTGTTTGACAAAATTTGAGGCGTTGTCGTTGACCGAAAAACGGTATGAGTTGAAACGGGCGGCGATCCCGACTTTGTCATCGAACTCCAGAATCGAAACATTGCGACCATCCTCTCCCTTGCCACTGACGAAGGAGTCACTGCGGGTGAACTGAAAATTCCCTGTAGTTAGTGCAAGGCAGTTGGTTACGCCGATTTTTTCCAGTACGGGTAGCAGCGGCATGACTGAGGTCGGTTCTCCATTTGGATTCCACAGGGCCGAGAGTATGAGCGACGACGGCGACGGAGAGTGCCCGTCTTTCGCGTTTACGGCGCACCAGTAAGGCGCCTCGGTATGCGGGCCGAGCGCCAGGCCGGAGTGGGAGCTCAGTTCTTTGGTGTCCGGCTCGGCAGGGATTATGGTCAGTCCGCCGCCCTTGAAGTTGGCCACCAGTCGAACCAGTTTTCCTTCGTTGTCCATGTCGTAGGCAAAGGCGCTGTTATCCACCAACTTCAACAAGATCTGATTACGGGCGGCCAGGCAAAGGACGTCGTATCGATTTTCCAGGGAGGTCAGGTCTGGTAGTTCATTTGGAGGGCTGACATCGGTGATTTTCTGCAGCCCTTCAAAGATCAACACGCAAACAAGGCCATCGGCGTAGGCATCCAGCAGTTCGCATTGGTCTTTCGAAAATGAGAACTTCAATTCGGTGGCTGCCAGAGAGGCTTTGGACTTGGCTCCTGGTGCCTGCGGCCCGCCGATGGCGGCCAGTTCTTTGGCGAACTCATGAAGCAATGTTGACTGCCGAATATCAAAGCTGAACGTTCTGATTTCTTGTTCAGTAACAAACTCAGTGGTTTCGACGTCTTGTTTGATGGCGCCAGTCATTGTCTACATCCCTGTGGTGTCTCTGCTCCCGGTTATGCGGCAGCTCCTCATCCGATTCTGCCCAATCTGATGATCAGCGTATGTCATCCATTTCCGTTAAATCATACGGAGCGTTCCGACAGACCCAAGAGGCTGCCAAGAAGGGCTGATCACCTATGTCTGACGTTTCTCGGGACTCGGCGCCGGCAACCGTTACAGGCGCTTGCTGGCGTGGCGACAGGAGGTAGGGAATTGAGGCTTCGTCAGGCGCTTGGAGGGTGGCTGGAATAGCCCCTCATCAAATCCCGGGCATAAAAAAACCCTGAATCTTGCGATTCAGGGTTTTCGGTATTTGGTGCCAGAGACGGAATCGAACCGCCGACACGGGGATTTTCAAAACCTGTGAAAGCCCGGCCGCATGTGAAAAACGCCTGGATTTCCTGGCCCGATCTGAAATGCGGGGCGGTCAATTCCGGCCAGAAATGGACCAGATGGCTTCAAAAGCTTCCGGACGTACCGGAGGAGCACCGGAGCGTGGCAGGCGGATTACGGATGGTTTTTGATGCACCGCACGCACCGCGTGACATATGGTTAAGCGGATTTTTAGTTTCATAACCCGCATAGTAATGACCTCCGTGTACATTAAACTTGTCACTGTACGCGGAAGAAAACCAACGGTAGAGAAGTGCCAATATAGGATTGGGGACCGTATCCAAAAACCTGTCCGATCTCAGAAGTTGAGATAGATCCCTGGACTTGCCCCTACAAAACCGGACACCAACTCCCTGTTAAATTGATGCTGCGCCCCGGTGAAAATGATCTCCTTTAGTTATGCTCCCATCATCAACAACGGATTTAGCACTAAAGAATAGAGGTTGGCTTTGGGCTATCCGGCACGCTTCGTAAACCGCGAAAGCTTCCATTTCAAAAGCAGCAGATTTTCTGTGCTGCTCACCAATCATTTTAGAAACTTCCTCATCAGCAACCACCGCACTACCACTCGACGTTGGTGTAGGGAAGATGCTGAATTCTAGCTCTTCTTTTTTGGGGGAATCTCGCTTTCAGTGTCACCCTGATGCTACTTTTTTTGAAGGAAGGCTGTATGTCAATGCTGTCGGGTTGTTCTGAATGTGAATGTCATATATTGAAAACTGATATTGACACTGTGTGAAACCGTCTATACTTGTTTCGCTAAATATAAGTTTTTTAGCATAAATTAATGCCTTATTTTATCTCTGTATATACAGAGGTTTTATTCAAATTTGTGGAGATGCTTGATATGACTCATAAGGTTTTTTGCAATATGGCCCTGGCTAGCTTGATGCTTTCCTCCGTCAGCGGTGTTTATGCTGCGACGACTAATGCCGATGATATGACGTGTAAGGAGTTCCTTGTAGCGCCCCCGTCAGCCCAAGCCCCAGTCGTACTTTGGGTTTCAGTCGACGAGAATATTAATTCAAATGGGGGGTCTTTCACTAAAGAAAAAGTTAAAGCGGAGGTTCTCCCTGAATTTGTAAAGTTGTGCAAAAAGAACCCGGATAAAAAAGTATCTGGTTTTACAGAGGAACTGAAAAAGTTGTTCTGAATAATTTAATCACGAACTTTTGGCGCTTGTCGGTGTTTTAATGCCGGCGAGCGTTTGCCATTTTTTGAGTTCTATTGGTATGGCGGGAAAAGTTGGTTGGACTATTTCCTTCGTCTGATTCTCAAGATCCGATCGCTGGCTGGCGAATATCCCCACACAAGGTGTGCACACGGCGTAAACGTTCGCAATTTCATGCTTGCCAGCACTGGTTGTAGTTGGTCTCATGAGACCATTAGGCTTCGAGTTTGACTCAATATGTCGCCTGAATCGCCCCGGGTTTTCTAGACACTCTCCAAGCTCGCGGTATAACGCTTTGTACCAGGACCCAAACCAAAAACGGGATATCCCAGCACAGGTTCGTTTCGAACCTGTGCTGGATCGCATCCTGCACAAAGCCGTCAACAAATCCAGACGTCAACACGCGACGTATCTCTATGAAGTCATCGAATGGGCAGTCGCCAACGGTGCCATTGAAGAGCTCTGCAGGACCAAGAACAAGATATCGTGGGTTGAAGCCCCTCTGGAGGGCTGAATGCTTTTTGAAAGAGAGCGACTGTCACCCGAGGCCAATCGAAAGATTGATCGGTTGATGCGAGTAAACGGATGGAACCTAGAAAAGGCGTTGAACGAACTGGGAATTGTAGGCGTTGCGAACGGAGCGACAGCCTTCTTGCCGCTAAGTTGTGCCTTAGATTCGAAAGAAACCAAAACGTCTTTACGGGAGGGTTTTGAAGGACTTGCACCATGAAATTTGAACGCCAGCACATCCGTGCCTTTTGGTGACTCGTTACGAACAAGCTTATCGTCATAACGCGTTCTAGGAGCCCAGAATCCAAACTGACGTTCAAGAAGATCAGCAATGAGGATTTCGGCAAAATCTCCGGAGCGTGTCGCTGGTCCGAAATCGTGCGATTCATCTGGAAATACCATATCTGTTAGGTATTCAGCGCAAGACTTACCGGTGCCCCTTCGGAGACGGTCTATCTGCGCGTCAAGGCAGTAGTGCTGACGAAATGACTTCGCCCAAGCGCTGAGAATTGGAGCAGCACTAAGTTCTATTTGAAGCTCAAAAACGTCGACAGACACACCATCTGATGTTGTGACTTTGTGGTCAGCTTTTTTTAACCAAGCCGCATGTGGAAGGGTTGTGGACATCTAAGCTCACTTCGCTCGTTCTTGAGCAACTGTAACCATCCATAGTATGAGTATTGTGAAATTACGGCGCCATTGAAAAAATCAGCGTTTAGGAGACTAAACTCAATTCCTCTATTTCGACAAGAACAATGAGACGGCCTCATCCGAACGGCTGCTATTGGCCGATTCTGTTGAAAAGGTCGGTCTGCCCAAACTGCATGATCATTTAATGGTGAAACGCCTTTTTTCGCATGCTGCTACGTGAAATCCGAGTCCGGATGCCTTTGCCAAAAGTAAAGATTTCAATCTCGGACGCGTACTTTTCTGATGCGCAAACAATGGCCGACTTTTTCAACAGAATCGGCCGATCTCTGCCGGTCAGGGCCACGAAGGGTACTGGTCAAGGCCGATGCAAATGACTGATTAGTCGAATGCAAATGGGTGCGCAAGTCGGTGCAATTAACCAGTTGCATCGGAGGTCCAGTATTTTGTCCTATTTCGACTCAAGGGGCTGGTTTATGCGTGCCGCGCGTACTGGGTGACATTTGAGTCTATGAAAAATGAGCAAGCAGCATCATTAAAAAAAATCGTAAATGTTAGGGCGCGCTAAAGGCTGTTAGCTATGCGTACAAAAAAACGCAGCATATCAATTGGCCTTTTTCGTGATTTATGGGGATACCCGCATATGACTCTATCTGGATTTTTTGAAAGGCTTGGTGCTCCTCTCAACAACCCGCGCTGGTCGTGGGGCAGCGTCAGAGATTCTGATGGTGTGATTTTTTTGCGTGTTTGGCAGGATGGCTCCAAAAAAATCGGTAGTAAACGATACATCTGGATTTTTGACGAAGGCCTGCAATCGAGTAGCTTGGGAGCTGACGAGCGCCGGCGTCATACGCGGCAGCTACAGGCGGGATGTCCATGTTATTTAGTCATGTGTGAAGTGGTGGACACCAGTGCGGCTGTCCGAGCAGTTCGAGGCTTCAACAAAAATGAAGTCTTCGAGGCAGGGGAGTTATTGTTGTTGGATGGGGTCTATAGGCTTGAACTAAAAAGGAGGGTCAACGCTATTGGGCTTTTCATTTGAGATGGAGAGCCGCTCGGTTGCCTTGGTTCTCGGTTCTTGATGTGCACTGTAGCGTCCTGCCGCCGCGCATACCGAGTGACTTGTAAGCGTCTGGAGTGCGAGGCGGTAGAAAGTGCTCAGAGGCCCTGTGGCGTGCCAGGGGGAACGAAAGGGCTGCGCTGGGGCGGACTGTATTGCCGACGTCTCAGCTTGTCTGAGTGAGGCTCTCAGCCTGACAATTTAAATCAGATTAAAACTATTCAGTTTTGGGTCCGGTACCGAAAGTCCGTTGGACGCCTTTCAATCACACTGACGAAGCGCCTTGGTCCAGAAATGGTCCAGCAGCCATTAAATCGTAGGCAATAAAAAACCCCAAGGAATCATCTTCGCTTGGGGTTTTTCGGTATTTTGGTGCCCAGAGACGGAATCGAACCGCCGACACGGGGATTTTCAATCCCCTGCTCTACCGACTGAGCTATCTGGGCAACGGGGCGCATTAAACTGTTTTTTCAGGGGGTCGTCAACAAAGTTTTGAAAAAAATTTTAATTATTACCGTCGCTTACGATCCGACCCCCGAAAAACGGGGATTATTCAGCGGGTGGAACGTAGCCGTCAGCCTTGGCGTATTCCTCGCCGGAAAAGAACTTGTCCATCTCGCCCTGAAGATATTTGCGGTCTTCGGCATTCATCATGTTCAGGCGTTTTTCGTTGATCAGCAGGGTCTGGTGTTTCTGCCAGTCGGCCCAGGCCTTGGCCGAGACGTGGTCAAAAATGTCCTGGCCTTTTGCGCCCGGGAAGGGAGCGCGTTCCAGGGCGGGCAATTCTTCTTTGTACTTGCGGCACATGATGGTGCGGGTCATGACGACTCTCCTGCGTTCAATACGGCGGCCGCGCGTTCGAGCAAGGTTTTGACCGGGGCGGCAAGGCCCAGGCGCGGCGGGGTGGCGAGGTTATACCAGAGCCAGTCGGCCTCGGCCACGTGATGGCCGGCTTCCTGGACCTGAACCAGCCAGGGTTCGATGGATAACTGAAAATGACTGAAGGTGTGCACCAGGCTCGGCAGCGCTTGTTGCGTGCCCAGTTCCAGCGAGTGCTGCAACGCCAGATGTTGCAGGTCATCGAGGTCGTCGAGTTCCGGCAGGCTCCAGAGTCCGCCCCACAAACCCGTGGAAGGCCGCCGGTAAAGCAGAATGGCGCCGTCGCCGTTGGCGAGCATCGGCATCAGCGTGCGCTTCTGTGGCACGGCTTTGCGTGGCTTGGGGACGGGGTAGCGCGTTTCCAGGCCAAGCAGGTGTGCTTCGCATCCCTTTTCAAGCGGGCAGAGCAGGCAACTCGGTTTGCTGCGAGTACACAGCGTGGCGCCCAAATCCATCATCGCCTGGGTGTAGGCATTGACCCGGTCATGCGGCGTAAAGCGCTCAGCGTTCGCCCACAGCTGTTTGGCGACCTTGGGCTCGCCGGGGTAACCCTCTTGGGCTGTAAACCGCGCCAGCACCCGTTTAACGTTGCCGTCGAGGATCGGCGCCCGCAGTCCCATGCTCAGGCTGGCGATAGCACCGGCCGTGGACAGGCCGATGCCCGGCAGGTCCACAAGCTTCTCCACATCCTGTGGAAATTCGCCGCGATATTCGGCGACGACGATCTTCGCGGTCTTTTGCAGATTGCGCGCACGGGTGTAGTAGCCGAGGCCAGTCCACAGGTGCAGCACCTCATCTTCGGGTGCGGCAGCCAGGGCTTCAACCGTTGGCAGCGAGGCCATGAAACGGTCGAAGTAGTTCAGCACGGTGCTGACCTGGGTTTGCTGCAGCATGATTTCCGAGACCCACACCCGATACGGGGTGATGCCTTGTTGCCAGGGCAAATCGTGGCGGCCGTGGCGGTCGTACCAATCGAGCACTGCTGATGAAAACTGCTCGGCATTCATCGCTTGAACAGCCCCTTCAACGCGTTTTTCAGTTCCGGGCTGACCTTGTCGCCAAGTTTCTCGTCGATTTTCTCGCCGATTTTTTCACCCGCCAGTTTGTTCGCGACCTGGCCCATGCGTTCGTTGTCGAGACGGCAGGCTTTGGCGCCCAGCTCCAGTGGGCCACGGCAGCGCAGCGGCCACTCGATGCCCACGAACTTCTCGCCGACCTGGCAGGCCGGGTCCGGCATGTCGCTCTTGTCGCCTTCGACGATAACGCCCACGCGGTAATCCATGCCCAGCACCCGCAGGTCGACATCGCCGTCGCCTTTGACGCTCATGCCAGGGACACGGACTTTCAGGTCCGGGTTGCTGGCCACGCCGTTGCGCAAGATCAGGCTGCCCTTGAGTTCCTGGAACGGTGTGTCCTTGCCCCGTGGCTCGCCGCTCAGGGTTTTGCGGTTTAGCGTGGCGATGCCTTTGCACAGTTGCTGTTCGAGGTTGGCGTTGAGCAACACGCCGTTGTTGATGACGAAGCTGGCAGTACCGTTGAGGCTGTCGATCAGTGCGCTCTCGCTGTTGCCGCTACTGGTCAGGTTGCTGCTGAGCGTGACGAGACCTTTGACCGGTGGATTTTTACCCTGGCTCTCGAGAATCTTGTCCACAGGCACTTTGCTGATGTTGGTTTGCAGGTTCAGCGCGGGCACTTGCTGGCGTACGTCGAGGGTGCCCTTGGCGTCGAAGTTGCCGTCGTACAGATCACCGCGCAAGGTCTCCAGCGTCAGCAGGCCACCCTGGCCCGTGGCCTTGAGTGCCGCGTTCTGGATCGGCAGTTTGTCGAGGGTCAGCTGGCCGAAGGTCAAGTCAGCATCCACATCAAGTCGGCTGAGCCGTTCCACTGGTAACAGGCGCGTGGTGCTCCACGGGCCTTTGGTCGGTTTTTCGGGCAGTGGTGTGCTGCCGGTGCCGGCCAGGGCAGTGGCTTCGGTGCTGGCCACTTCGGCCTTACGGACCTGCGTCGCGCTGTTGGCTTCGGCAGATTTCGGCGGCAGGTAGCGGTCGACGTTGAACGTGTCGGCCTTGAGCACCGCGCGCAACGATTGCTTGGCGAAATCCTCGACGGCGATGCGGCCGCTGAAGCTGCTGTCATCGACTTTCAGGTTGATGTTGTCGAACGACACACTGGTCGGCGTACCGGCAATGCGGCTGACCAATTCGACTTTGCTCAGGCTGCCTTCCGCCATGGCCGGCAGTGTCTGCCCGATGCTGTCGACGAATTTCGCCAGGTCGAACTGGGCAATCGAAATGCCGCCGTTGATTTGCGGGGTCTTGTCGAGGTTGTTGACTTTCAACTCACCCAAGGCACGTAGTTGGTTGGCAGAGATCTTGATGCCGGTCCATTCGGCGACGTTCGCTGCTTTATCCAACAGCAACTGGCCCTGGGCGGCGAAGGTGATGGTTTTGCCTTGCAGCGGATCGCCAGCGACTTCGCCGGTCAGCTTCATGTCTTCGAGTTTGTAGCGCTGCAATGCACGCTCGAACCGCAGTTCGCCGTTGAACTCCGTACGTACTCGCAAAACCGGCTGGTTGGTGCCGAGGAACGCAGTAAGTTTGACCGGGATGTTGGTGGAGTCGTGAACCGGGCCTGTACTGAGCTGAATACTTTCGGCGCTGAACTGCTTGCCGGTTTTCTCGTCGTTGTATTCAACGCGGGCGTTGTTGACGGTCAGGCTGTCGATGTCCAGACGGATTGGCTGGGCCGGTTTTTCCGCTGGGGCAGGGGCCTGCGCCGTTGATTCGGGGGTGGTGGCGGGAGGTGTGGTCGGGCTGGCTGGCGCCGGGACCTTGCCAACGTCTTCCCAGTTGCCATGGCCGTCCTTGTCGCGGTTCAGGCGCAGGTTCAAGCCTTCGACGCGCACATCGCTCATTTGTACTTCACGGCGCAGCAGCGGCAGTACACGCACGGAGAGGCCGAGCATCTGCAAATCTGCGAACGGCTCGGTGGGTTTGACCAGGGTCGCGACACTGGCTTCGTGCAATTCCAGGCCCAGCCATGGGAACAGGCTCCAGCCGATATCGCCATTGAGCGTCAGCTCGATGTGGGCCTTGTCGCGGGCAATCTGGCGAATCTCGTCTTTATAGTCGTTGGGATCGAAGAAGTGCGTCAGGGCAAAGCCCAGCGCCACAATGATCAGCAACAGCCCGAGAAGTACCAGACCCAGGATTTTGCCGAACGCTTTCATGGGCGAGTCCTTGTAGTTAAACGAATTCGAAATATAGCCGGGGAGTATAGCGCTCCAAAACGAACGACCGGTCAGCGATCACGTCGGCAGTACATCCAGCGGCATTTTCAGTTTTGCCGCGAGTGCCTGAGCTTCAAGGTGTCCGGCAGGCGCCAGCAAGTGCAAGGTCGCACCCGATTGCAACGCCATCTTCTGCGCTTCGCTCACCAGGCGCTCGGCGACGCCACGGCGACGGGTGATTTTTCTTACACATAGTTGGGACAGATGCCATACGTCCTGGTGCCGCTGCAGGCGTGCCGCGCCCAACAGGCGATCGTTGAAACGACCGCCAATCAGCGAACCATCGCGCAAGCAGGCTTCGATCAACTGCACGTCTGCGGCGAATGGAGCGAACAACCAGTCCGGCGCATCGCGGTAGATCTTTTGCAGGTCCTGCTGATCCTGGTAAGTGGCTTCGTTCAGCGGCTCGACAATGATAGGCATGGTGGTTCCCGTGCGGGTTGTGTAAGAGATGACAGGGATAGGTGATGTCAGATTGATTTTTCTGTCACGTGCAAATGGTAACCTCTGCCGGTTCGTCCGTCCTTCTGCGACGAGATGTCGCATCAAAATGATGCTTCGTCGAGAAAACGGTCATGCCCGCGTGCATAAAGGCCGGGATGAGGAACGGCTGGCGAACCCTACTAATAATTGGGGGATACACAATGACCACGAGCATAACGGCGGACGGCCTTAAAACCGCCCCGCCCGCGTTCCTGTCCAAGGAGCGCATCATCGCCAAGCCCGGTTTTAACCGTTGGCTGGTACCGCCGGCCGCGCTGGCTATCCACCTGTGCATTGGCATGGCGTACGGCTTCTCGGTGTTCTGGCTGCCACTGTCCAAAGCCTTGGGTGTCACCAAATCTGTAACCTGTGCCCCTGACATGAGCTTCATTTCGCAAATCTTCTCGTCGCAATGCGACTGGCCGATCTCGATGCTCGGCTGGATCTACACCCTGTTCTTCATCTTCCTTGGCTGCTCGGCCGCGATCTGGGGTGGCTGGCTGGAACACGCCGGTCCGCGCAAGGCTGGCGTTGTTTCCGCACTGTGCTGGTGCGGCGGTCTGCTGATTTCGGCCTTGGGGATTTATACCCACCAGATTTGGCTGATGTGGGTCGGCTCCGGGGTCATTGGCGGTATCGGCCTGGGCCTGGGTTACATCTCGCCAGTCTCGACCCTGATCAAGTGGTTCCCGGACAAGCGTGGCATGGCGACCGGCATGGCGATCATGGGTTTCGGTGGTGGCGCGATGGTGGGTGCTCCACTGGCTGCAGCGCTGATGGGCCACTTCGCGTCGGCAGACAGCGTAGGCGTGTGGCAGAGCTTTCTGGTGATGGCCGCGATTTACTTTGTGTTCATGATCGGCGGCGCCTTGTCCTACCGCGTTCCGCCAACCGGCTGGAAGCCAGAAGGCTGGACCGCTCCGGCGAAAAAAGCGTCGAACGCGATGATCACGCACCGTCACGTCCATGTGAATGTGGCGTGGAAGACTCCACAATTCCGTCTGGTGTGGCTGGTGTTGTGCCTGAACGTGTCCGCCGGTATCGGCATCCTCGGCATGGCTTCGCCACTGTTGCAGGAAGTGTTCGCCGGTAAATTACTCGGTAACGACCTGACGTTCGGTCAACTTGATGCTTCACAGCTGGCCTCGATTGCGGCGATTGCGGCCGGTTTCACCGGTTTACTGAGTCTGTTCAACATCGGCGGCCGCTTTTTCTGGGCTTCGTTCTCGGACTACCTGGGCCGCAAAAATACTTATTTCGTGTTCTTCGCCCTGGGTTTTGCGCTGTATGCGCTGATCCCGAACCTCGGTCACCTGGGCAACGTTGCACTGTTCGTGGCAGCGTTCTGCATCATCCTGTCGATGTACGGCGGTGGTTTTGCGACCGTTCCGGCCTATCTTGCGGACCTGTTCGGTACACAAATGGTCGGCGCGATCCATGGCCGTCTGCTGACTGCCTGGGCAGCAGCGGGCGTGTTGGGTCCGGTGTTGGTGAACTACCTGCGCGAATATCAGTTGAGCATCGGCGTGGAGCGCGCAGCGGCTTACGACATCACGCTGTACATCCTGGCGGGCCTGCTGGTGTTGGGTTTCATCTGTAACCTGCTGGTACGTCCAGTGGCTGACAAGTACTTCATGACTGACGCTGAACTGGCCGCCGAACAGGCGCTGGGCCACGATAAGGGGGCTGACAACAGCACTGTGCTGGAGTGGAAAGCGGGGGCGGGCACCAAGCCGTTGGCGGTGGCTGCCTGGCTGGTGGTGGGTATTCCGTTGGCGTGGGGTGTTTGGGTGACCTTGCAGAAGACGGCGGTCCTGTTCCACTAAGTAAACGCATCACCCTCTGTGGGAGCGAGCCTGCTCGCGAAAGCGGTCTGACTGTAGACAGAGATGTTGAATGTGTTGGCCCCTTCGCGAGCAGGCTCGCTCCCACATTTGTTTTTGTGGTGATCCGGCGAATTCTGCTTGTACTGACATGTATATCGCTGACAGCGCCGGATTCACTCCGTCAGGGATATCACCTCTCGTGTTTCTGTTTCTCGCCCGCGCCCCTATAATGGCTGCCTTTTTCGCCCAATGATTTTGCGGAGCTGGTGATGGCCGAACGTAAGGCGTCTGTCGAGCGCGACACTCTGGAAACCCAGATCAAAGCCTCGATCAACCTGGATGGCACCGGAAAGGCCCGATTTGATATCGGTGTACCTTTTCTTGAGCACATGCTGGACCAGATCGCCCGTCACGGGCTGATCGACCTGGATATTGTCAGCAAGGGCGACCTGCATATCGACGACCACCACACCGTGGAAGACGTCGGTATCACTTTGGGTCAGGCCTTTGCCAAAGCCATCGGCGACAAGAAAGGCATCCGTCGCTACGGCCATGCCTATGTGCCGCTCGATGAAGCGCTGTCGCGTGTGGTGATCGACTTCTCCGGCCGTCCTGGCCTGCAGATGCATGTTCCCTATACCCGCGCCACCGTCGGCGGTTTCGACGTTGACCTGTTCCAGGAATTCTTCCAGGGCTTCGTCAACCATGCCCTTGTCAGCCTGCACATCGACAACCTGCGTGGCACCAACACCCACCACCAGATCGAAACCGTGTTCAAGGCGTTCGGCCGTGCCCTGCGCATGGCCGTAGAGCTCGATGACCGCATGGCGGGTCAGATGCCATCAACCAAAGGCGTTCTCTAATGCAGACGGTCGCGGTTATCGATTACGGCATGGGCAACCTGCACTCGGTGGCCAAGGCCCTTGAGCACGTCGGTGCCGGCAAGGTCTTGATCACCAGCGATGCCGACGTGATTCGCGAAGCCGACCGGGTGGTTTTCCCCGGCGTCGGCGCGATTCGCGACTGCATGGCGGAAATTCGTCGCCTGGGCTTCGATTCGCTGGTGCGTGAAGTCAGCCAGGACCGCCCGTTCCTCGGCATCTGCGTGGGCATGCAAGCCTTGCTCGACAGCAGTGAAGAGAACGATGGCGTTGACTGCATCGGCCTGTTTCCGGGCGCGGTGAAGTTCTTCGGCAAAGACCTGCATGAAGACGGCGAACACCTGAAAGTCCCGCACATGGGCTGGAACGAAGTGAAGCAGACGGTGAGTCACCCGCTGTGGCACAACATTCCGGACCTGGCACGTTTCTATTTCGTGCACAGCTACTACATCGCGGCCGGCAACGCCCGGCAGGTGGTGGGTGGCGGTCACTACGGTGTTGATTTTGCTGCGGCGCTGGCTGATGGCTCGCGTTTCGCCGTGCAGTTCCACCCGGAGAAGAGCCATACCCATGGCCTGCAATTGCTGCAGAACTTCGCGGCGTGGGATGGTCGCTGGTAAATGGCCGTCAAGAAGAAGCCGCCGATCCTGACCCTCACTCCCGAACAGGAGAACGAGGCCAATCACAAGATCAAACGCTTCATGGAAGACCGCTTCGAGCTGGACCTGGGTTCGTTCGAAGCGGCCGAAATCCTTGAGCTGTTTACCCGTGAAATTGCGCCGCACTATTACAACAGGGCGATTTTCGATGTGCAGACGCACCTTAAAGAAAGGTTCGAAAGCATCGAAAGCGACTTGTGGGCGCTCGAGAAAAACTGATTTCCGAGCGAAGCTGAATACTCGAATTTGAAGGTTTGCCAGATGCTGATTATTCCCGCTATCGATCTCAAAGACGGTGCCTGTGTTCGTCTGCGCCAGGGCCGCATGGAAGATTCCACAGTGTTCTCCGATGACCCGGTGAGCATGGCTGCCAAGTGGGTGGAGGGCGGTTGCCGTCGTCTGCATCTGGTCGATCTGAACGGCGCCTTCGAAGGCCAGCCAGTCAATGGCGAAGTCGTCACGGCCATTGCCAAGCGCTACCCGAACCTGCCGATCCAGATCGGTGGCGGTATTCGCTCGCTGGAAACCATCGAGCACTACGTGAAAGCGGGCGTGAGCTACGTGATCATCGGCACCAAAGCGGTGAAAGATCCGGCCTTCGTTGCTGAAGCCTGCCGCGCGTTCCCGGGCAAGGTTATTGTTGGCCTGGACGCCAAGGATGGATTCGTTGCTACCGACGGCTGGGCTGAAATCAGCACCATTCAGGTGATCGACCTGGCCAGGCAATTCGAAGCCGACGGCGTGTCCGCGATCGTTTATACCGACATCGCCAAAGACGGCATGATGCAGGGCTGCAACGTACCGTTCACCGCTGCGCTGGCCGCCGCGACGAAGATTCCGGTGATCGCTTCCGGCGGTATCCACAACCTCGGTGACATCAAGTCGCTGCTCGACGCCAAGGCGCCAGGCATCATCGGCGCAATCACCGGCCGGGCGATCTACGAAGGCACCCTCGATGTCGCTGAAGCGCAAGCTTTCTGCGATTCGTACAAAGGCTGAGGACTGACCATGGCGCTGGCCAAACGCATCATCCCTTGCCTGGACGTGGATAACGGCCGGGTCGTCAAAGGTGTGAAGTTCGAGAACATTCGTGACGCCGGTGACCCGGTGGAAATCGCCCGTCGTTACGACGAGCAGGGCGCCGACGAGATTACCTTTCTCGACATCACCGCCAGCGTCGACGGCCGCGACACCACGTTGCACACCGTCGAACGCATGGCCAGCCAGGTGTTCATCCCGCTGACCGTGGGCGGTGGCGTGCGGACCGTGCAGGACATTCGCAACTTGCTGAATGCCGGCGCGGACAAGGTTTCGATCAACACCGCAGCCGTGTTCAACCCGGAATTCGTTGGCGAAGCGGCGCAACATTTCGGTTCGCAGTGCATCGTCGTCGCTATCGACGCCAAGAAAGTTTCACTGCCGGGCGAAACCCCGCGCTGGGAAATTTTCACCCATGGGGGTCGCAAGCCAACGGGGCTCGACGCGGTTGAATGGGCGAAGAAGATGGAAGGCCTCGGTGCCGGTGAAATCCTGCTGACCAGCATGGACCAGGACGGCATGAAAAACGGCTTTGACCTGGGTGTCACCCGCGCCATCAGCGATGCTCTGGGCATTCCGGTGATCGCTTCCGGCGGGGTGGGCAATCTGCAGCACTTGGCCGATGGCATTCTCGAAGGCCACGCCAGCGCCGTATTGGCGGCGAGTATTTTCCACTTCGGCGAATACACCGTGCAGGAAGCCAAGGCCTACATGGCGCATCGCGGCATCGTGATGCGTTAGGCCCCTGCGAAAACTGCCTTCTCGACGATCTACTGTGTTGGAAGGTGGACTTTTCGTACAGCGCTTCAACAAGCGATACAGGCCAGTGGACATCATGGCGGGCTCAAGGCACTCTTGGGTACGCCATGGATTTCGGTAGCCAGACATGTTCAAACGCCTTCTTGTCCTCGCCAGCGCTTGTCTATTGCTCATCAATGGGGCGCATGCTGCAGAGAGCCCCCACACTGGCCTGGTGTTGCTGACGGAAAACTTCCCTCCGTACAACATGGCGAAGAACGGCAAAAACTTCGCTCAGGACGAGAACATCAACGGCATTGCCGTCGACATTGTCCGTGAGATGTTCAAACGCGCCGACATCACCTACAGCCTGACGCTGCGTTTTCCTTGGGAGCGAATCTACAAAATCGCCCTCGAGAAACCCGGTTATGGCGTATTTGTGATGGCGCGGCTGCCGGATCGCGAAAATCTGTTCAAGTGGGTCGGCCCTATCGGTCCGGACGACTGGATCATGCTGGCGAAGGCGGATAGCAAGATCAATCTGGAAACCCTGGACGATGCGCGCAAATACAAGATCGGCGCGTACAAGGGCGATGCGATTGCCGAGACATTGGCCAAGCAGGGGCTCAACCCTGTCGTTGTGCTCCGCGATCAAGATAACGCGAAGAAGCTGGTCAGCGGGCAGATCGATCTGTGGGCTACCGGCGATCCGGCCGGGCGCTATCTGGCGCGCCAGGAAGGGATCACCGGGCTCAAAACGGTGCTTCGCTTCAACAGCGCCGAGTTGTACCTGGCGTTGAATAAGGATGTCCCTGATGAGACCGTCGCCAAGCTGCAAGCGGCACTGGATCAATTGCGCAAGGAAGGCGTGGTCGACGAGATCATGGCGAAGTATCTCTGACACACAACATTCAAATGTGCGAGCCTGCTCGCGAAGAGGGCGTGTCAGTCGACATCAATGTTGCCTGGCATTCCCTCTTCGCGAGCAGGCTCGCACACAGTGGTTCTGTGGTGTGGCAGATTAGCGGTACACCCCATCTTTCCCATGGGCAGCCGTTGCGCGATTGCCGCGCACGCTGATCATCATTTTGATATCGATCCAGTCGATTCCCTGCGCTTTGAGCTTGGGCAGTTCCCGCTCGAGAACGGCCAGCGTCTGCGGATACGGATGCCCGATCATCACGGCTGAGCCCTGCTTTCGTGCCAGGCTGATCGCCGTCTGCAGTTGCGCGAAAATCGCCGCTTCCGTGCGCTCATCATCCAGAAACACATCCCTGGATACGCTCGCCAGGCCAATTTTCTGCGCCTCGGCGGCCGCGACTGTCTGCGCACTGGTGCGGCTGTCGACAAAGAACTTGTGCCGGCGCTGCAAGTCCGCCATCAGCCAGGCCATGGCGGCCGGCTGAGCAGTCATGCGGCTGCCCATGTGATTGTTGATGCCCGATGTATAAGGAACGGCCTTGAACGCCGCGTTCAGGCGATTTTCCAATTCATCGATGGGTGAGTCGGGATGCCAGGCGAATGGTCCGGTGGCCGGATCCATGGGCATGTGCAGGATGACAATCTTGCCCGCGCGATGGGCTTCGCGGGCGAATTCGCTGGCGTGGGGCGTGTCGGGCATGATCGCCGTGGTTACCGGGCCGGGCAAGGCCAGCACGCGGCGATCCCGGGGCAGGTCCTGCCCCAGATCATCGATGATCAGGCTTAGATAGGCCTTTGGCGGCGCCGTTACGACGGGTGCTGCATGAGCAACACCCGCCAGACAGCACAGCAGACCGAGGATGAACCGCAGAGGCATCTCAGCGGCCGGAGGTGATGCTCAGCCCTTTGAGCAGGCTCAGCGCCTGGGCCAACTGGTAATCATCATCCTGCGGCATCGGCTTGGCCTTGGCGCTGGAACCGGTCGGTTTTTCGGCGCCGCCGTTGCCATTGCCCAAGTGACCTTGCAGATCGGCTTCCTTGAAGTACTCGCCGTCCTGTTCGCTGGTGATCTTGGCCTTGCGCACTTCGATGTCCGGGACGATGCCCTGTGCCTGAATCGAGCGGCCGTTTGGCGTGTAGTACAGCGCCGTGGTGATCTTCAATGCACGGTCGTTGTTCAGCGGCAGCACGGTTTGCACCGAGCCTTTGCCGAAACTGGTAGTGCCCATGACCACTGCGCGTTTGTGATCCTGCAAGGCGCCCGCGACAATTTCCGAGGCCGAGGCACTGCCGCCGTTGATCAGGACGACCATTGGCACTGCCTCGCTTTCGTCTTTGCCGGTGGCCGAGAAGCGCAGTTCGGAGTTGGCGATGCGGCCCTTGGTGTAGACGATCAAGCCCTTGGTGATGAAGTGGTCAACCACTTCCACCGCCGCTTGCAGCACGCCACCCGGGTTGTTACGCAGGTCGAGGATGATGCCGTTGAGTTTCTTGCCGTTGTCCTTGCGCAGCTTGGCCAGGGCCTTGGAAACCTCGTCGCCGGTCTTGACCTGGAACTGGGTGATGCGGATATAGGCGTAGCCGGACTCCAGCAGTTGGCTCTTCACGCTCTTCACCTGAATGACGGCGCGGGCCAGTGTTACGTCGAACGGCGTGCCGCCATCGCGTACCAGGGTCAGGGTGATTTTCTGGCCGATCTTGCCGCGCATCTTGTCGACGGCCTCGGTCATGCTTTGGCCGCGAGTCGGTTGGCCATTGATTTTGACGATGAAGTCGCCCGCCTGGATGCCCGCTTTGGAGGCCGGGGTGTCATCGATCGGCGAAACCACCTTGATGAAACCGTCTTCGGCGCCCACTTCGATGCCCAGGCCGCCGAATTCGCCGCTGGTGCTTTCCTGCAACTCAGCGAAGTCTTCCGGGCCCAGGTAGGCGGAGTGCGGGTCGAGGTTGCTGAGCATGCCTTTGATGGCGTTTTCCAGCAGGGTCTTGTCATCTACCGGTTCGACATAGGCCGCCTTGATCCGGTCCATGACCTCGGCAAAGGTGCGCAGCTCTTCCAGAGGCAACGGCGCCTTGGTGGTCGCGGCGGTGCCCGCAGGCGCGACAGCCGGGGCCGGTTGAGCGGCAAACGCCAGTGGCGCGCCGATCACCAGGGCGATCGTCAGGGCCAGCGAGGTAAGGCGAGACAAATGCAGCATGTCGAACGAACTCCTAATGTAGGTGACTCAACGCCTATCCTTGCGCGTGGCACCATTGCGCTGGATCACTCGGGTGACCCTGCTGACGAATAGCGAAATACAGCGCTGGTGTGTCCTGCCCGCCACTGTTGCCGACAGTGGAGATGGACTCACCGGCTTTTACCACGTCACCCGCAGACTTGAGCAGCGTCTGGTTGTGACCATAAAGACTCAAAAAACCGTTGCCGTGGTCGAGAATCACCAGCAGCCCGGCGCCGCGCAACCAGTCGGCAAACACCACGCGACCGCCATGTACGGCATGCACCTGACTGCCTGCCGCCGCGCTGATCATTACGCCGTCCCACTTGGTGCGGGCGTCGTCGCCACGGGTTTCGCCAAAGCGTGCCAGCAGTCGACCATCAACGGGCCACGGAAGTTTTCCCCGGGTTGAAGCAAACGGGCCGCCAAAAGTCTCGCCTGAACTTGAAACCAGCGCGCCGGGTGTCGGTCTGGCGGGTTTGCGTGGGGCGTCAGTGGCAGCGTCTGCTTCCGCCTGAGCCTCACGTAAACGCTTTTTTTCGGCTTCCTGCTGGGCGATCAGCGCTTTTTGCCGCGCCTCTTCTGCCTCACGGGCCTGGCGGGCCAAGGTTTCTTCAATGGTTTTAAGGACTTTAGACAGGTCTGCCTGATCCTGCTCGCGGGCGGCCAGTTTCTGATCGCGAGCCTTCACGTCTTCATTGAGCTTGGCCAGAACTTGCTGGCGCTCCTGGCGGACTTTGTCGAGTTCGTCGCGCTGGCTGTCGAGGCTGCTTTTTTGCACCAGCAACTGGGCCTGCTGCAGGGCGATGTCTTTTTCGACATTGGCCAGCTGGCGCAGGGTTTCGTTGAAGTTCTTCAGCTGCTCCAGGCGGGCCTGGCTCAGGTAGTCGTAATAAGTGAGGGTGCGGGCGAATTTTTCCGGGTTTTGCTGGTTAAGCAGCAGCTTCAAATACTCCTGGCGGCCGTTCTGATAGGCCGCGCGGGCCTGAATGGCGATCAGTCGTTGCTGTTCAATGCGCGCGCTCTGGAGTTTTTTTTTCTCGGTATCGAGTCGCTGCAGCTCGGATTCGCTTTTCTTCAGCTCTTTTTGCAGGGCATCGACCTGCTTCTCGAGCTTGCCCATCTCGGTCTCGGTGCCTTTGAGGTCTTTCTGCACGCCGGACTTTTCTTGTTGCAGCTTGCCCAGCAATTTCTTCAGCTCGGCAATGTCCTGACGCGTGGCGTCCAGCTGTTGTTGGGTTTGCGTGCGCTCGTCAGCAAAGGCCGGTTGGAGCAGGCAAGTCAGAGCAAGGGCTATCAGGACGCGAAGCATAGAGGCGGGCGACACCAGGGAAAGGGACGGCCTAGTATGCCCGCCATGCGCCGCAAAAAAAACGCCCAATTGGGGTTGTGTGATAACTGGACAAAAAAACACCGCAAAACCAATGTGGGAGCGAGCTTGCTCGCGATGGCGCCTTAACATTCAACAGAGAAGTCGAATCTCAGATTGCTATCGCGAGCAAGCTCGCTCCCACAGGTTTTTCGGTGATTACACCAATATTGAAGTGCCTGTCATCTCGGCCGGTTTCTCAAGACCCAGCAGCTTCAACATGGTCGGTGCAACATCCGCCAGCACGCCGCCATCACGCACCTTGAGGTCACGCTTGCCGACATAAATGAACGGCACCGGCTCGGTAGTGTGGGCGGTGTGGGCTTGGCCGGTGGAGGCGTCGGACATCTGCTCGACGTTGCCATGGTCCGCCGTGATCAGGGCTTCGCCGCCGACTTTTTCCAGCGCATCGACGATGCGGCCGACACACAGGTCCAGGCATTCAACGGCTTTCACCGCCGCGTCGAACACGCCGCTGTGGCCGACCATGTCGCCGTTGGCGTAATTAACGACGATCACGTCGTAACGCTGGTGTTCGATAGCGTCGACGATGCGGTCAGTGACTTGCGGGGCGCTCATCTCGGGCTGCAAGTCATAGGTGGCGACGTGTGGCGACGGGATCAGGATGCGCTCTTCGCCCGGGAACGGTTCTTCACGACCGCCAGAGAAGAAGAAGGTGACGTGGGCGTATTTCTCGGTTTCGGCGATGCGTAGCTGGGTTTTGCCGTTTTTCGCCAGGTAGTCGCCCAGCACGTTTTCCAGGCTGCCGGCTGCGAAAGCCGAGGGCGCGGGAATGCTGGCGGCGTATTGGGTCAGCATGACGAACCCGGCCAGTTTCGGCTGGCGAGCGCGTTCGAACTCCTTGAAATCGTTTTCAACAAAGACGCGGGTCAGTTCACGCGCACGGTCGGCGCGGAAGTTCATGAACACCACGGCGTCGCCGTCTTCGACTTTCACCGGTTCGCCAATGGACGTGGCTTTGACGAACTCGTCGCTCTCGCCACGTTCGTAAGCGGCTTGCAGGCCTTCCTGCGCAGTGGCGGCGTTGAATTCGCCTTTGCCATCGACAATCAGGTTGTAGGCCTGGGACACGCGGTCCCAGCGGTTGTCACGGTCCATGGCGAAGTAACGGCCAATGATACTGGCGATCCGGCCTTTGCCGAGGGCCTGGAAGGTCGCGTCGAGCAATTCGATGGACGACTGCGCGCTTTTCGGCGGCGTGTCGCGGCCATCGAGGAAGGCGTGCAGGTAGATTTTTTCAGCGCCACGCTTGTAGGCCAGTTCGGCCATGGCGACCAAGTGGTCCTGGTGGCTGTGAACGCCGCCATCGGACAGCAGGCCCATGAAGTGCACGGCTTTGCCGGCAGCAACGGCTTTATCTACCGCGGCGCAAATGGTCGGGTTCTCGAAGAACTCGCCGTCGCGGATCGATTTGGTCACGCGTGTGAAGTCCTGATACACCACGCGGCCAGCGCCGAGGTTCATATGGCCGACTTCGGAGTTGCCCATTTGGCCGTCCGGCAAGCCGACGTCCATGCCGCTGCCCGAGATCAGGCCATTCGGCACGGTAGCCCACAGACGGTCCAGCACGGGCTTCTTCGCCGCAAAGATGGCGTTGGATTCAGGGCTGTCACTGTGACCGAAGCCGTCGAGAATAATCAGGACCAAAGGTTTAGGCGTGGTAGTCATGGATTCCACTCGTGGCTGAGTTAAAAGGGGGCGATGGAAAAGGGAGTGGCAGTTTAAAGCGAAGTTCCGGCCACGTCACCGCCAGACGGGGTTTGGCCCACCATAGTGGCTGTGTATACTGGCCGACATTTTAACGCCCTGGAACCTCCTTCGATGGCTGCTCACCTGATTGAATTTGCCACTAACCACTATCTGCTCGTCGGTATCTTCGTCGTACTGCTGGCGTTGCTGATCGCTTATCAGATGCAAGGCGGCGGCCGCAGCCTGAGCACCGGTGAACTGACCGGGATGGTCAACAAGGACGAGGGCGTAGTGGTCGACATTCGCTCGACCAAGGACTTCGCCGCCGGCCACATCGTTGGCGCGTTGAACATTCCTCACGACAAACTGACCGCTCGCGTCGGCGAACTGGAGAAGCACAAGGCCAAGACCATCATTCTGGTCGACGCGATGGGCCAGACGGCCGGCACTCATGCCCGCGAACTGATGAAATCCGGCTTCACCGCCGCGAAGCTTTCCGGCGGGATCTCCAGCTGGAAAGGCGACAACCTGCCGCTGGTGAAGTGATATGAGTAACGTCGTCGTCTATTCCAGCGATTACTGCCCTTATTGCTCGCGAGCCAAGTATTTGCTCGAGAACAAAGGCGTAGCCTTCGAAGAGATCAAGGTCGATGGCAAGCCGCAGGTGCGTGCCGCCATGGCTCAGAAAGCCGGACGTACGTCCGTGCCGCAGATCTGGATCGGCAGCACCCACGTGGGTGGTTGTGATGATTTGTTTGCCCTTGATCGCGCCGGCAAGCTCGACGCGTTGCTCAAGGCCTGAATGCCTTCCCTATAAGACCCCAAGATCAGAAAGGATCTGAGATGACTGACCAACAGAACACTGCAGCTAGCGAAGAAGAAACCGCACCGCAATTCTCCTTGCAGCGCATCTACGTACGTGACTTGTCCTTCGAAGCCCCGAAAAGCCCGGCGATCTTCCGCCAGCAATGGGAACCGAGCGTCGGTCTGGATCTGAATACTCGTCAAAAGGCGCTGGAAGGCGACTTCCACGAAGTCGTGCTGACCTTGTCCGTGACCGTGAAAAACGGTGACGAAGTGGCGTTCATCGCTGAAGTGCAACAGGCCGGGATCTTCCTGATCAAGAACCTGGACGACGCTTCGATGAGCCACACCCTCGGCGCGTTCTGTCCGAACATCCTGTTCCCGTACGCTCGCGAAACCCTGGACAGCCTGGTTACCCGTGGTTCGTTCCCGGCCCTGATGCTGGCCCCGGTGAACTTCGACGCGCTGTACGCACAAGAACTGCAACGCATGCAGGCGGCTGGCGAGACTCCGACCGTTCAATAAGCGGTCCAATGTGGGAGCGAGCTTGCTCGCGATGAGGTCATCAGCTTCAACATTAATGTTGACTGACACACCGCCATCGCGAGCAAGCTCGCTCCCACATTTTTTTATGGCGTGTTATTTGAAGCCGAGCTGACGCCAGCCTTCATATACCGCGACGGCGACGGTGTTCGACAGGTTCAGGCTACGGCAACCTTCGCGCATCGGCAGGCGCAGGCGTTGCTCGCCGGGCAAGGCATCGAGCACTTCCGCCGGCAGTCCTCGGCTTTCCGGGCCGAACAGGAACGCATCGCCCTCGGCGAAGCTGGCGTCGTGGAACGGTCGCGAACCCTTGGTGGTGAAGGCGAACAGCCGAGGATGCCCCAGGCTTTCCAGGCAGCTGGCGAGGTCGGCGTGGCGTTGCAAGGTGGCATACTCGTGATAATCGAGGCCGGCCCGGCGCAGACGCTTGTCGTCCATCTCGAAGCCCAGCGGCTCGATCAAATGCAGGTGGCAGCCACTGTTGGCGCACAGCCTGATAACGTTGCCGGTATTCGGCGGAATTTCTGGTTGAAAAAGGATGACGTGAAACATGCACGGCTCCGAAGGTAGAGATGACGGGCATTCTACGCCGCCAGTCGACCCGCGTTCGAAACTATTCCCGCGGGTGATCGGTTCGCTGGCGATTGTCGGCATGATGGTGGGGCTGATGATCGGTCGTCTGACCACGCCTGACCCCAGCGAATTGCAGCAGGTCGAAGTGACAAGCGATGGCCTGGTGGTGTGGTTCAACAACGAACCCAAGACCCACGGCGAGATCGTCGACGGCACGGTCGCGCTGCTGTTCGAGGCGCAGGGCAAGGCGCAGAAAGGTCAGCTCAAGCTCAACGACAAGAGCGTGAACTGGAGCGTACGTTTGAGTGATGGAGGGTTGTTATTGACGGTGGTTGCGGCCCGGCCACTGCAAGGCGAGTGGGCCGGTAGCGAGGTCGATGACCGCTGGCGGCTGGAGATCCATCTCCGAGAGCAATAAAAGAGGGAATCCCCGGCCTGCCTGTACCAAGGTCCCCAAAACGGGAGGGCTCGCGCATTGCGTCGTGAGCCCGGTGTAAAGAAGGAACCCCTGACCTGCCTGTATCAAGGGCCCCAAAACGGGGTGGGCTCGTCGCTTGTGCGGTGTGAGCCCGGTGTAAAGAGGGGAATCCCCGGCCTGCCTGTACCAAGGCCCCCGAAACTGGGTAGTGATCTGAATCACTGAATGGACTATTGCAGGGGGCGTGCCAGGTTTTTTAATAAGATGAAACAGAAAGTCGCTGGTAAGCGCTGAAAGCCCCGTATTCCGGGGCTTTCGTGTTTTTCCGATAAGGGTTCGATCGGGAACGATGGCGAGTTTTCGGATCAGTTGCCGTGCGCGATTGCGGTTCACGATGCATTCAGACGGTGCGTGATAGCCCTCAAAAGCATCGCGAGCAAGCTCGCTCCCACAGTGGATTTTCAGAGTGTTCACCATTGAGTGAACACCTTCAAATCCTGTAGGAGCGAGGCTTGCCCGCGAATGGATCTAACGGTCAGCGAAGAACTAAAGGCTGTTTAGCCCTCATCTCCCTCATCATCATCCCCACCATCAACCTTCATCCCCAATTCCTTGATCTTGCGGGTGAGGGTATTACGCCCCCAGCCCAGCAACACGGCGGCATCTCGGCGGCGACCGGCGGTATGTTTAAGGGCGGTTTCGATCATGATTCGCTCGAAGGCTGGCACGGCGCTGTCGAGCAGGCTCGATTGACCACGTGCCAGGGCCTGATCGGCCCACTGGCGCAGCGCTTGCTCCCAGTTGGTCACCGGAGCCGAATCCTGCGGCAGGCTCAGCAGCTCTGGCGGCAAGTCGCTGATGTGCACTTCGCGGCCCGAAGCCATCACCGTGATCCAGCGGCAGGTGTTCTCCAGCTGACGCACGTTGCCGCCCCAAGGCAGGTTCTTCAGGTATTCCTCGGTCTCGCTTTTCAGCAGTTTTGGCTCGACCGCCAGTTCCTGCGCGGCGCGGCTGAGGAAGTGCTTGGCCAGGGTCGGGATGTCTTCGCGACGGTCGGACAGGCGTGGAATGTGGATGCGGATGACGTTCAGGCGATGGAACAAGTCCTCACGGAATTTCCCGGCCTGTACCAGGGTTTCCAGGTTCTGGTGAGTCGCGGCGATGATGCGTACATCGACCTTCACCGGCACATGGCCGCCAACCCTGTAGAACTCGCTGTCCGCCAACACCCGCAGCAAACGGGTTTGAGTATCTGCTGGCATGTCGCCGATTTCGTCGAGGAACAGCGTGCCGCCGTCCGCCTGTTCAAAGCGACCGCGACGCAGGTTGGCGGCGCCGGTGAACGCACCTTTTTCATGGCCGAACAGCTCGGATTCCATCAGGTCTTTCGGAATCGCCGCCATGTTCAATGCAATGAACGGCGACGCCGCGCGAGGGCTGTGACGGTGCAGGGCATGAGCCACCAGCTCTTTACCGGTCCCGGATTCGCCGTTGATCAGCACGGTGATGTTGGAGTGGCTCAGGCGCCCGATGGCGCGAAACACTTCCTGCATCGCGGGCGCTTCACCGATGATTTCCGGGGTGCGGGTCAGTGCTGGGGCGACTTCCAGGCCTTGTTGTTCCTGAGCGTGCTGGTTGGCGCGCTTGACCAGCGACACCGCTTCATCGACATCGAACGGTTTGGGCAGGTATTCAAATGCGCCGCCCTGATAGGACGCGACAGCGCTGTCCAGATCGGAGTGAGCGGTCATGATGATGACCGGCAGCCGTGGGTGTTGTTCGCGAATCCGCGCCAGAAGGTCCAGGCCGCTGGCGCCCGGCATACGGATGTCGGAGATGATCACGTCTGGCTGCTGGCGCGCCAGGCGGCTCATCACACCATCGGCGCTGTCGAAGCTTTGTGTGGTCATGCCTTCTTGCTGCAAGGCTTTTTCCAGGACCCAACGGATAGAACGGTCGTCATCGACGATCCACACGGTTTCACTACGGCTCATGTCGATGTGGCTCCTTGTTCCAGTGGCAGAAAGATCGAGAAGGTGGTGTGGCCTGGGTGGCTGTCACATTCGATCAAACCCTGGTGCTGGCTGATGATGTTCTGGGTAATGGCCAGGCCCAGCCCGGTACCGTCCGGACGACCGCTGACCATGGGAAAGAAAATGGTTTCCTGCAGATCCGCAGGAATGCCCGGACCGTTGTCGATGATTTCGATCTTGGTCACCAGGCGATGGCGCACGTGGCCGATGGTGAACTGGCGCATGGCGCGGGTGCGCAAACTGATGCGGCCAAGACGCAGCTCGTTCTGGCTGCTGATCGCCTGCATCGCGTTACGCACGATGTTCAGGACCGCTTGAATCATCTGCTCGCGGTCGATCAATACATCGGGAATGCTCGGGTCGTAGTCGCGCACCAATGTGATGCAGCCCTGGCTTTCGGCCTCTACCAGATGGCAAACGCGCTCCAGCACTTCGTGAACATTGCACATGGCCAGCGACGGCAACTTGTTGGAGCCGAGCATGCGATCCACCAGATTGCGCAGGCGGTCGGCTTCTTCAATGATGACGTTGGTATAGTCGCGCAGGCTTTCTTCCGGCAGCTCGCGCGCCAGCAGTTGTGCGGCACCGCGAATCCCGCCGAGCGGATTCTTGATTTCATGAGCAAGGCCGCGGACCAGCATCTTGCTGGTTTCCTGCTTCGACAACTGCGCTTCTTCCTTGGTGATCCGCAGCAAGCGGTCCCGAGGGTGGACTTCCAACAGCAGCATGGTCGCGCCGTTAGCCAGGATGGGCGTTACCGCATAGTCGACGGTCAGTGTCTGGCCGGTGAGTGCGGTGAGCATGGCTTCGCGTTTGGTGAACGGATGGGCCTGCTCGACTGCCTGACGCAAGGAATTCAGCGCCTCGGCGGATTCGGTGAACAACTCACTGATGAACTGTCCATGGCTACGCTGACCGCTGATGGCCAGAAGCATCTCCGCCGCCGGGTTCATGTACTCGAGGCGCAGTTCGGCATCGAGCAAAATGGTTGCGGTGGTCAGGTTGTCGAGTAGCAAGCGGTGTAGTGCGTCGCTAATGGTCATCAGGACCTCTTTTGGAGCGGAGCGTGCGCAAGAAACACGCGCTGATACGAGGAAAATGCAAAAACCAAACCAAGGCTCCGAAAAGAAGCGTTTAAAGCCTGAAACGGGCGTTTGACGCTCGTTTGCGTGGCGTTCTGCCGGCTTTCACGGGTACTTTCGAACCAAAATGGGTTGGTATGTGAGTACGGTGCAGCTTATTGCACCAATATAGAGCGCAAACCTGAACGAGGTTAAAAAACCGCAGGAAGGGTTTTTAATCTTTGGGTTTGTCTTTGAGTGGGCATTCCGGCCGTTGGCCGTCATCGCCAAGGATGCAGGGTTTGACCTGGCGCTTCTGTGCAAGGGAGATGCGCAGCATGTGAAAAGGCTGATTGGCGGTGCGTTCGACGGTGCGGCCCTGCTCGTCGAGGATTTCCACGGACAGGTGATGGCTGCCTCGGTCGATATTGCTCAGGGCGAACACGGGGCTTGGGCCGGGATCGGTCGTCGGTTGGCTGTCGAGCAGCAAGCGGTAACGATGCCCGCGTTGCAGGCCTGGTTCGCTGGTGACGCTGACGATCAGCTCGCCGGCGTTACTGCGAATTGTGGCGTCGGGCTCTGGCACCAACACGCTCAGCAGGTCGTAGTGGAACAGTGGTTTGGCTTCAGTTTTCTTCCCGGCAATGACCGGCGCTGCACCGCTCGGGTTGGCGGGCATGCGATTGCTGGGGGGCGTCGGCACGCGCTTGGCGTTGCCGGCGCCGGGTTGGTCGGTAAAGACTCGGTTGCCCTGGGCATCGACGTAAGTGAAGACGTCGGCCATGGCGGGCAGGGTGATGAAGCACACGAGCAGCAGCCACAGCCTCATGGCTTATGCACCCGTTGTACGGTGAAGGTCACGGTCGGACTCTGCTGGACGATGT
Organism: Pseudomonas sp. IT-P253; assembly: GCF_949768125.1. NCBI lineage: Bacteria > Pseudomonadati > Pseudomonadota > Gammaproteobacteria > Pseudomonadales > Pseudomonadaceae > Pseudomonas > Pseudomonas sp. IT-P253. The sequence continues at coordinate 203,990 of NZ_CATKPT010000033.1, read as the reverse complement.
TTTCCCCGTCGATCACCTGTACCGCGAGGCTGTGTTCACCGCGATCAATGTTGACCAGCTGCAGGAACGGCACGTTACTCGGCTGGCCGTAAGGTTGATCGTCCAGCAATAGCCTGAACAAGTGCGGGCCTTGCAGGCGGGGTTTGATCAGCACATTGACGGTGAAAGTGCCGTTGTTGGCACGCAGGGCTTCGGTGGTGGGCAAGTTGCTCAGTTCCAGCACCTCGTAGGCTTTTGCAGGCTGTTCGCTGCTGCTGGCAGCGGTAGGTGGCGCAGGAGGAGCCTGGCGTTCAATGCTATTGAGCGGCGGCAACTCGACCGGTTGTGCCTTCACCCCGTCGGGGGGGTGATTGCTGTAGGCCGTGTTGCCGTCGGCGTCGGTGTACTTATAGATCTGCGCGGCGGCGGGCAGGGCGATGAACAGCCACATCAATAGAAAACCACGACCCATAAAATCGACCGGAAGCGAGAGCATTGGGTTGCAGCATAGGTCAGGGGTGGCGGCTGACCCAAGTTGTAAACATTTGGCCATGATTTACCGCGATCCCCCAAACACCACAAATCCCCCTGTGTGGGAGCGAGCCTGCTCGCGAAGGCGTCCTGTCAGTCAATATCAATGTTGAATGATAAATCGCCTTCGCGAGCAGGCTCGCTCCCACAGGATTGTTGAATCCAGGGCACAAAAAAGGCCTCCCGAAGGAGGCCTCTTTTTTGTCACGCCGCTTGCGCAGGCGCTACCGGATTAGCAGCTGTAGTACAGCTCGTATTCCAGTGGGTGTACGAAGGTGCGTACTTTGATTTCTTCTTCGCTTTTCAGGGCGATGTAAGCGTCGATGAAGTCGTCGCTGAAAACGCCGCCTTTGGTCAGGAACGCACGACCTTTGTCCAGCTCTTCCAGGGCTTCTTTCAGGCTGCCGCAAACTTGTGGGATCTCTTTCGCCTCTTCAGGCGGCAGGTCGTACAGGTTTTTGTCAGCTGCATCGCCAGGGTGGATCTTGTTCTGGATGCCGTCCAGGCCAGCCATCAACAGTGCAGCAAAGCCCAGGTACGGGTTGGCTGCTGGATCCGGGAAGCGGGCTTCGATACGGCGAGCGCGAGGGCTGGACACGTAAGGAATACGGATCGAAGCGGAACGGTTACGAGCCGAGTAGGCCAGCATGACCGGAGCTTCGAAACCTGGGACCAGACGCTTGTAGGAGTTGGTCGACGGGTTGGTGAAGCCGTTCAGGGCCTTACCGTGCTTGATGATGCCGCCGATGAAGAACAGGGCGGTGTCGGACAGGCCGGCATAGCCTTCGCCAGCGAAGGTGTTCTTGCCATCTTTAGCGATGGACAGGTGAACGTGCATACCCGAACCGTTGTCGCCGTACAGAGGCTTAGGCATGAAGGTCGCGGTGCGGCCGTATGCATCAGCAACGTTGTGTACGCAGTACTTCAGGGTCTGTACTTCGTCAGCCTTGGCCACCAGGGTGTTGAACTTCACACCGATTTCGTTCTGGCCGGCAGTGGCCACTTCGTGGTGGTGAACTTCGATGACCAGGCCCATTTCTTCCATGGCGTTGCACATGGAGGTACGGATTTCGTGGTCGTGGTCGAACGGCGGAACAGGGAAGTAGCCGCCTTTGACGCCTGGACGGTGGCCGCGGTTGCCGCCTTCCACGTCCTGGTCGGACATCCACGAACCTTGTTCGGAGTAGATTTTGAACATCGAGCCGGAGATGTCGGACTTGAACTTCACTTCGTCGAAGATGAAGAACTCTGGCTCTGGACCTACGAATACGGTGTCGCCGATACCGGTCGACTTCAGGTATTCCTCGGCACGCTTGGCGATCGCCCGTGGGTCACGGTCGTAGCCTTGCATGGTCGAAGGTTCGATCACGTCGCAAACCAGAATCAGGGTTGGCTCTTCGGTGAACGGGTCGAGGACGGCAGTGCTGTCGTCCGGCATCAGGATCATGTCGGAAGCTTCGATGCCTTTCCAGCCAGCGATGGAGGAACCGTCGAACATTTTGCCTTCTTCGAAGAAAGCGTCATCCAGCGCGTCGCGAGCCGGCATGGTCACGTGGTGCTGAGTGCCTTTGGTGTCAGTGAAGCGCAGATCAATCCACTTGACGTCATGATCTTTGATGAGTTGAACCGACTTCGACATAGTGTCCTCCGGGTGGCTTCGGGCTTAGTAGTGGATGCCCTTAGAATGTGGGTGATGCCGGCGCGAATACTCTGCCAAGGCAACCTGCCTCACAAGGGAGCAAATTGCATGCCAGTGCCCCACCATGGGTTTTTTGCCCCAATATCACGCTTATAAAGGCAGTCGGTGTCTTAAAGCGAGAAATATCGCCCTACAATGTTGCGTTAAATTTCAGAAATGACCTGTTTTGGTGCGCGCAAAACCTTCTGCACATTAACTGGTTAAACCTTGAGCAATTTCCGCTATAATCCGCGCCCCCCTTTTTCGGCTGGCCCAGCGCGCGCTGTTTTCATGAAACTAATCGTAAAAGTCTTTCCCGAGATCACCATCAAGAGCCGCCCGGTACGGATGCGTTTCATCCGCCAGTTGGCCAAAAACATTCGCACCGTGCTCCGCGACCTGGACCCGGCCGTGGTGGTGAACGGTGTGTGGGACAATCTCGAGCTGGAAACCCGCGTCAGCGAGCCCAAAGCCCTGAAGGAGATGACCGAGCGCCTGAGCTGCATGCCGGGCATCGCGCATTTTCTGCAGGTCGATGAATACCCGTTGGGTGACTTCGACGACATCGTCGCCAAGTGCAAGCAGCACTTCGGTGATTCGTTGGCCGGGAAGATTTTTTCGGTGCGCTGCAAGCGTGCCGGCAAGCATGAATTCACCTCGATGGACGTTGAGAAATACGTCGGCAGCCAACTGCGTCGTCAGTGCGGCGCCGCCGGAATCTCGCTCAAAACGCCGGAAATCGAAGTTCGCATCGAAATTCGCGACAAACGGTTGTTCGTGATCCACAGCCAGCACAACAGCATCGGTGGTTATCCGCTGGGCGCCCTGGAACAGACGCTTGTGCTGATGTCCGGCGGCTTCGATTCCACCGTGGCTGCCTACCAGATCATGCGCCGCGGCCTGATGAGCCATTTCTGCTTCTTTAATCTGGGCGGACGTGCCCATGAACTGGGCGTTATGGAAGTCGCGCATTTCATCTGGAAGAAGTACGGCAGCTCCCAACGCGTGTTATTTGTCAGTGTGCCGTTCGAGGAAGTACTGGGAGAAATTCTCGGGAAAGTCGATAACAGTCATATGGGTGTAGTTTTGAAGCGTATGATGTTGCGCGCTGCTTCCCGTATTGCTGATCGACTCGACATCGAGGCGCTGGTCACCGGTGAAGCGATTTCCCAGGTTTCCAGCCAAACGCTGCCGAACCTGTCCGTGATCGACTGCGTGACCGACAAGTTGGTTCTGCGTCCGCTGATCGCCAGTCACAAGCAGGACATCATCGACCTGGCTAACGAAATCGGCACTGCCGACTTCGCCAAGCACATGCCGGAGTACTGCGGGGTCATCTCGGTGAACCCCAAGACCCACGCCAAGCGTCCGCGCGTGGAGCATGAAGAGAAAGAATTCGATATGGCGGTACTCGAGCGTGCGCTCGAGAACGCCAAACTGGTACCGATCGATCGGGTCATCGACGAATTGGGCCAGGATGTGCAGATTGAAGAAGTCAGCGAAGCGCTGGCCGGTCAGATCATCATCGACATCCGTCACCCGGATGCCGCTGAAGACGACCCGCTGAGCCTGGCTGGTATCGAGGTACAAGCGATGCCCTTCTATGCATTGAACGCTCGTTTCAAGGAACTGGACCCTACTCGCCAGTACCTGCTGTATTGCGACAAAGGCGTGATGAGTCGCCTGCATGCCCACCATTTGCTCAGTGAGGGGCATGCCAATGTGCGCGTTTATCGACCGAGCTAAGTGCCCGGGGCTGTTTGCCTGTGGCCTGCGTCACCGGCCCCCCGACGCCGCCGTCAAGCTGTAACGGCTTTGCCGGACTCTACTGTTAATCGCTGCCAAGACTTGTCAGCACACCGAATCCTCTGATCGAGATACACAAGTGATCGAAAATCTACGCAACATCGCCATCATTGCTCACGTTGACCATGGTAAGACCACCCTGGTAGACAAACTCTTGCGTCAATCCGGCACCCTGGAGCGCAACGAGCTCAACGACGAGCGCGTGATGGACTCCAACGACCAGGAGAAAGAGCGCGGTATTACCATTTTGGCGAAAAACACCGCCATCAACTGGAACGGCTACCACATCAACATCGTGGACACCCCGGGCCACGCCGACTTCGGCGGCGAAGTTGAACGCGTAATGTCGATGGTTGACTCCGTTCTGCTGCTGGTTGACGCTCAAGACGGCCCTATGCCGCAAACCCGTTTCGTGACCAAGAAGGCTTTCGAAGCCGGCCTGCGTCCAATCGTGGTCATCAACAAGGTTGACCGTCCAGGCGCACGTCCGGACTGGGTTCTGGACCAGATCTTCGACCTGTTCGACAACCTCGGTGCTACCGAAGAACAGCTGGACTTCAAAGTCGTCTACGCTTCGGCCCTGAACGGCATTGCCGGTCTGGAACACACCGACATGGCTGAAGACATGACTCCGCTGTACCAGTCGATCGTCGACAACGTACCAGCACCGAAAGTTGACCGTGACGGTCCGTTCCAGATGCAAATCTCGGCACTGGACTACAACAGCTTCCTGGGCATCATCGGCGTTGGCCGTATCGCTCGTGGTCGCGTCAAGCCGAACACCCAGGTTGTGGCTATCGATGCCGACGGCAAGCGCCGTAACGGTCGTATCCTGAAGCTGATGGGTCACCACGGTCTGCACCGCATTGACGTTGAAGAAGCAGCTGCCGGCGACATCGTCTGCATCAGCGGCTTCGACCAGCTGTTCATCTCCGACACTCTGTGCGACCCACTGAACGTCGAAGCGATGAAGCCGCTGACCGTTGACGAACCAACCGTTTCGATGACCTTCCAGGTTAACGACTCGCCGTTCTGCGGCCGTGAAGGCAAGTTCGTCACCAGCCGTAACATCAAGGAACGTCTGGACAAAGAACTGCTCTACAACGTTGCCCTGCGCGTTGAAGAAGGCGACACCGCTGACAAGTTCAAAGTCTCCGGCCGTGGTGAGCTGCACCTCTCGGTACTGATCGAAACCATGCGTCGCGAAGGCTTCGAAATGGGTGTTGGTCGTCCGGAAGTGATCATCCGCATGGTTGATGGCGTCAAGCACGAACCGTACGAAAACGTGACCATCGACCTGCCAGAAGAATCGCAAGGTTCGATCATGGAACAGATCGGTATCCGTAAAGGCGACCTGACCAACATGGTTCCGGATGGCAAGGGCCGTGTGCGCCTTGAGTACAACATCCCGGCACGTGGCCTGATCGGTTTCCGTAACGAGTTCCTGACCCTGACCTCCGGTGCAGGCATCCTGACCTCGATCTTCGACCGTTACGACGTGATGAAGTCCGGCGACATGTCCGGCCGTCAGAACGGCGTGCTGGTTTCGGTGGCTACCGGTAAGGCACTGACTTACTCGCTGGAAACCCTGCAAGCTCGCGGCAAACTGTTCCTGGGTCACGGTGAAGACGTGTACGAAGGTCAAATCGTCGGCATCAACAGCCGCGACAACGACCTGGGCGTCAACCCAACCAAAGGCAAGAAGCTCGACAACATGCGTGCTTCGGGTAAAGACGAAACCATCGCTCTGGTTCCGCCTATCCGCTTCACCCTGGAGCAGGCTCTGGAATTCGTTCAAGAAGACGAATTGTGCGAAGTCACTCCTAAGTCCATCCGTCTTCGCAAGAAGATCCTGGGCGAAAGCGAGCGTACCCGCGCTGCCAAGAAGTCCGGTAACTAAGTCATTTAGTTAGCTGGCAAAAAAACGCCCCCGACCGCAAGGTCGGGGGCGTTTTTTTTTGTCTGGGGTTTGGGCGGTGTTTGTGCCGGCCCCTTCGCGGGCAAGCCTCGCTCCTACGGGTTTTGCATGACCTGTAGGAGCGAGGCTTGCCCGCGAAGGCGATATGGCATTCAACATCCATGTTGAAGGTAAGGGCCTCTTCGCGGGCAAGCCTCGCTCCTACAGGTTTCAAGAGCTGACTTTTTTTCGCGGCACGATCTTTTTCAGCAATTGCTTCGCTTTTCCGCGCAGCCGGGCTAACCCGGAAGCTTTCCCTGGCGGACTTAGCCCCTGCTGCCGCACCCAATCCTTCCAGCGAATCCGCTCATCGCGCACCAGCCAGCCTTCCTGCTGGGAAAAACTCTCCGCCAGATACAACCCGCGAGTGCTCGCCGGGTAAAGCTGATCCTTTTTCAAGGTGTACAACTCGGCCATCGGCTGGCCATCCTGCAGTGGCATCAGGTACAGGTCGGGACGCTTGCGATCGAGCCGGGCCACCAGTTGATCGCCTTCCAGGCGCTCATCGACATGAAACAGGCTCAGGGATTTGGCCTCCTTGGGGACTTCCAGGCGCAAGTCATAAATCAATTGAAGCGACGCTGTCGGCAAATGCACGTAAGCCCGTGGCCGTTCTATCAACTGCATGTTGGCGCAACGCACCGGTCGCGCCGAACCAGACAACGGCGTCAGGCGAAACGGCAGTGCTTCACGGTAATGCAGGGCGCTGGCATAGGGCGCCGGCAGCCAGGTGTCGTTGAAACGCCCGCCAAGCCAGCCTTCCGGGGTTTCCAGCAAGCATTCTTCGGCAATTTCCTGGATCGCCGTGTGCAGCGGCAAGTTCAGTTCATGGGCCGGCACATAACCGGAAATAAGCTTGAGCACCACATCGCCGCGGTCCTGCCGACGCTGACGCACCAACACCCAGTAATCGCGATTCTGCCAGTGCAGGGTCAGGCGCACCGAGACCCCGAGATTGGCAAGCTCCAGGGAGAACCGCTCGGGGTTGGCCACCGTCACCGGGCGGCGACGTTGCAGGGTCTGGGCGAAATTGAGCGGCATCCCGACGCTCTGGTAGCTCAAGCCTTCGGGGGTCGCTTCGACGTATAACGGCAGGGTCTTGAAGTTGCTCGGGTTCTTTCTAATGAGCGTACGCGGCATGTCGGCTCCTGCTTAAGGCCGCGTGGGCGGCATCAGTTTCTACGAAGGACCTGGGCAACGGTCGCGACGTTGTGGGCGAGGTGCAGCGGATTGATGGTCCCGACAATAGCACTGGCCACACCGGGATGTTCAAACAACAACTCGAAGCTGGCACGCACCGGGTCCACACCCGGGCTCAGGCAGGCGTGACCGCTGGCCAAGGCTTTTTTCACCAGGATGGCTTTGCCGTGAGCAGCAGCATAGTCAATGACCGCTTTCTCGCTCTGCTCGTTCAGATTGTAGGTGACCATTGCGCAATCACCTTGTTCCAGAGCCTTCAAACCGCCTTCGACGGTTTTACCGGAGAAGCCGTAGCCGCGAATCTTGCCTTCGCGCTTAAGCTCGGCGAGGGTGGTATAAACGTCGCTGTCGTTGAGGATCGCCAGGTCGTTACCGTCGGAATGCACCAGCACCAGGTCAATGAAATCCGTTTCCAGGCGTTGCAAGCTGCGCTCCACCGACAATCGCGTGTGGGCGGCGCTGAAATCGTGGCTCGACTGGCCGTCGGCAAACTCTTCGCCGACTTTGCTGACAATCACCCACTCCTGGCGCTGGCCACGCAACAACGGCCCGAGGCGCTCTTCGCTGCGCCCATACGCTGGCGCCGTGTCGATCAGGTTGATACCCATATCGCGCGCAAGTTTGAGCAGCATGCGTGCTTCGTCATCGCCGGGAATCTGGAAGCCGTTGGGGTATTTCACGCCTTGATCGCGACCCAGTTTCACGGTGCCCAGGCCCAGAGGCGAAACCGCCAGCCCGGTGCTGCCCAGAGGGCGGTGCAGGTCGTGCAGGGTCGGTTGGCTCATGGCAACAGTTGCTCCCAGGCTGGAACGCCCATCGGCGGTTTCGGCAGGTCGGGCAGGGGGGCCGTGTGGCTTGGCTGGATGCCGTCACGGGTAAAGCTTGCGATGACACGGTCGGCGAAGTCTGGCGCCAGTGCCAGTTTGGTTGGCCAGCCCACCAGCAACCGACCCTGCTCTGCAAGGAACGCGTTGTCGGGGCGGGTCAGGCCCGATTGCAGCGGCTCGGCGCGATCCACGCGCAAGGTTGCCCACTGCACGGTGCTCAGGTCGATCCATGGCAATAACTGGCCGAGTTCTTTCTGCGCCGTGGCGATTTGCTCGGCGGGTTCGCGGGCAACACCTTCGGCTTCGGCGATATCGCCGCCCAGATACCAGACCCACTGGCCATCGGCGGCCGGATGGGTGGTCACGGTAATGCGCGGTTTGGTTCCGCCACCCAGGCAATGAGCGTACAGCGGTTTCAGGCTTGGTCCTTTGGCGATGATCATGTGCAATGGCCGGCGCTGCATGGCCGGCTGGCTTAGCCCAAGTGTTTCGAGCAGCGCGGCTGTACCGGCACCGGCGCTCAAGACAATGCGTTGGGCACGGATCTCGCGGTCGTCGACCTTCAGGCCGACCAGGATTCCACCCTCCAGCAGCGGTTCGATCTTTTGACCCGCGAGCAAGCCATCACCCGCCAGGTCGGCCAGGCGCCGGATCAGGCTCGGGACGTCGATCACCAGTTCTGCCAAGCGGTAGACCTTGCCCTTGAAGCGCTTGTCTTGCAGGGCCGGCGGCAGTTGCTCGCCCTTGACCTGATCGACACGGCCGCGCACTGCTTTGCTGGCGAAGAAACTGGTGAGGTTGCCGGCGAGGGTGCCGGGGGACCAGAGGTAATGGGCCTCGGACAGCAGGCGCACGCCGGACAAGTCCAGCTCACCGTTACCGGCCAGTGCCTCGCGCCAGCGTCGCGGCATATCGGCGATGGCTTCCGAGGCGCCGGTCAGGGCGCCATGCAGCGCGTACTTGGCGCCGCCGTGGATGATGCCCTGGGACTTCACACTTTGCCCGCCGCCGAGGCTGGCGCTCTCCACCAGCACGGTCGAAAAACCCTGGCGGCGCAAGCGTGCATTCAGCCAGAGGCCGGCAACACCAGCGCCGACAATCAGAACGTCGGTGGAAATAACGGATGGCATGCGGCGACCTCAGTGTTCAAGACGAGGACGCAGTATACAGATTCATGCCGATCGCTATGTAGCAGCTGCCGAAGGCTGCGTCCGAGGACAAAGTCCTCGCCTTCGATCTACCTGCGAGATCGAGTCGTCAGGTTACGACTGCTTCGCAGCCGGACGCAGCCTTCGGCAGCTGCTACGAAAAAGCGTGTATCAATGTCCGGCGGTTTTGGAGAAGAGCTGGATCACGACGACACCCAATACGATGAGCGCCATCCCCATCATCGCCGGCACATCCAGCTTCTGCCCGTAAATAAACAGCGCCGCGACGCTGACCATCACGATCCCCATGCCGGCCCACACCGCGTACGCAACACCCACCGGAACGCTGCGAACCACCAGGGTCAGCATCCAGAAGGCGATGCCGTAACCCAAAATAACCAGAATCAGCGGCAGCGGGGTGCTGAGGCCTTTGACCGCTTTCATCGAAACAGTGGCGATCACTTCGGCGCAGATGGCGATGGCCAGGTAGTAGTAAGCGGTCATAGGTGCATCCTCGTGTGAAGTGTTGCTTTCTGAGGTCGGCATTCTAGAGACTATCCAGATGCGGTAAAGTCATTACCTATCTGTTCGGGAGATGGGTTGCCTTATGAATATGCAATGGAATCTGGAGCAGTTGCGGCTGTTTGTCAGCGTAGCGGAGCAGCGTTCGTTTTCCGCCGTCGCGCGGGACCAGCGCAAGGCGCAGTCGGCAGTCAGCAGTTCGATTGCGCTGCTGGAAGAGGACTTGGGGGTGAGCCTGTTCGATCGCAGCAGTGGCCGTCAGCCGAAACTCACCGAGGCCGGCAACGCGTTGCTGGAAGAGGCGCGGGAAGTGCTGCGCCAGTGCGAACGCCTCAATGGCCGGGCACTGGCAATGATGCGCGGCCAGGAGGCGCGTCTGCGTGTGGCCCAGGATGAGGCGATGCCCTATCAGCCGATCATCCAGAGCTTCGAAGCCCTGGCAGAAAAATTCCCCAGCATCGAAGTACAACTGACCAGCGCCGCCCAGGGCGATGTGGCGCGCAAACTGGTTGAGCGTCGGGCCGATCTGGGGTTGTTGTTTTATCACGACCAGATTCCCGAAGCCCTCGAGCGGCGGGTGTTGGGAAGCGTCGAAATGGTCACGGTGTGTGGCGTCGATCATGCGCTGGCGAATCAGGCTCACGTCGATTGTCAGCAACTGGCGCAGCATCGACAGTTGCTGATGTCCACCCAGTCCAGCGTCTATCCCGGCAGCGAGCCGGCCAGCCCGCAAGTCTGGCGGGCCGACAGTTTCTACGTGATGGCTGAGTGGTTGGTGCGGGGCCTCGGTTGGGCCTGGTTGCCACGACACGTGGTGCAGTACCCGGCATATCAGGGGCACATGGTCGAACTGGTCAGCGAATGGACGCCGCCGGCACTGGTGGTGGAGCTGGTCTGGCGCCGGGATGAGCCACTCGGCCCGGCGGCGCGTTGGCTGGCGGAACGTTTTGCCGTGCACTTGCAGGCGATCGGCGAAAAAACCGATAAACTCCGCCGCCATGAATAGAACTCTCTACACCGTGCTGTTTTACCTGGGGCTGCCACTGGTAGCGATTCGGCTGTGGCTGCGCTCGCGCAAGGCACCGGCGTATGCCAAACGCATTGGCGAGCGGTTCTCTTTCGGCTTGCCGGCAATGAAGCCGGGTGGCATTTGGGTGCACTCGGTATCCGTGGGCGAAAGCATTGCCGCGGCGCCGATGATTCGCGCGTTGCTGCAACGTTATCCACAGCTGCCCATCACCGTGACCTGCATGACCCCGACCGGGTCCGAGCGCATTCAGGCATTGTTTGCCAACGAGCCGCGCATCCAGCACTGCTATTTGCCGTACGACTTGCCGTGTGCCGCCGCGCGTTTTCTCGATCGGGTCCGGCCGAAACTGGCAGTGATCATGGAAACCGAACTCTGGCCCAACCATATTCACCAATGCGCCAAACGCGGGATTCCGGTGGCGCTGGCCAACGCGCGGTTGTCTGAACGTTCGGCCAAAGGGTATGGCCGTTTCAACAAACTGACCCGGCCGATGCTCGTCGAGATGAGCCTGTTCGCCGTGCAGACTGAAGCCGAGGCCCAGCGTTTCCGTGAGTTGGGCGCGCGCCCGGAAACCGTTGAAGTGACCGGCTCGATCAAGTTCGATCTGACCATCGACCCGCAACTGCTGCTGCGCGCCGCCCAATTGCGTGCGCAGTGGCAGGCAGAGAACCGTCCGGTGTGGATCGCCGCGAGTACTCACGAAGGTGAAGACGAAATTGTGCTGGCGGCTCATCGTCAGTTGCTCGCCAATCATCCCGATGCGTTGCTGATTCTGGTGCCGCGTCATCCTGAGCGTTTCAACTCGGTGTTCGAGTTGTGTCAGCGACAGGGTTTCGCCACGCTACGCCGGTCTACGGGCGAGCCAGTCACCGCCGCGACGTCGGTGCTGGTGGGCGACACCATGGGTGAGTTGCTGTTTCTTTATGCTCTGGCTGACAGCGCATTTGTCGGTGGCAGTATGGTGCCGAACGGTGGACACAATTTGCTGGAACCGGCTGCGCTGGCCAGGCCGGTATTGAGCGGGCCGCACCTGTTCAACTTCCTCGAAATCGCTACGCAGTTGCGCGGTGCCGGAGCGCTGCAGGAAGTGGAAGATGCCGAAGGTCTGTCGCTGGCTGTGCAGCGGCTGTTCGAATTGCCACGGGATGCGCAGCAGATGGCTGAGGCGGGATTGAAGGTGATGCGCTTGAATCAGGGCGCTTTGCAGCGATTGCTGGACGGGTTGGGTCGGTTGATCGAGCGTTAGACCGCGTCGCCTGCATTCGCGAGCAGGCTCGCTCCCACATGGACTGCATCGTTCGCAGAACCAATGTGGGAGCGAGCCTGCTCGCGAAGCTTTTGCTTTTTACTGACCCGGCCGGGCGTTGAGCTGTTCAGCCGCCGCCTTGGCCAGATCCGGTGGCAGGAAGTCCTTGTCCGGGTTGTAGTCGGCCTTCAGGTAACGCGCCAGATCCTGCAAATCTCCCGGATTCAATGTGCCGGCCGCCTGCTTCAGGCGCAGGTTGTCGAGGATGTAGTCGTAGCGTGTGTTGTTGTAGTCGCGCACCGAGGTGTACAGCTGACGCTGGGCATCCAGCACGTCGACGATGTTTCGCGTCCCCACCTGATAACCGATTTCGGTGGCTTCCACCGCGCTCTGGTTGGAAATGATCGATTGTTTGCGCGCCTGTACCTGCTCGACGTCGGTGTTGACCGCACGGTGCAGGTTGCGTGTGCTTTCCACGATTTGCCGACGCAGGGCTTCGCGTTGCTGCTCGCTCTGGTCCAGTTGTGCGTACGATTGGCGCACCTGAGAGCTGGTCAGTCCACCGGTGTAAATCGGGATGTTCAGTTGCAGGCCCACCGTCGTTTGCTCGACGTTGCCACCGTAAGGCTGGCTGAAGGCGTTCGGGTTGCTGAAGCCCAGTGCATCGTTGTCGCCTTTCTCGTATTTAGCCACGGCGTCGACAGTCGGTGCATAACCGGCCTTGCGCTGCTTGAGGGTTTCTTCGGCGGCGCTGACGGCGTAGTTGCTCGCGAGCAGGTTGAGGTTCTGTCTGGTCGCCGTATCGACCCAGGCCTTGGCGTCGTTCGGTGATGGCGGCAGGATCGGCAAGGTATGGGAAATGCCCCAGATCGAGTTGTACTGGCGGTTGGTCAGGGTGATCAGGGCTTCGAATGCATCATCCACCTGGCGCTGCGCGACGATTCGGTTGGCGCGTGCGGTGTCGTAGCTGGCTTGCGATTGCAGCACGTCAGTCTTGTCCGAGAGCCCGACATCAAAGCGTTCGTTGGACTGATCGAGCTGGCGTTTGAACGCGGCTTCCTCGGCTTTGGTCGAGGCCAGGTTGTCCTGGGTGCGCAAGACGTTGAAATAGCTGACGGCGGATTGCAGGATCAGGTTTTGCTCGGTTGCCGAGAGTTGCAGTGCGTCCTGCTCATTGACGCTCTTGGCGGCCTGGAACTGGAACCAGCGATCGGCACGGAACAGCGGTTGCGCCAGGGTCGCTTGATACGAATGGGCGTTGCGGTTGGCGGTGGTCGAAGGCTGATCGAGCGCGGTGCGCACGCTGGACATTTCGGCGCCGCCCGAGAGATTGGGCAGCAGGCCGGCGCGGGCCTGGGGCACGACTTCTTTCTGAGCGCCATATTGGGCGATGGCGGCGGCGAGGTCGGCGTTATTGTCCTTCGCTTCCTGGTACACGCTGACCAGATCGTTTTGGGTCGATAAGGGCGCTTCTGCTGCCCAAGCCATTCCATTGGACGCACAAGACACGGCTACGGCCAGTGAGAGTTTGCGCAGCATGAGGCCATCCCTAAAAATTACGCTGATAATTTGTGCCAAAGGTAAGGCGCGGCGTTGTATATCGTCAATGCGGAGCGTCAATGCGCAGCATGGCGTCGCGAGTGTAGTTGCGCACACCTTTGGCAACAATCGTCTAATTACGCCATTCATCATGGTGTTTACTGAGGTGTTGGCGTTCTTTGCCAGTTGTGTCTAGACTGGCCGGGTTCTTGTCGGGGTGCCTTGCTATGAGGCTGAGATCGAATAATTTCGGATCCCGTTGAACCTGATCAGGTTAGCGCCTGCGTAGGGAACAAGATTTCTCGTCACCCGGCGAGTCCTCTTGTGCTTCGTCCGGGATGTTGTTCGACAATCGAACACCCCTCGAGCACTGAGCACAGCACTGCTGGTTTCCCCAGCGCCCGTGCGTCCATTCGATTACAGGTTCGCTCCGACAAAAAATCCACTGCCTGGATGTGTTCGGAGAGCCCGTGATGACGATAAAACCAAAAAATACGACGAACCTGAGTGACTCGGCCCAAGTCGATCAACAATCGGTTCAGCCGTTTACCCGCTCGCAAAAAATCTATGTTCAGGGCTCCCGCCCGGACATCCTCGTGCCGATGCGCGAAATCAGCCTCGACGTGACCCCGACCGACTTCGGCGGTGAGGTCAATGCGCCGGTCGTTGTGTACGACACCTCCGGCCCTTACACCGACCCCAACGTCATCATCGATGTGCGCAAAGGCCTGGCCGATGTGCGTTCGTCGTGGATCGAGTCCCGGGGTGACACCGAGCGTCTGTCCGGCTTGAGCTCGAACTTCGGCCAGGAACGCCTCGCCGATGCCGAACTCACCAAGCTGCGTTTTGCCCACGTGAACAACCCGCGCCGCGCCAAGGCCGGAGCCAACGTCAGCCAGATGCACTACGCCCGCAAAGGCATTATCACCGCCGAGATGGAATACGTTGCCATCCGCGAGAACATGAAGCTCGAAGTGGCTCGCGCCGCTGGCCTTCTGGACCAGCAACACGCCGGCCACAGCTTCGGCGCCAGCGTGCCGAAAATCATCACCCCCGAATTTGTCCGTGACGAGATCGCCCGCGGTCGCGCGATCATCCCGGCCAACATCAACCACACCGAACTGGAACCGATGATCATCGGCCGTAACTTCCTGGTGAAGATCAACGGCAACATCGGTAACAGCGCTTTGGGTTCGTCCATTGAAGAAGAAGTGGCGAAACTGACCTGGGGCATTCGCTGGGGTTCGGACACCGTCATGGACTTGTCCACCGGCAAACACATTCACGAAACCCGCGAATGGATCATCCGTAATTCGCCAGTGCCGATCGGTACCGTGCCGATCTACCAGGCCCTGGAAAAAGTCGGCGGCGCAGCCGAAGACCTGACCTGGGAGCTGTTCCGCGACACACTGATCGAGCAAGCCGAGCAGGGCGTCGATTACTTCACCATCCACGCCGGCGTATTGCTGCGCTACGTGCCACTGACCGCCAAGCGCGTGACCGGCATCGTCTCTCGCGGTGGTTCGATCATGGCCAAGTGGTGCCTGGCGCACCACAAAGAGAACTTCCTCTACACCCATTTCGAAGACATCTGCGAAATCATGAAGGCCTACGACGTCAGCTTCTCGCTGGGCGATGGCCTGCGTCCGGGCTCGATTGCCGACGCCAACGACGCTGCGCAATTCGGTGAGCTGGAAACCCTCGGCGAGTTGACCAAAATCGCCTGGAAGCACGATGTGCAGTGCATGATCGAAGGCCCGGGCCACGTGCCGATGCAGTTGATCAAAGAGAACATGGACAAGCAGCTCGAGTGCTGCGACGAGGCGCCGTTCTATACCCTCGGCCCGCTGACCACCGACATCGCGCCGGGCTACGACCACATCACCTCCGGGATCGGTGCGGCAATGATCGGCTGGTTCGGTTGCGCCATGCTGTGCTACGTCACGCCGAAGGAGCACTTGGGCCTGCCGAACAAAGATGACGTGAAGACCGGGATCATCACCTACAAGATCGCCGCTCATGCCGCCGACCTTGCGAAAGGGCACCCGGGCGCGCAGATTCGTGACAATGCCTTGAGCAAGGCGCGTTTCGAATTCCGTTGGGAAGACCAGTTCAACCTGGGTCTGGATCCGGACACCGCGCGTTCGTACCACGATGAAACCCTGCCGAAGGATTCGGCCAAGGTCGCGCACTTCTGCTCCATGTGCGGGCCGAAATTCTGCTCGATGAAGATCACCCAGGAAGTCCGCGAGTACGCGGCCAACCAGCGGATCGAAACGATCGATGCCGAAGTCGCCCAGGGGTTGGCTGACCAGGCTGAGCGGTTCAAGCAGGAAGGCAGTCAGCTGTACAAGAAGGTTTGATCTGACCTGAGGTCGGCGGTGTCCGCACCGCCGCCATCGCGAGCAAGCTCGCTCCCACAGGGATTTGTGAGCGACGCAAATCCCTGTGGGAGCGAGCTTGCTCGCGATGGCGCCAGACCAGACAGCCAAGATCTCAATGACACACTTATCCCTCTGAGATAACACCCTTGAGCATTCAACCCAGCACTTACTCACCCGACATCGCGGTGCCGACCGACAAACGTGTCTTCGGCGGCCGCGATCTGTTTTCCCTATGGTTCTCCCTCGGCATAGGCCTGATGGTCCTGCAGACCGGCGCATTGCTCGCGCCAGGTCTGGGCCTGTCCGGTTCGTTGCTGGCGATTTTTCTTGGCACTCTGGTCGGCGTGCTGCTGCTGGCCGCCGTTGGCGTGATCGGCAGCGACACTGGCCTGTCGTCGATGGCCGCGCTCAAGCTCAGCCTCGGCAAACGTGGCGCGAGCCTGCCGGCCATGCTGAACCTGCTGCAACTGATCGGTTGGGGTTCGTTCGAAATCATCGTTATGCGCGACGCCGCCAGTCTGTTGGGCGCCCGTGCGTTCAGCGAAGGCAGCTGGCTGTCCAACCCGCTGCTGTGGACCTTGTTCTTCGGCGCATTGGCAACCTTGCTCGCCGTCAGTGGACCGTTGAACTTCGTGCGGAAAATTCTGCGCAAATGGGGCATCTGGCTGCTGTTGGCCGCGTGCATCTGGCTGACCTGGAACCTGTTTGCCAAAGCCGATCTGAGCGCATTGTGGGCGAAGTCCGGTGACGGTTCGATGCCGTTCGCCGTGGGGTTCGACATTGCCATTGCAATGCCGCTGTCGTGGTTACCGCTGATTGCCGACTACTCGCGTTTCGGCAAGCGTGCGAAAAACGTATTCGGCGGCACGGCGCTGGGTTTCTTTATCGGTAACTTCTGGCTGATGAGCCTCGGCGTGGCTTACACCCTGGCGTTCGCGCCGAGCGGTGAAGTGAATGCCTTGCTGTTGGCATTGGCCGGTGCCGGCCTGGGGATTCCGCTATTGCTGATCCTGCTGGATGAGTCCGAAAAAGCTTTCGCTGACATTCACTCGGCGGCCGTTTCCAGCGGGATTTTGTTGCGCTTGAAAGTCGAGCATCTGGCATTGGCCATCGGTGTAATCTGCATCCTGATCGCCTGTCTGGCACCATTAGTCCAGTACCAGAACTTCCTGCTGTTGATCGGTTCGGTATTTGCGCCGCTGTTCGGCGTGGTGCTGGTGGATCACTTCATCCTGCGTAAACGTTCCGCACAGGTGGCGTCAGCCGCGTTGCGCTGGCCGGCGCTGCTCGCCTGGTTGGGCGGGGTCAGCACTTATCACGTGTTGGCCAATCTCTATCCGGACATCGGCGCGACCCTGCCGTCGTTGATTCTGGCAGGGCTGCTGCAACTGGTGCTGGGTCGGGCATTCAGCTACGGCCGGGAAACAGCTCAGGCTTGAGAATGCCGTTCAGGCGCGGGTAGGGGATCTTCAGTTCGATGTGGCCCAGCGCGTAAGGCGCGATGGTGCTCACTTCGTACTTGAGGATCACGCCGCCATAGGTCAGCCCCACGTTCTGGGTTTTCTGGAACGGCCAGCGCTTCACGAACTCCGGTTCCTGATCGAGCTTGGTGCTGATCAGCCAGCTGTTGTGCGCCACCTGCGCGGCTTTCCAGAATGCTTCTTCTTGCCCCGGCAGCAACATATCCGACAGCGTCAGCACCTTATGCTGCTGGCGCGAATAGTTGATGAGGCTGCGCCCCGGGGTGCCTTGCTCATCCCCGGTGTCCAGGTAGCTGGACAATTCGAGGATCACCAATCCGTCATGCTGCTCACGTACTTTGGCTTGCAGGTAGCTGCTGTAGTGCGGGGCGGCAGTACGCAGAAACTCTTCGCGATAAGCCGCCAGCGTCGGTGCCACCGGGGCGTCGGGCGAGGTGCGGGTCAGTTGTAGCAGGCGTTTTTCGACAATCCCGTCAAGTTGCGGTTCGGCGGGAAAGTGCAGCGTATCGATGTTCACCAACGGGCAATCCGGTGTTTTGCAGCCTGGTTTCAGCTGTTCGGAAGCGTCGCGGGTAGTGTCCAGCGGTGCCCGGTAGTTGGGCTGGAACAGGCTCTGGCATGCGCCCAGAGTCAGGGCGATTACGGCCACGGAGGCGATTTTAAAAAGCGACATGGGCGTCCTTGATAAAACAGGGGAAGGCAAAAAGTTATCCGCTTCGACTCTCAACGAAGCAGTCAGTTCGCCACTAAGCTAATTAGAGTTGGTTTCGTCCTCACCGTCTATCCCGCTGACGGGAAAGGGGCTGCATCAAACGCCGCGAGCGCGTTAGGATGGCGCGAAGTCGAGGCTGGAGCCTCGGTGTCGATACGAGGATTGTCATGACTGATTTTGCCAACGCCATTCCGACCGCCGTTGATATCGTGCGGCGCGAAAAGTGCTACGAGGGCTTTTACAAACTCGACCGCGTGCACTTGCGCCATGAGTTATTCGCCGGTGGCATGAGTCGCGAAATCAATCGTGAAGTGTTCGTTCGCCACGATGCGGTCTGTGTACTGCCCTACGATCCGCAGCGCGACGAAGTGGTGATGATCGAGCAATTTCGCGTTGGCGTCCTGGGCAAGACCGACAACCCATGGTTGATTGAACTGGTCGCTGGTCTGATCGACAAGGAGGAAGTACCGGAAGAAGTTGCTCACCGCGAAGGGCAGGAGGAAGCTGGGCTTGTATTCGGGGCGCTCTGGCCGATGATCAAATATTTTCCATCGCCGGGCGGCAGTAATGAATTCGTGCATTTGTACCTGGGGCGTTGCGAGACAACCGGGGTCGGCGGCCTGCATGGGCTGGAGGAAGAAGCAGAAGATATTCGCGTCACAGTCTGGGCCTTCGAAGATGCCCTGCAAGCTGTACGCGATGGGCGTATTGCCAACGCGGCAAGCATCATTGCCCTGCAATGGTTAGCTTTGAACCGCGCTGAAGTGAGGGGGTTATGGTCGTAAACAAACTGCGCGATCGCTATCGGGTGGACCTCGTGGGGCTTCAAGCGTCCTGTGAGGCGAACTACGCGCGCCTCATGCGACTGCTCCCGGACATGCGCAACGAGCCGGCGGCGCGTCGTATTGCCGTGACCCATGGCGACCAGATGCTGGGTGTGCTGGCCCTCGAAGTGTTGCAGGTATGTCCGTACACCACGACACTGCAAGTGCGCCAGGAGCACAGCCTGCCGTGGCTGCCGGTGCCGCAACTGGAAGTTCAGGTCTATCACGACGCCTGCATGGCCGAAGTTGTCAGCGCCGAACATGCGCGACGCTTTCGCGGCATCTATCCTTACCCGAACGCCTCAATGCACCAGCCGGACGAAAAGGCCCAGCTGAATATGTTTCTGGGCGAATGGCTGAGCCATTGCCTGGCGTTGGGGCATGAATACGAAGTCGTACGTTGAGTACCCTGTCTCCCAAATATGCTCATTTTTGACGGTGCTAGCTATGAGTCGTCGCGGCGCCTTGCCTGACAACAATGACCACTCACCAAAAAAAGAGAATATTTGGGAGACAGGGCACTAGTTGTGAACTGCGTCAGGTTCGCAGGTTTCCCCTTTTGATCGTCCCCCAGCATAATTGCGGCACTTGTCCAAACCCGTAACATGCCTTGGGAGAACGCCTTGCCGAGCTTATCGACATTGACCACCGCCGATTCGGCGTTGCTGGTGCAACTCTCCGACAGCCATCTGTTTGCCGAAGCGGACGGCACGTTGCTGGGCATGAACACGCGCGACAGCCTGCAAAAGGTCGTCGAACTGGTGCGCCTTCAGCAGCCGCAGATTGACCTGATCATTGCCAGCGGTGATTTGTCACAGGACGGGACGCTGGAGTCGTATCAGCTGTTTCGTGATCTGACCCGGCCGCTCGACGCGCACGCGCGCTGGATTCCCGGCAATCACGATGAGCCGCAAATCATGGCCGAAGCCGCGGTGCAAAGCGCACTGCTGGAGCCGGTGGTGGATATCGGCAATTGGCGGGTGACGTTGCTCGATTCGGCGGTACCGGGGTCGGTGCCAGGGTATTTGCAGGACGAGCAATTGCAATTGCTGGCCCGTGCGTTGAGCGAGGCGCCGGAGCGACACCATCTGGTGTGCCTTCACCATCATCCGATGCCGATTGGCTGTGCGTGGATGGAGCCCATTGGGTTGCGCAATCCTGAGGCGCTGTTTGCGCTGCTGGATCGGTTTCCACAGGTGCGTGCGGTGCTTTGGGGGCATGTGCATCAAGAGATCGATGAATTACGTAACGGCGTGCGTATGATCGCTTCACCCTCGACGTGCATTCAATTCGAGCCGGGCAGCGATGATTTCAAGGTCAGCGACCAGGCGCCGGGGTATCGATGGTTGCGGCTGTTGCCGGATGGCCGGTTCGAAACCGGCGTGGAACGCGTCACCGGGTTCGACTTCCAGGTTGATTACGGCTCCAACGGTTACTAAGTCATACCGGGAGACCGCGTTGCGGCCTTCGCGAGCAGGCTCGCTCCCACAGGGATGTGGGCGCCTCAGGTCCAATGTGGGAGCGAGCCTGCTCGCGAAGGCGTCCACACAGGCGCCCTCATTTCTGCAGATATCCCCGACACCCTGTAAACTGCGCCTCTTTACCCGACGCGCAGGGAGTTCAAATGTCCGGATCGATCCTTTATATCCACGGTTTCAACAGCGCGCCTTCGTCGAAAAAGGCCACTCAGTTGAGCGAAGTGATGGAGCGTCTGGGCTTGAGCGATCAATTGCGCGTTCCGGCCTTGCACCATCATCCCCGTGAGGCCATCGGTCAGTTGGAACAGGCGATTTCGGAGCTGGGGCGACCGCTGCTGGTCGGCAGCTCCCTCGGCGGCTACTATGCGACTCACCTGGCCGAGCGCCTTGGCTTGAAAGCCTTGTTGATCAACCCGGCCGTCAGTCCACACCGGATGTTTGACGGATTCTTGGGAACGCAAAAAAACCTGTATACCGATGAAGCCTGGGAATTGACCCACGACCATGTGACGGCCCTGGCCGAGCTGGAAGTGCCGGCGCCCCAGGATCCGCAGCGGTATCAGGTGTGGTTGCAGACCGGCGACGAAACGCTGGATTATCGCCTCGCCCAGCAGTATTACCGGGCCTGTGCGTTGCGCATCCAGGCCGGCGGCGACCATGGTTTTCAAGGTTTTGCCGCGCAACTTCCGGCAATGCTGAGTTTTGCCGGCATCGGCGCAGATGTGTATCAGGCGATCGACTTCACTGCACTGTGATTCCTTGCCTCTATTTTCAATGAATACTTTTCTTCACAGAAGACGGACGACGAGACCCCATGGCCACTCCCAGCGCTAGCTCTTATAACGCCGACGCCATCGAAGTCCTCTCGGGCCTCGACCCGGTGCGCAAACGCCCCGGCATGTACACCGACACCAGTCGGCCGAACCACCTCGCCCAGGAAGTCATCGACAACAGCGTCGACGAAGCCTTGGCCGGGCACGCGACGTCGGTGCAGGTCATCCTGCACGCGGATCACTCCCTGGAAGTCAGCGATGACGGCCGTGGCATGCCGGTGGACATTCACCCGGAAGAGGGTGTGTCCGGCGTCGAGCTGATCCTCACCAAGCTCCATGCGGGCGGCAAGTTTTCCAACAAGAACTACCAGTTCTCCGGCGGTCTGCACGGGGTGGGTATCTCGGTGGTCAACGCCTTGTCGACCGAAGTCCGGGTGCGCGTGAAGCGTGACGGCAACGAATACCAGATGACCTTCGCCGATGGTTACAAGAAAACCGAGCTGGAAGTGATCGGCACCGTCGGCAAGCGCAACACCGGCACCAGTGTGTTCTTCGCCCCGGATCCGAAGTACTTCGATTCCCCGAAATTCTCCATCAGCCGCCTCAAGCATGTGCTCAAGGCCAAGGCCGTTCTGTGCCCGGGGCTGCTGGTCAGTTTTGAAGACAAGGCCACCGGCGAGAAAGTCGAATGGCATTACGAAGACGGCCTGCGCTCCTATCTGGTCGACGCGGTCAGCGGATTCGAACGCCTGCCGGACGAGCCGTTCTGCGGCAGCCTGGCCGGTAATAAAGAAGCGGTCGACTGGGCGCTGTTGTGGTTGCCCGAAGGTGGCGACAGCGTGCAGGAAAGCTACGTCAACCTGATCCCGACGGCGCAGGGCGGTACGCACGTCAACGGTTTGCGTCAGGGGTTGCTCGACGCGATGCGCGAGTTCTGCGAGTTCCGCAGCCTGCTGCCCCGTGGCGTGAAGCTGGCGCCGGAAGACGTCTGGGAACGCATCGCCTTCGTGCTGTCGATGAAGATGCAGGAGCCGCAATTCTCCGGCCAGACCAAGGAGCGCCTGTCATCCCGTGAAGCCGCCGCGTTCGTGTCCGGTGTGGTCAAGGATGCCTTCAGCCTGTGGCTCAACGCCAACCCGGAAACCGGCATGCTGCTGGCGGAACTGGCGATCAACAACGCCGGCCGTCGCCTGAAAGCCAGCAAAAAGGTCGAGCGTAAGCGCATTACCCAAGGTCCGGCACTGCCGGGCAAGCTTGCCGACTGCGCCGGGCAGGACCCGATGCGTTCCGAGCTGTTCCTGGTGGAAGGTGATTCCGCCGGTGGTTCAGCCAAGCAGGCGCGGGATAAAGAATTTCAGGCGATCCTGCCGTTGCGCGGCAAGATTCTGAACACCTGGGAAGTCGACGGCAGCGAAGTGCTGGCCAGCCAGGAAGTGCACAACATCGCCGTGGCCATCGGCGTCGATCCAGGCTCGGCAGACATCGCCCAGCTGCGTTACGGAAAAATCTGCATCCTCGCCGACGCCGACTCCGACGGTCTGCACATCGCCACGCTGCTGTGCGCGCTGTTCGTCCAGCATTTCCGCCCGTTGGTGGATGCCGGTCACGTCTATGTCGCGATGCCGCCGCTGTACCGCATCGACCTGGGCAAAGAGATTTACTACGCGCTGGACGAAGCCGAGCGTGATGGCATTCTCGATCGCCTGGTGGCCGAGAAGAAACGCGGCAAGCCGCAAGTCACCCGATTTAAAGGTCTGGGTGAGATGAACCCGCCACAGTTGCGAGAAACCACCATGGACCCGAACACTCGGCGTCTGGTGCAGCTGACGCTGGACGATTTTGAAGCGACTTCGGAAATGATGGACATGCTACTGGCGAAGAAACGCGCCGGTGATCGCAAGTCGTGGCTGGAATCAAAAGGCAACCTGGCCGAGGTTCTTGGCTGATGCGGGTTGGCTTTGCCTTGGCGTGTGCGTTACTTCTGACCTCGGTTTCGGCGTTTGCCGAACCGGCTCCGGAGTTGCGCCTGCTGTCCGAGCATGCCGTGGACGGTATGCGCGGCGGCAACCTGTCGGGGCTGGCGCAGTGCGGCAAGGATCTGTGGACCGTTTCTGATCGCGACGATGATCAAATCTACCGACTCGATATCAGCGAGAACACCTGGCAAGCCGAAACCGTGCACCTGCGAGTGCCTCCTGTACCGGACAGCGGTTTGCCCTGGAGTTTGCGTTCGCGGACCTGGGCGGCGTCTTTCGTGCGGGGCGGGGAGCTGGATTTCGAAGGCATCACCTGTGACAGCGCCGGCAATCGCTACATTGTCAGCGAGGCCCATGCTGCCGTGTTGCAAGTGCCGCTGGTGGGGCCTGCGTCGTGGCTGAAAATATCGCCGATACTGGTACGCGAAGCGCGGGCCAGCGGCATGCTGTTGCATTTCAATGCCTTGTTCGAAGGCCTGGCAATCAATCCGGCCGGAGACCAGCTTTGGCTGGCGGCCGAACGTGAGCGCCGGGGTTTATTGCTGATCAAGCGTAAGCAAATCGTCTGGGACTGCGACGGCGGCTGTGTACTGCTGAGCGAGGCCGGG
This sequence comes from Pseudomonas sp. IT-P253, assembly GCF_949768125.1. Classification (NCBI taxonomy): domain Bacteria; kingdom Pseudomonadati; phylum Pseudomonadota; class Gammaproteobacteria; order Pseudomonadales; family Pseudomonadaceae; genus Pseudomonas; species Pseudomonas sp. IT-P253. The sequence goes on along the minus strand of NZ_CATKPT010000033.1, from coordinate 180,291 downwards.
ATGGAAATGCAACCCGCGCTATTCCCCAAGGCCAAAGCGGTTTCCCGGGATTTTTCCGATCTTTCATTATTCAACGGCAAACTGTTCACCCTTGAGCGCAACGCGTTCGAAATCTGTCGCCGTGACGCGGTGACGGCCAAGGTCGAGCGTTGCTGGTCGTTTGCGAAGGAAGCGCTACAGAAAAATCGGCTTTATTCACAGCCTTATGGATTGGCGGAAGCGTTGGTCGTGGACGCCGATGGCGCCTGGATCGGCATCGATAACAACGACGAGGCCCGCGCCGATGGTGAGGTCCGCCCGATCGTCTGGCGCTTCGCCGCGCCTGACGGTGGCTGGAGCGCCAAGCCGTGAGCCGGCAAACGCCGGGCAAGCGCGCCGGTCGGGTGTTCATGGTGTTGGCCTGGTGTGCCGCGCTGTTTCTGGCGACGCGGTTTTTCGGTGAGTGGGAAGCGCGTCGGCACAATCCCAACGGCGTCGTCAGCTCGGAACAGGGCGAAGGTTTTATCGAAGTGAAACTGATCAGTAACAATCAGGGACACTTCGTCGCCAGTGGCCAGATCAACGGCCAACCGGTGGATTTCATGCTGGATACCGGGGCGACCGATGTGTCGATCCCGGCCAGTCTGGCCGAAAGGCTGAAGCTGGAAGAGGGCTTTGGGGTGACCCTGAGTACCGCCAACGGTCTTAGCCAGGGTTATCGAACCCGCATCGACCGGCTGCAAGTGGGCGACATTGTGTTGCGTGATGTTCGCGCGCTGGTCGCGCCAGGCCTGGATGGCAGTCAAGTGCTGCTCGGAATGAGCGCGCTGAACAAACTTGAATTTACCCAGCGCGGTGGCACCATGCTGCTGCGCCAGACAACGAACCAATGAGGCCCGCATGAGCGACTCCCTTGATCTCAGCCTGGACGGTGTAGAGCGCCGGTCACTGGCTGACTTCACCGAAAATGCCTACCTCAACTACTCCATGTACGTGATCATGGACCGTGCCTTGCCGCATATCGGCGACGGCCTGAAACCGGTACAGCGACGCATCATCTACGCGATGAGCGAGTTGGGGCTGGACGCCGATTCCAAGCACAAGAAGTCGGCGCGTACCGTCGGCGACGTGCTCGGTAAGTTTCACCCGCACGGCGACTCGGCCTGCTATGAAGCCATGGTCCTGATGGCCCAGCCGTTCAGTTACCGCTACACGCTGGTCGATGGCCAGGGTAACTGGGGGGCGCCGGATGATCCCAAGTCCTTCGCCGCCATGCGTTATACCGAAGCGCGACTGTCGCGTTATTCCGAAGTGCTGCTCAGCGAACTGGGCCAGGGCACTGCGGACTGGGGGCCGAACTTCGACGGCACGCTCGACGAGCCACTGGTGTTGCCTGCACGTTTGCCGAACATCTTGCTCAACGGCACCACCGGCATCGCCGTCGGCATGGCCACCGACGTTCCGCCGCACAACCTGCGCGAAGTGGCGACTGCCTGCGTGCGTTTGCTCGATGAGCCAAAAGCCACGGTCGAACAGCTCTGCGAACATATCCAGGGCCCGGACTATCCGACCGAAGCGGAAATCATCACCCCGCGCGCCGACCTGTTGAAAATCTACGAAACCGGTCGTGGTTCGGTGCGCATGCGCGCCGTGTACCACATCGAAGACGGCGACATCATCGTCACCGCGCTGCCGCATCAGGTCTCGGGTGCCAAGGTGCTGGAACAGATCGCGGCCATGATGCAGGCCAAACCGTCGAAAGCCCCGCAGATCGCCGACTTGCGTGACGAATCCGACCACGAAAACCCGTGCCGGATCGTGATCATTCCGGGCGCCCGGAAAAACTTCGATCACGATGCGCTGATGCAACACCTGTTCGCCAGCACCGAGCTGGAATCGAGCTACCGGGTCAACATCAACATCATCGGTCTTGATGGCAAGCCACAGTTGAAAAACCTGCGGGCGTTGCTGGTCGAGTGGCTGGAATTCCGGGTCCGGACCGTGCGTCGCCGCCTGCAATTCCGCCTCGACAAAGTTGAGCGTCGCCTGCACCTGTTGGACGGTTTGTTGATTGCGTACCTCAATCTGGATGAAGTGATTCACATCATCCGTACCGAGGAACACCCGAAAGCCGCGCTGATCGAGCGCTTTGCCCTGAGCGAAATCCAGGCCGACTACATTCTCGACACCCGCTTGCGTCAGTTGGCGCGACTGGAAGAAATGAAGCTGCGTGCCGAGCAGGATGAACTGCTCAAGGAACAGGCCAAGCTGCAAGCGTTGCTGGGCAGCGAAGCCAAGTTGAAAAAACTGGTCCGCACCGAACTGATCAAAGATGCAGAAACCTACGGCGACGACCGACGTTCGCCAATCGTCGAGCGCGCCGAAGCCAAGGCACTGACCGAACACGATCTGCTGCCGAACGAGAAAGTGAGCGTAGTGCTGTCGGAAAAAGGCTGGGTTCGTTCCGCCAAGGGCCACGAGATCGATGCCACCGGGCTTTCCTACAAGGCCGGGGATGGTTTCAAGGCCTTGGCCGCTGGGCGCTCCAACCAGTTTGCGGTGTTCATCGACTCCACCGGTCGCAGCTACTCGGTCGCCGCACACACCCTGCCATCGGCTCGTGGCCAGGGTGAACCGCTGACCGGTCGTCTGACACCGCCGCCAGGGGCGACCTTCGAATGCGTGTTGATGCCCGAAGATGATTCGTTGTACGTGATCGCGTCCGATGCCGGTTATGGTTTCGTGGTCAAGGGTGAAGACTTCCAGGCCAAGAACAAGGCGGGTAAAGCCCTGCTGAGTCTGCCGAACAACTCGAAGGTGATTCTTCCGCGTCCAGTGGCCGATCGCGAGAACAACTGGTTGGCGTCGGTGACGACCGAAGGTCGCCTGCTGATCTTCAAAATCAGCGACCTGCCACAATTAGGTAAGGGCAAAGGCAACAAGATCATCGGGATTTCCGGTGAGCGTGTGGCCAATCGTGAAGAATATGTGACGGACATCGCGGTACTGCCTGATGGCGCCACATTGGTGCTGCAGGCTGGAAAACGTACCTTGTCGCTGAAGGCGGACGACCTCGAGCACTACAAAGGTGAGCGTGGGCGTCGTGGAAACAAATTGCCACGTGGCTTCCAGAGGGTAGATGCGCTGCTCGTCGAAAACCTCAATTAAGCGTCCTAGAGCGCTCGATCTACGATTTAACGCGTAGATCGACGCATTGGCGCTGGAGTCGGAACGCATATTCACGGATGATATGGCCTTTCAAGCGCCGGCGTGGCCGAGCGTTCTTCATATTTATTGAGTATTTTCACTGTGGTTAGCCTTGTGGCAACCACCTGGATGGGACGATGACTGCTCTGCGCCTTCCTTTTATTTTGATGCTCGCTGGCGTTCTTGGCCTGGCGGGTTGCAGCGTTCACCAACCGGTGTCGCTGTATCAGCTGGACAGTGGTAATCCGGTTCAACCTGCGCAAAGCGCTGGCATGGCGGTATTGTTGGGCCCGGTAACGGTCGCTGATTACCTGCAACGCGAAACGCTGTTGCAGCGTCAGCCCGATGGCAGTCTGCAAGCCTCGACCGACGGTCGTTGGGCGGGCAGCCTGTCGTCCGATATCGATCAGCTGTTGTTGCGTCAGGTATCCGGTCATCTGGACAGCCAGCGTGTTGTCCTGGCACCTGCGACAGCCGGCTTCACGCCGGATGTTCAAGTATTGCTGACGATTACCCGCCTTGATTCGGGTGAATCGCAACCGGCAATCCTTGATGCGCAATGGCGTCTGATTGACCGTCGTGGCCAGGTTCGCGATAACCGTATCGTTCATTTTCAGGAACAGCACGCCAGCGGCACGGCGGCTCAGGTTCAGGCCCAGGGCGTATTGCTGCAGCGTCTGGCGGAGCAGTTGTCGGTGGCGCTCAAGCCGCTGGCCAATCAGCCGCCAATTGCTGATGCACCGCGTAAGCCGGCTGCCAAGCCTGCGGCACCCGCGGCAGAACAGGATAAGCAACCGAAGATCCCGATGGCTGCACCGATCCGCACGGATATGGAAGTGTTCAGGTTCTAAGCCTGGATTGAGTCAACACAAAGCCCGCATTGATGCGGGCTTTGTTGTTTCTGCAGTTGGATTTTCATCGCTGCTGATGGCCTCTTCGCGGGCAAGCCTCGCTCCTACAAGGACTGCGCAATACCCGTAGGAGCGAGGCTTGCCCGCGAAGAGGGCGGCACAGGCAACAAAAAGCCCGCAGACGATCACTCATCGGCGGGCTTCTTTACAGCAGGGCCAAGGCTTACGCCCGGCGTTCGTGCATACGCGCCAATTGCCGCTCCAGCATCGACGGGTAAGGCTCCATCAATCGCTCCACACAGCAAGCACCCTCAGGGCTGGCAATCGGACGGATCCGTGCACGCTGGCGAATCAACGCATCGTCACTGATCTTGCGCTCCACCAGCAGCAGGTTGCGGCTGTGTTGCGACAGCGCCAGAGCATCCTGAGCGGTTTCTGTCAGCAACAGATCGATCTGGCTCAGACCGAACAACCCATCGCCCAAGGTCAGGCCCAGCTGCAATTGCAGGGTGATGCCGCTGTCAGCGACTTCGATCTGCAACTGATGGCCCAGCGCACGCAACAACTCGCCGCAGCAGATAGCATTGGTCAGGTAGTCGTCACCGCTGTCTTCGGTGTGGAACAACATCAGCGTGCTGCCGTCGTTCAGGGTGTGCAGCTCACTCTGGTAGAGCGAGGCGGCCTGATCGAGGCAATCACGATAGCGTTTGAGCAGTTCTTCCAGGCGTGTGCGGGGCAGGCGACGGAGCTGATCCTGCGCCCCCAGTTGCACAGCCAGTACCGCGCTGTGCTGGGGCACATTGGATGCCAGCGGTTTTGGAGCCGGTTTCGGCGCGCTGTTGACCGACTCGTCGCGCAGGTCGGAGAACGGGTCTTCGTCGTCATCTTCGTCTTCGACGGTGCTGACAATGTGCCGTGGCGCTGGCTTCATGGCCGCCACCGGTCGGGTTTCGTCGAAACTCGGGTCCCGCAGGTTACGCACTTCGAAGGCCGGTTCGGCATCGTCGCTGTCGTCATAATCGCTGTCGTCGAACTCGGGTTCCGGAACCGGCTCCGGTTCGGCTGGCTCCGGCGCGAAATTGGCGTGCAGCTGGCGAGCCAGGTCACCAATCTCATCCTGACGTTCGGTGGCCGGGGTATATTCGTCGATATTGCGCAGCCACACCCGCAGTTGCAGCAGCGGCGTGGAGATGTGCCGACCCAGGCGCAGGCTCAAGGCCAGGGACAGGGCCAACAGAATCGCACTCAAAATGCCCATGCTTTGCAGGCTGATGGTCATCGGCTGCTGGAACTGATCCATGTCCAGGCTGATGCGCAGCTGCCCGGCCGTCACGTCCTGGAACGTGATCTTGCTCTGGTACATGCCCTCGGCTTCGCCCAGCAGGCTGTGCTTGGGGCGCTGACCGGCTTCGGCGAGGATGCGGTTATCCACGCTATAGATAGCAGCGTGAGCCACCAGCTTGTTTTTGGTCAGGTTGTTGAGCAGCACGTTGAGGCTGAGGATGTCATTGGACACCAACAGCTCCGTGGCGGACATGGCGGTCTGCGTGGTCAGGCTTTCACCCAGCGCATCTGCCTGCTCGTGCATGGCCTGCTTGAACTGCAAACCCATCACACAGGCGTAGATCACCAGGGCCAGAGCGACCAGGATCACGTTATGGCTGGCGATGCGCAATGCAATCGGTACACGGCGATGGCGCAGTGCCCGGAAGATCAGCAGAAAGAAGTTATCGGTTTTTACTGGCGTGGGCCGGTTCACTTGAGCTCGGCTCTTTTGTCCGTGAAGTTGACGCGCAGTATAGCGACAGGCCCTAGACCGGCAAAGCGCTCACGGTGCCCGATGGTCACTGAAAGTGGGTAGAATGCGGTTTTTTTCCACCTGCGGGGGTGCGCCTTGCGCGAAATCGTCCTGATAAACATCACGGGAGTCGACCGTCCGGGTCTGACTGCGGCCATTACCGGCGTTCTGGCCCAGGGTGGTGTGAACATTCTCGACATCGGTCAGGCGGTGATCCACGACACCCTGTCGTTCGGCATCCTGGTTGAGATTCCTGACACTGAGCAAGGCAAGTCGGTGCTCAAGGACATCCTGTTCACGGCTTACAAGCTCGATCAACAGGTGCGTTTCACGCCGGTGTCCGAAGAGGATTACCAGCAGTGGGTCGGCAATCAGGGCAAAAAACGCCACATTGTCACGCTGTTGACCCGCAAAGTGACCGCCGGGCAATTGCAGGCCGTGAGTTCGATCACCGCTAAATATGGCCTGAATATCGACCACATCGATCGCTTGTCCGGGCGCATGCCGCTGGACACCCCGGCCGATCAGGGCAAGGGTTGCATCGAGTTTTCAGTGCGTGGCGAAGCGGCTGACCCGCAGGCGCTGCGGGCCGAGTTCCTCAGCGTTGCTCAGGAATTGAACGTCGACATCGCTTTCCAGGAAGATTCGCTGTTCCGTCGTAACCGTCGCCTGGCGGTGTTCGACATGGACTCGACGCTGATCGAAGCCGAAGTCATCGACGAACTGGCCAAGGCGGCGGGCGTGGGCGATCAGGTTTCTGAAATTACCGAGCGGGCGATGGCCGGTGAACTGGACTTTCGCGCGAGCTTCAAGGAGCGCCTGGCCTTGCTTAAAGGGCTGGACGTCAGCGTGCTGGATTCGATTGGTGCTTCGTTGCGTCTGACCGAAGGCGCCGAAACGCTGTTCGCCGAACTCAAGCGCCTGGGCTACAAGACCGCGATTCTTTCCGGCGGTTTCACCTACTTTGCCAAGCAATTGCAGGCCAAGCTGGGCATCGACTACGTGTTCGCCAACGAACTGGAAGTGGTGGACGGCAAGGTCACCGGCGTAGCGGTCGAGCCGATTGTCGATGCGCAGCGCAAGGCCGATCTGCTGCGTGAGCTGGCCCATAAGGAAGGTTTGCGCCTGGAGCAGACCATCGCGGTCGGCGACGGAGCCAATGATCTGCCAATGCTGGCAATTGCGGGGTTGGGCGTGGCGTTCAGGGCCAAGCCGCTGGTGAAGCAGTCGGCGAAGCAGGCGATTTCCACCCTTGGGCTGGATGGCGTGTTGTATCTGCTGGGCTTCCGGGATCGTGACGGGCAGCTCTGAGTCTTGGATTGACTGACAGGGCCCCTTCGCGAGCAAGCTCGCTCCCACACTGGATCTGCGCCAAATAGAGATCAACTGTAGGAGCGAGCTTGCTCGCGATGAACCTGAGAACGCCGCGGGGTGTCAGACTTGCCGCGCTATCGTTGACGACCATCGCGGGCGAGCTCGCTCCTACAGGGGTATCAGGCTTTCGGGAGGCCCATGCCCTGGCCCATCTGCACCGGCGAACCCGCCGCCAGTTCTTCAGCCCACTTCACTTGATCCGGCCCGAACAGCACGACAGCGGTCGAACCCAGCTTGAAGCGACCCAGTTCCGCACCTTTTTCCAGATGAATCGGCGCGCGGGCAGTTTCGTCGTAACGGAAGGTTTTCAGCTCGCGTTTAGGTGGCGTGACCAGCCCGGCCCAGACGGTTTCGATCGACGCCACGATCATCGCGCCCACCAGCACAACGGCCATCGGTCCGCGCTCGGTGTCGAAAATGCACGCCACACGCTCGTTGCGGGCGAACAGCTCCGGGACGTTTTCAGCCGTGGTCTGGTTGACCGAGAAAATCCGGCCCGGGATGTAGACCATCTCACGCAGGGTACCGGCCAGTGGCATGTGCACGCGGTGGTAGTCCTTGGGCGACAGGTAAATAGTCGCGAAGTCACCGCCCATGAACGGTGCAGCGTTGGCTGCGTCGCCGCCCAGCAATTCCAGCACGCTGAAGCTGTGGCCTTTGGCCTGGAACACGCGACCGTGCTCGATCGGGCCGAGTTGACTGACGGCGCCGTCGGCCGGGCTGAGGATCGCGCCCGGGGTTTGGTCCAGCGGACGTGCGCCGTCTTTCAACGCGCGAGTGAAGAACGCATTGAAGTGCTCGTAGGCGGTCAGGTCTTCGACCAGCGCCTGGGACATGTCCACCTGATACCGCTTGGCGAACCAGGCAGTGAAGGCGTTCTTGAACCAACGCACGCGGCATTCGGCGATGCAGCCGGCCAGTCGCGAGAGCAAGTGATGGGGCAGCAGGTATTGGCTGAGGATGAACAAACGCTTATTCATTAACTGTCCTTAAAAACCTTAAATCTCTACGGGGGTGTCGGGATGATTGCCCCATTCGCCCCAGGAGCCGGCGTAACCTTTGACCCGCGGATAACCGAGGGACTTGGCCACCAGGTAGGTGAAGCCAGAGCGATGGTGAGTCTGGCAGTGGGTAATCACTTCTTTGTCTTTGCTGATCCCGAGTTGTTCGAGGATCTGCGGCATGTCCGTGCGGATGCGCAGATTGCGTGCTTTATCCATGCCGGCCGTCCATTCGAAATTGACTGCGCCAGGAATGTGCCCGGCCTTGGCCGCCAGGACTTTCTCGCCAGCGTATTCCAGCGGCCCGCGCGCGTCCCAGATCGCCAGGTCGGGGGCGCCGAGACGGCTTTGCAGGTACTCGCGGGTGGCGGTGGGTTCGTCGTGCAGGGTCAGGGCGACCGGGCCGCCGACCGCTGCCGGGACCTGGATCGACATGGGCAAGCCTTCTGCCAGCCAGGCCGTCAGGCCACCGTCAACGTAGTGGTACTGGGTGTGGCCGATGACATCCAGCAACCAGATGAATCGCCCGGCCCAACCGCCGCCCTCGTCGTCATAGACCACGTAGACCGCATCGGGGTTGTGTCCCAGTTCGCCGAACAATGCTTCAAGCGCGGCGTGGGTCGGCAGCAGGCCTGGCGCAGGCGCCTGACCCAGCTGTGTGCGTTTGGGATCGACAAAACGTGCGCCGGGAATATGCCCTTCGGTATAGCGGGCGGCGCTGGTCAGGTCCACCAGAATCAGTTCGCGGGCGTCGAGACGGGCGAGCAGATCGCTCGGTTCGATCACCAGCGCCAAGCCAGAGAAGTCAGACATGTGAGGTCTCCAAGCACAAAAGGGAGGATTGTAGCGCAGCGTCATGGGGGCCTGTTATCCGTTATTTCAGGTGCCGGAAATAACGGATAACAGGCCCTAGCGCTGGCTGAAGTTGTGCAGTGCCTTTTCGATGCACTGTGCGGTTTTGCCGAAGGCTTGTACGGTGATTTCCGAGAACGGCCCGCCACCCTGATCCGCCACAACGATCATGATCACCCGGCCATTATTGACCAGTGAGCGCAGCAGCAAGTGTTCGCCGCTGAACCGGGAGCGCAGGCTGGCCGGCAGCAGCGCTGAAAACTGCGCATTATTGGCCGGTGTCAGGCGCACTTGGGCCTGCTGCGAGAGCAGGCGTTGCAGCACGGCGCTTTGGCTCACCAGGAAGTTTTGCCCGGCCGCTTCTTTTGGCAGTCCGGCGGTTTGATGCACGCGCAGATTAGCGTGAGTGCGGTCGGCCATCAGGATCATCACGCGACGCATGCCGCATGCGACCAGCGCGTCCCGGGCCGAAATGGTCAAGTGCATGGCGTTGGTGAAGCGGCTCGGCTCGACCAGCAACTCGGCACATTGTTTGCGCCACTTCGCCAGGTCTTCGGTGGTGGGGGCGGGGGCCGGCAGCAAAGCGGCGTGTTTACGGTTCATGCCCCACGGCCAGATCAACGATTCGGCCGGGTGCCAGAGGTCCGGCATGCCGTGATGGCGGGCGCTGTTCGTCGCCTGTTGGTGCAACTGCTGCTGCACTTCGTTCATCGGCATTTGCAGGTAAAGGCTGGTCAGGTACTGCCAGCGTTCACTGTGTGGGCTGTCCCAGGCGTGCTGGGCCGACAACGCCAAACCGTTAGCCAGCAGCACTGTATTAGCGGGTTGATTGAGCCAACGGCGCAGGGTCGGGTCGTCGTCGAGGCGGTTCTGCTGACGCAGCGGATGATCGCTGTCGCGAGCGATGCGCAGGACTTTCACCAGTTCGCGCTGCTCAGTGAGCAACAGCCGATAGCCCTGCTGCACCCAGATCGGCAGTCGCCAGATGTCCGCCAGCGCCTGACCGATTTCCAACAGGCGAACGCCGAACAGTTGCTTCTCGACTTTGCGCGCCGACTCGCCCTTGTGAATCACCCGCAACTCCCATTCCTCAAGCAGTTGCGGGTGGGCCAGAGCCAAGGGCCAGAACGGCGAAAGAAACAGCAGGCTGCCCCAATGGATGTCCTGCCACAGTCGCGCCAGGCGATTGGCGAAAAAGCCGTTGGCTTGTTGGGTGGCGTGCTGGCTGATCAGCTGAAGCTGACGCAGGGCGACGGGGATTTGCGAAGAAGGTTCGACTGACAGCCGGGCGAGCAGCTCTTCGGTGCGTTTCAACCCCAGGCGATTGATCGCTATTTCAAGGTTTTCCGCAGGTTCGGTCATGCTGCCATGGGTGTAGCGGTTAGCTTCGCGAATCACGCTCAGGGCCAGGGCCGGGCTGTCCTGCATCAGTTCGGCGATGTCGCGCAGGGAGCTGCGGTTATCGGCAATGGCCCTGCAGACTCGGTCGTGGCTGTCTTGCGGAACCGGTAGGTGCACACCATCCAGAAGCTTGACCCAGCCTTCAAGTGTGGTCGGTTTTTGAGTTGCAGTGCTTGTTTCATTAGCCATGGCTGGACGGGATCATCAAAGGCTGTAAACACGCCCGGCGCGGGCTAGATTGGCTTTTCGCCTGAACTGGCTATAGTCTGGCGCAGTTTTGCCGATAAGTAGAAGAAGAGATTTTTTAACTTCCGAATATGACCTTGAACCCGACTCAGTAAGTGCTCCCCTACCTATGGCTAAAATTATCGGCATCATCGTCGTATTCGCGAGCGTGCTTGGCGGATACGTGCTCTCCCACGGCAAGATTGCCGCCTTGATCCAGCCCTTCGAGGTGATGATCATCGGTGGTGCGGCCCTTGGTGCATTCCTCCAGGCCAACCCTGGTTACATGACGATGCACGTGCTCAAGAAATCCCTGGGCATGTTCAGTTCGCGCTTCACCCACACCTTCTATCTTGAAGTGCTGGGCCTGATCTACGAGATCCTTAACAAGAGCCGCCGCGAAGGCATGATGGCCATCGAGGGCGACATCGAAGATGCCGCTGCGAGCCCGATTTTCGCCAAATACCCTGCGGTGCTCAAAGACGAACGCATGACCGCGTTCGTCTGCGACTACCTGCGCATCATGTCCTCTGGCAACATGGCTCCCCATGAGCTGGAAGGCCTGTTCGACATGGAGCTATTCAGCCTCAAGGAAGACCTTGAGCACCCGTCCCACGCGGTGAACGGCATCGCCGACGCCATGCCCGGTTTCGGTATCGTCGCCGCGGTACTGGGTATCGTGGTGACCATGGCGTCCCTGGGTGAGGGCGATCAAAAATCCATCGGCCTGCACGTCGGCGCGGCACTGGTCGGTACGTTCTTCGGTATTCTCGCCGCGTACGGCTTCTTCGGCCCGCTGGCCCATTCCCTGGCCCACGATGCCAAAGAAGAGCTGAACGTTTACGAAGCCATCAAGGCCTCGCTGGTGGCTTCGGCTTCCGGCATGCCGCCGTCGCTGGCCGTGGAATTCGGGCGCAAGGTTCTTTACCCGGCGCACCGTCCGAGCTTCGCCGAGCTGGAACAAGCGGTTCGCGGTCGCTAAGCCATGGAAAATAATCAGCCGATAATCATCAAGCGCGTCAAGCGCATCGCCGGCGGGCATCACGGGGGCGCCTGGAAAATCGCCTTTGCTGACTTCGCCACGGCGATGATGGCGTTCTTCCTGGTGCTATGGCTGTTGTCTACGGCGACGCCGGAACAGAAGATCGCCATCGCCGGTTACTTCAAAGATCCGGTCGGCTTCTCCGAAAGCGGCACGCCGTTCATCATCGACCTGGGCGGCACGCCCACCCTGGCGCCCGAGAAAACCCTCAACCCTGAGGTGAAATCCCAGCCACAGCCCGACAAGGTGACTGTCGACACCGATCAAGTCGAAGGCATGGCTGAACAGGTCGAGAAGGAACGTCTGGAACTGTTGCTGCAAGAACTGCAGAACAAGGTTGAGCAAAGCCCACAGTTGCAAAAGTTTAAAGACCAGATTCTGTTCGATATCACCCCGGATGGCTTGCGCATCCAGATCATGGACGCCGAAAACCGCCCGATGTTCGACTCCGGCAGCTCCCGTCTGAAACCGTATTTCGAAGACATCCTGCTGGCCATGGCCGACACCATCAAAGCGGTGCCGAACAAGATCAGCATCAGCGGCCACACCGATGCCAAGCCGTACGCTGGTACCGGCGATTTCGGTAACTGGGAACTGTCGGCCAACCGTGCCAACGCGGCCCGCCGTGCGCTGATTGCCGGCAGCTACCCGGAATCGCAAGTGGCGCGAGTCGTCGGTTATGCCTCGTCGGCATTGTTCGATCGCGAAAACCCGCTCAATCCGATTAATCGCCGTATCGATATCGTGGTGCTGACCAGGAAAGCCCAGCGCGCCATCGAAGGTTCGCAAGGTGCCGAGCCTGCGCCAGAGCCGGGGCAAGGGCAGGGTGGTCCGGGCGAAGTGCCCGCCAAACCAGTCGACCCGAATGCACTTCCGGCGGATAAGGAGCCATTGCCTGCGCATGAACTTCGGCAGCGTCTGAATCTTTTCGATAGCCCAGCTGTGAAGCCGGCGGAGCCACCGAAGCAGTGACCCACGAAAAAGCCGACAGCGATGTCGGCTTTTTTGTGCGTGTAAGATTGAATTTAGATCTGTCGGACTGCAGTAAAAGTCAAGGAATTAGGCTTGGTCCGAGAATCGCGTAGGACGGTTCTGAGGCGCATAAACCGGGTTTTACTTCGCCGGAACCTCGCCTATAGTTCGCCCGTCACCGACGAATCGGTGATCGACTTTAGCCGGTCGTATCAGATGATGCACAAGCGCCCGTATAATCGCGGCGCTTTTCGCTACCTAGCATTTGCATGTCTATGGTGGCTGTGCGTGGGACACCTCAGGGTGTGCCGGGTTCATCTGTCCGGTCGGCTAACCCGCGTACAGCTACCACCCCAATTCGTTTAGCCGCGAAAGGGTGGGAGCTTCACCTATCAGATGAGATTCAAACCATGTCCAAATACCACCCGCTCCAAGGCAACTTCAGCGTCGGCCCGACGCTGTACATAGACACAGAAGCCCGCGCTTCCGATCTTCTTGAGACCGCCGTTCACCGAATCAAGGCCGCGCGCAATCTGCTCAATAGCGTCACCTGCCTGTGCATTAAAGACGCCGAAGGTCATGACCTGGAGCATTTCGCCAATGTTGCACACCTGTTGATTCAGGACGGCTGTGACGCCTTGGATGCGCTGGGCTGGAAGCTGGAAAAGACCGCACCCTGAAGACCAGAAAGTCGAGATCGTCGCGCCAAGCAGTTTACTTAATCGCAGCGTTCTGACACCCGGCAGCGTAACGGGCTCAAAATCTGGTCACGGTAGGGGAAGGCAGGTAACTGCCATCCCTACCGTGAATGTCAATCTGGCGCCCGCTTGATCAAGACCATTCAAGAAGCCTTCAGTCTCAATTAATTCATTTTTTTTGCACGGAATCACTAGTGCTGATAGCGTGCGTAAATTCTGATATGTCGCCGTTATGAGTGCTCTGCACGCAGGTTTTAAAACATAAGGGTGTGTTGGCTGGGCGATTACTGCTCGAGAGCAACGCCTTCCTGTGCGTCAAAGACGCCGAAGGTCACGACTTGGAGCATTTCGCCAATGCTGCACATATGTTGTTCAGGATGGCTGTGTCGCCTTGGATGCATTGGGCTGGAAGCTGGAAAAAGCAGCACCCTGAAACCAGAAAGCCGCGAGATGATCGCGGCTTTTTTCTCTGCTTGTCTGTTGATCATTTTCGCGGCATCACGAAAATGATCCAGGCTACTTAATAGCTGGTTTCCGGCAGGCTGGCGATGATCGAGCGGTAGCTGTTCATCCGTTGCTGCTGCACGCGGCCTTCTTCGAGGGCCTTGAGCAGTGCGCAACCGGGCTCGCGGTCGTGCTTGCAGTCGCGGAAGCGGCAGGTGCCGATCAAGTCGTTGAACTCGATGAAACCGGCTTCGACGTCGGCACGGCTGACGTGGCCCAGGCCGAATTCACGGATCCCTGGGGAGTCGATCAACTCACCGCCACCCGGGAAGTGGAACAACCGCGCGGTGGTGGTGGTGTGAGTGCCCTGGCCGGACAGCTCGGACAACGGGCCGACACGGGCTTCGACTTCCGGCAGCAGGCTGTTGACCAGCGACGACTTGCCGACGCCGGACTGGCCGACGAACACACTGATGCGTCCGTCCAGCTGCGCCTGCAGTTGTTCCATGCCATTACCGTGGTGCGCCGACACTTCCAGCACCGGATAACCCAACGTGCGATAGACCGCGAGCAAGGCATTCAGCGCCGGGGCGTTTTGCTCGTCGATCAGGTCGAACTTGTTGAGCAGCAGCAACGGACGAATCCCTGCGTGCTCGGCGGCGACCAGATAGCGGTCAATCAGGTTGGCATGCGGCTCGGGCAGCGGCGCGAAGACGATAACGATCATGTCGACGTTGGCCGCCACCGGCTTGAGCTGGCCACGGCTGTCCGGTCGGCAGAGTTCGGTTTTACGCGGCAGTTGCGCCACGATCACGCCAATACCCTGGTTACCGGCACGCCAGACCACTTGATCGCCAGTTACCAGCGCAGGCAGGTTGGCGCGCAAATGGCAGCGGAACACCTGGCCGGCCAATTCGCCATCGAGGGCTTCGACCTCGACCTGCACACCGAAGTGCGCGATCACCAGCCCCGTCTGTTCCGGACCCAGATCGCCGCCTTCGAGTGCCTCGACAGCCGAGGACTCGCGTTTGGCGGCGCGGGCAGCGCGTTCGCCCTGAATCTTTTCGATGCGCCAGTTTTGACGACGATTGAGTTGGCGTTTGGCCATGGGTGTTCCGTATCAAGAATGCAGCGATTAGGTAAAACGGCCGCGAGTTTAGCACGCCCGGCCACCTCTCTAAGCTAAACTGCGCAGCATTGCCTAGGAGCCGACACAATGCAAAATCCACAGAATCTGATCTGGATCGACCTGGAAATGACCGGTCTGAACCCTGATACCGACGTCATCATCGAGATGGCGACCATTGTCACCGACAGTGATCTGAACACCTTGGCCGAAGGTCCGGTCATCGCCATTCATCACAGCGACGAAATCCTCGCTGGCATGGACGAGTGGAATACCCGTCAACACGGCGGCTCGGGCCTGACCCAGCGGGTTCGTGACAGTCACATCAGCATGGCCGAAGCCGAGGCTCAAACCATCGCTTTCCTGGAGCAATGGGTGCCGAAGGGCAAGTCGCCGATCTGCGGCAACAGCATCTGCCAGGACCGTCGCTTCCTTTATACCCACATGAAATCCCTGGAAAGCTACTTCCACTACCGCAACCTCGACGTCTCGACCCTTAAAGAGTTGGCCGCACGTTGGGCGCCGGATGTGCGTGACAGCTTCAAGAAGGGCAGCACCCACCTGGCCCTGGACGACATCCGCGAATCCATCGCAGAGCTGCAGCACTACCGCAAGCATTTCATCAAGTTCTGATTCGGGGTGTCCGCTCCGCCCTCATCGCGAGCAAGCTCGCTCCCACATGGGACTGAGTTGTCCTTGTGGGAGCGAGCTTGCTCGCGATGGGGGCCGCCCAGTCACCTTTGAAGGCTGGGTCGATTCGCTGGCGCCCTCTTTTGGTGCCGCGACTAAATGGCTAGACTGCGCGCCCTTCTGCAAGGACCGCCACCATGTTGCTGATGCTTTACCTGATCGCCATTACTGCCGAAGCCATGACGGGGGCCTTGTCTGCCGGTCGCCGCGGCATGGATTGGTTTGGGGTGGTGCTGATCGCATGCGTCACGGCCCTGGGTGGCGGTTCGGTGCGTGACGTGCTGTTGGGTCACTACCCGCTGACGTGGGTCAAGCACCCGGAATACCTGGTACTGACCTCGATTGCGGCGATGTTCACGGTCTTCACTGCTCGTTGGATGCGTCACCTGCGTTCGCTGTTTCTGGTGCTCGACGCCCTGGGCCTGGTGGCGTTCACGCTGATTGGCTGCATGACTGCCCTGGAAATGGGTCAAGGCATGCTGGTGGCGTCGGTCAGCGGCGTGATCACCGGGGTTTTCGGCGGCATTCTGCGCGACATCTTCTGCAACGACATCCCGCTGATCTTCCGTCGCGAGCTCTACGCCAGCGTCTCGTTCGCTGCCGCGTGGTGCTATATGTTCTGCATCTACCTGCAATTACCCGGCGAACAGGCGATTCTGATCACCCTGTTTGGCGGCTTCCTCCTGCGTTTGCTGGCGATTCGTTTCCACTGGGAAATGCCCAAGTTCGTCTACAACGACGAAGCCTGAGTTGCACGCGGACCTGTAGCAGCTGCCGCAGGCTGCGTCCGGCTGCGGAGCAGTCGTGATCCTGCAAAGCGAGTCCTTCGGCCTCGAACGCAGCCTGCGGCAGCTGCTACAGTCCGTGTTGTTTCAGGGCCCATTCCACGTGTTCGCGAACAAGCTCTGACGGATAGTCGCGCCGTGCCTTGAGCGCTTCCAGCACCGGAATGCTCGACGGTGCGTTACCCAGGCCTACCGCGAGATTGCGCAGCCAGCGCTCGTAGCCGGCGCGGCGTAATGGCGAGCCTTCGGTGCTGCTGAGAAACCGCTCTTCGTCCCACATGAACAGCTCGGCCAGTTCGGCGTTGTCCAGGTTGTGCCGGGGCGTGAAGTCGCCTTCCCCGGACGGACGGGCGAAGCGGTTCCACGGGCAGACAATCTGACAGTCGTCGCAGCCGAACACCCGATTGCCGATCAATGGCCGCAAATCCTCCGGGATCGCGCTTTTCAGTTCGATGGTCAGGTAAGAGATGCAGCGTCGGGCATCCAGAACATAGGGGCCGACGAACGCGTTGGTCGGGCAGATGTCCAGGCACGCCGTGCAGCGGCCGCAGTGTTCGGTGGCGTGGGGCGGGTCGATCGGCAGCGGCAAATCGACGAACAGTTCGCTGAGAAAGAAGTAACTGCCGGCTTTACGATTCAAGACCAGGGTGTTTTTGCCGATCCAGCCTAAACCGGCCTTTTCAGCGATGGCCTTTTCCAGCACCGGCGCGCTGTCGACGAAGGCGCGGTAGCCGAACGGGCCGATGACGGCCTGAATTTTCTCTGCCAGTTGTTGCACGCGTTTACGAATCAGCTTGTGGTAGTCGCGGCCCAAGGCATAACGCGAGACGTAGGCTTTTGAAGGTTGCCCCAGGCGTTTGGCCATTTCGGTATCGCCCGGCAGGTAGTCCATGCGCAGGGAAACCACCCGGAGGGTGCCCGGCACCAGTTCTTCGGGGTGCGAGCGTTTACTGCCGTGGGCGCCCATGTATTCCATTTCGCCGTGGTAACCGGCCGCGAGCCAGCGCTCCAGGTGCTGCTCATGCTCGGCGAGGTCGAGGCCGCTGATGCCGACTTGCTGAAAGCCCAGCTCGCGGCCCCAGTCCTTGATGGATTGGGCGAGGGCGGGCAGGTCTGTAGTAATAGCGGGCATGAGACGAGAGAAACCGGAGCTGAGGTGCGTATAATTCTGCCAGACATCGGAGCTCGAAGACGCATGCCGCACACTAAAGATGATTTACCCGACGCGCTGTACAGTGCTGCGCAAGTCCGAGGACTCGATGCGAGCCTGATCGCGGCTGGCACGCCGGGCTTCGAATTGATGCAGCGTGCAGCACGAGCGACCTGGCGTGCGTTGGTCCGTCAGTGGCCGACGGCGCACGAATTGAGTGTGCTGGCCGGCCACGGCAACAATGCCGGTGACGGTTATCTGGTAGCGGTGCTGGCCCAACGGGCCGGCTGGACGGTGCGGGTGCTGGCGGTTGGGGAGCCCCAGCGTTTGCAGGGCGACGCGGCGTTGGCGCATGCCGAGGCCGTGGCCGAAAAAGTGCCCGTCGAGGCCTGGACTGCTGAATCCGAGTTGCGTGGCGTTGTACTGGATGCCTTGCTCGGCACGGGTTTGACGGGAGCGGTGCGAGCACCCTACGCCAGCGCCATTGCCGGGATTAACGGCTGTGGGCTGCCGGTTGTGGCGGTGGATATCCCGTCCGGGCTGTGTGCCGATACCGGTCGTATCCTCGGCGTTGCGGTGCGCGCGGACCTGAGTGTCACCTTCATTGGTTTGAAGCTGGGGCTGTTCACCGGTGATGCGGCAGACGTGGTCGGTGAACTGGTTTTCAACGATCTGCACGCTGATCCTCAGGTGCTTGAAGGCGCGCCCATCAGCGCTCGCCGTTTGACGCTTGGCAATCTGGCGCGACTGGCCCCTCGGGCGCCCTCGTCACACAAAGGCAAGTTTGGTCATGTGCTGCTGATCGGCGGTGATCGCGGTTTCGGCGGCGCGATCTTGCTGAGTGCGCAAAGTGCACTGCGCAGCGGTGCGGGCATGGTGTCCGTGGCCACTCGCAGCGAGCATGTTCCTGCCGCGCTGGCCAGAATTCCCGAGGCCATGGTGTTGGGAACGTCGTCGGCCAATCAACTGATGGGACTGCTTCAAAAGGTTTCCGTGCTGGTAGTCGGTCCAGGCTTGGGTCAGGCCCCCTGGGGGCGCAGTCTGTTGTCGGCGGCGGCCAATGCGCCGCTGCCGCAAGTCTGGGACGCCGATGCGCTGAATCTGCTGGCCGAACAACAGGTGGGCTTGCCCAAGAATTGCGTGATGACCCCGCATCCGGGCGAAGCGGCGCGGCTGCTGGGTATCAGCACCGCCGAGGTTCAGGCTGATCGTCCTGCGGCAGCGCATGCATTGAGCAAAAAATATACAGCTGTAGTGATATTGAAGGGGGCCGGCAGCCTGATCGCCAGCCCGGATGGGCGCCTGGCGCTGTGTCATCAGGGGCATCCGGCCATGGCCGCCGCAGGATTAGGCGATGTGCTGGCCGGTCTGGTCGGCGCGTTGCTGGCCCAGGGCATGGATGCGTTCGACGCGGCGTGCCTGGCGGTCTGGCTGCATGCCAATGCGGGCGCGCAAGAAGGTAAATCGGGCCGTGGGCTGGCGGCCAGTGATCTGATCCCAGCCATTCGTCAGTTGTTGGAGGAGCAAGCACCGTGTCTGAAGTAACCCTGTACCTGGCTGATGAAGAGGCGATGACCGCGTTTGGCGCCCGCATCGCACAAACAACCGAGGGGCACGGGCTGATTTTTCTCGTAGGGGACCTGGGGGCGGGGAAAACCACGCTTTCCAGGGGCATCATCCGCGGCCTGGGGCATGTGGGCGCGGTTAAAAGCCCGACCTTCACGCTGGTCGAGCCTTACGAGATCGGCAACATCCGGGCCTTCCATTTCGACCTTTATCGGTTGGTCGATCCTGAAGAACTGGAGTACCTCGGTATCCGCGACTACTTCGACGACGACGCGCTGTGCCTGATCGAATGGCCTCGCAAGGGTGCAGGCTTTTTGCCAAAGCCCGACCTGACCATTACCATTACCCCGCATGACAGCGGGCGTTCGCTGAAAATTTTGCCCCAAGGCTCGCGTGGCGAGTCGTGGTGTGCCGCTTTGGCATTGGAATCCAAATAAATGATGGGGTTAGGTATGCGCTTTCGCGCGTTGGTGGCTGCCGTAGGGGTGTTGTTTCTGGCGGTGACCGTCGACGCTGTGGCCGAGACGAAGGTCAACAGTGTTCGCCTGTGGCGGGCGCCGGACAACACACGGTTGGTGTTTGACCTGACCGGGCCTGTCCAGCACAGCGTCTTCACCCTGTCCGCCCCGGATCGGTTGGTTATCGACATCAATGGCGCGACCCTGGGTGCGCCGTTGAACGTCAACACCTCGAATACCCCGATCACGGCGATGCGCTCGGCTCAGCGCACGCCGACCGACCTGCGAGTGGTCATCGACCTGAAAAAAGCCGTCACACCGAAGAGTTTTACCTTGGCGCCGAACGCCCAGTACGGCAATCGCTTGGTGGTCGATCTGTTCGACAGCGCCGAGGCCGCCGCGCCTGCCCCGCCGCCGACCAACGTCGCGACGGTGGCCCCGGTACCCGTCACCCCGGTAGAACCGGCAGTCAAGCTGCCACCTGCGCCAGCCGGCAAGCGCGACATCATTGTGGTGATCGATGCCGGTCATGGCGGCGAAGATCCGGGCGCCTCGGGCTCTAGCGGCCAGCATGAGAAAGACGTGGTTTTGGCCATCGCCCGTGAGTTGCAGCGCCAGGTCAGCGGCATGAAAGGCTACCGCGCCGAACTGACCCGCACCGGCGACTACTTTATTCCGCTGCGTGGCCGTACTGAAATCGCCCGCAAGAAAGGCGCCGACCTGTTCGTCTCGATCCATGCCGACGCCGCGCCGTCTGCCGCAGCCTTCGGTGCCTCGGTGTTCGCCTTGTCCGATCGCGGCGCCACCTCGGAAACCGCCCGTTGGCTGGCCGACAGCGAAAACCGTTCCGACTTGATCGGTGGTGCTGGCAGCGTCAGCCTCGACGACAAGGACCGCATGCTGGCCGGCGTGCTGCTCGACCTGTCGATGACCGCTTCCCTGACGTCGAGCCTGGACGTTGGCCAGAAGGTCTTGAGCAACATCAGCCGGGTCACGCCGTTGCACAAACAACGGGTGGAGCAGGCCGGGTTCATGGTGCTGAAATCGCCGGACATTCCGTCGATCCTGGTGGAAACCGGCTTCATCTCCAACTCCAACGAAGCCTCGAAACTGTCGGCGGCGAGCCATCAGCAAGCGCTGGCGCGTTCGATCAGTGCCGGTGTTCGCCAGTTCTTCCAGCAGAATCCGCCACCGGGCACTTACATTGCCTGGCTGCGTGATTCCGGCAAGATCGCCCAGGGCCCGCGTGACCATCGCGTGAGCCCGGGCGAGACCCTGGCGATGATTGCCGTGCGTTACCAGGTGTCCCCGGCGACCCTGCGCAGCGCCAACAACCTGAAAAGCGATGAGCTGAAAATCGGTCAGACCTTGACCATTCCCGGCGCTGAGCTGGCGGCCAAAGAATGAACCAGGTGCTGACCAACACGTCTCGTATCGAGCTGCTCAGCCCGCGACTGGCGAACCAGATTGCCGCCGGCGAAGTGGTTGAGCGCCCGGCTTCGGTGATCAAGGAACTGTTGGAAAACAGCCTGGACTCCGGCGCCAGGCGCATCGATGTCGACGTGGAGCAGGGCGGTGTCAAGCTGCTGCGGGTGCGCGACGACGGCAGTGGCATTTCCGCCGATGACCTGCCGCTGGCCCTGGCGCGTCACGCCACCAGCAAGATTCGCAACCTGGAAGACCTCGAACAGGTCATGAGCCTGGGGTTTCGCGGTGAAGCACTGGCGTCGATCAGTTCGGTTGCTCGCCTGACCCTGACGTCCCGGACCCGGGATGCCGATCAGGCCTGGCAGGTCGAGACCGAAGGCCGGGACATGGCGCCACGCGTGCAGCCGGCGGCCCATCCGGTGGGCACTTCGGTGGAAGTGCGTGACCTGTTCTTCAACACCCCGGCGCGGCGCAAATTCCTCAAGACCGAAAAAACCGAATTCGATCACCTGCAAGAAGTGATCAAGCGCCTGGCGCTGGCCCGTTTCGACGTGGCATTCCATCTGCGCCACAACGGCAAAACCATCCTCAGCCTGCACGAGGCTCACGATGATGCCGCCCGTGCCCGGCGAGTGGCAGCAATTTGCGGTTCGGGGTTCCTTGAGCAGGCGCTGCCGATCGAAATTGAGCGCAATGGCCTGCATCTGTGGGGTTGGGTTGGCTTGCCGACGTTTAACCGCAGCCAGGCGGACTTGCAGTATTTCTTTGTGAATGGTCGAGCGGTACGCGACAAACTGGTGGCCCATGCGGTGCGCCAGGCTTATCGCGACGTGCTGTTCAATGGTCGGCATCCGACGTTCGTGTTGTTCTTCGAAGTCGACCCGGCCGGGGTCGACGTCAACGTGCACCCCACCAAGCACGAAGTTCGCTTCCGTGACGGTCGCATGGTTCACGATTTTCTCTACGGCACCTTGCACCGCGCCTTGGGCGATGTACGGCCGGAAGACCACTTGGCGGCACCCGTCGCGACGGCCATTGTTCGGCCGAGCGGCATCGATGCCGGGGAGTTCGGTCCTCAGGGCGAAATGCGTCTGGCGGCCAATGCGTTGCTGGAGCAGCCGCAGGCACAACCGTCGCTCAATACGATTGCGGGTTCGGGTGCTGGCGCCGGTTATCAGTACCAATACACGCCGCGACCTCAGTCAGGCGTGCCGGTGGCTGAAGCCCAGGCGGCCTATCGTGAATTTTTTGCGCCGTTGCCCGAAGCCAACGCCGTTGCACTGCCGGCCGGACAGGACGACATTCCGCCGCTGGGTTATGCGCTGGCACAACTGAAGGGTATCTACATTCTTTCGGAAAACGCCCAGGGTCTGGTGTTGGTGGACATGCACGCTGCTCACGAGCGGATCATGTACGAACGCCTGAAGGTCGCCATGGCCAGTGAAGGGCTGAGCGGTCAGCCGTTGCTGGTTCCGGAGTCCTTGGCGGTCAGTCAGCGTGAAGCCGATTGCGCCGAGGAGCACGTTGCCTGGTTCCAGCGTCTGGGCTTTGAATTGCAGCGCCTGGGCCCGGAAACCCTGGCCATCCGGCAAATTCCGGCATTGCTCAAGCAGGCTGAAGCCAATCGCCTGGTCGGCGACGTACTCTCGGACCTGATGGAATACGGCACCAGCGACCGGATTCAGGCCCACCTGAACGAACTGCTCGGTACGATGGCCTGTCACGGTGCGATTCGGGCGAATCGACGTCTGGCGCTACCGGAAATGAACGGCCTGTTGCGCGACATGGAAAACACCGAGCGCAGCGGACAATGCAACCATGGCCGGCCGACCTGGACCCAACTGGGCCTGGACGATCTGGACAAACTGTTCCTGCGCGGTCGTTGATGAGCCAGCTCCCACCTGCGATTTTCCTGATGGGCCCGACCGCAGCGGGCAAGACCGACTTAGCCATCGAGCTCACCAAAGTCCTGCCTTGCGAGTTGATCAGCGTCGATTCGGCGCTGGTTTACCGTGGCATGGACATCGGGACCGCCAAACCTTCGAAAGACATTCTGGCCGAGTTTCCGCACCGTCTGATCGATATCCTCGACCCGGCAGAGAGCTATTCGGCCGCGGATTTCCGCCGTGACGCGCTCCAGGCCATGGCGGAGATCACCGTGCGGGGGAAAATTCCGCTGCTGGTGGGCGGCACAATGCTCTATTACAAGGCTTTGGTCGAAGGTCTGGCGGACATGCCGGCCGCCGATCCAGAGGTGCGTGCGCAGATTGAAGAAGAGGCTGCACGCCTTGGCTGGCAAGCCCTGCATGAGCAATTGGCGGTAATCGATCCGGTATCGGCGGCACGCATTCATCCGAACGATCCCCAGCGACTTAGTCGTGCACTGGAAGTTTATCGCGTCAGCGGTCAGAGCATGACCGCACTACGCTTGCAACAATCTGCGCAAAGTACTGAAGCAGCCGCTTCGGGACTGCAACAATTGCCCTATACTGTCGCGAACTTGGCCATTGCTCCGGCAAATCGTCAGGTATTGCATGACCGAATTAAACAAAGATTCACATTAATGTTGGAACAGGGATTCATCGACGAGGTCGTAGCCCTGCGTAAGCGAAGTGACCTGCATTCCGGGTTGCCGTCGATACGTGCGGTAGGCTACCGACAAGTCTGGGATTACCTGGATGGCAAGCTGACGTCAGCCGAGATGCAGGAGCGTGGAATCATTGCCACGCGCCAATTGGCAAAGCGCCAGTTCACCTGGCTGCGCAGTTGGGCTGATTTACACTGGCTGGACAGCCTGGATTGCGACAATCTGCCACGCGCCTTGAAATACCTGGGGGCCATCTCCATATTGAGGTGAGTCCTTGCAATTGCCGTCTATCCTTGGGGGTGTGACGGCCACAGAGCCATCTGTTTACCTATTTTTTTATATTGAATCCTTAAAGGAGTGCGGCACATGTCAAAAGGGCATTCGCTACAAGACCCTTACTTGAATACTTTACGTAAAGAGAAAGTTGGGGTGTCCATCTACCTGGTCAACGGGATCAAACTGCAAGGTACGATCGAATCTTTCGACCAGTTCGTTATCCTGTTGAAGAACACCGTCAGCCAGATGGTTTACAAACACGCTATCTCTACAGTGGTGCCGGTTCGTCCAATTCGTCTGCCTAGCGCAACCGAATCCGAAGCTGGTGACGCTGAGCCAGGTAACGCCTGATAGGAGTCTCCTTTGTTCTTTGAGCGCCACGGTGGTGGTGAGCGAGTAATCCTCGTTCACTTGGATGGACAGGACCCTGAGGCGCGCGAAGATCCGCAGGAGTTTCAGGAGTTGGCTAATTCGGCCGGCGCCGAGACCGTTGCGTTTTTTAACGTGCCGCGTCATCGGCCAACCGCCAAATTCCTGATTGGCAGCGGCAAGGTCGAGGAGCTGCGCGACCTGGTCAAAGCCGAACAGGCCGATCTGGTGATTTTCAATCACATCCTCACGCCCAGTCAGGAACGTAACCTCGAACGTGTTTTCGAGTGTCGCGTGATCGATCGCACCGGTCTGATTCTCGATATTTTCGCCCAACGCGCCCGTACCCATGAAGGCAAGCTCCAGGTAGAACTGGCCCAGCTTGACCACATGAGCACCCGGCTGGTTCGTGGCTGGACCCACCTTGAACGCCAAGGTGGCGGTATCGGCATGCGTGGCCCCGGTGAAACCCAACTGGAAACCGACCGCCGTTTGCTGCGGGTTCGCCTGCGACAGATCAAGGGCCGGCTGGAGAAAGTGCGCAGCCAGCGCGAACAGTCGCGACGTGGCCGTATGCGTGCGGATATCCCTACCGTGTCGCTGGTGGGGTATACCAACGCCGGTAAATCCACGCTCTTCAATAACGTGACGAAATCCGACGTCTACGCGGCTGACCAATTGTTTGCCACGCTGGACCCGACCCTGCGCCGTCTGGATTTAGACGATCTGGGGCCAATTGTCCTGGCGGACACTGTAGGTTTCATTCGCCACTTGCCCCACAAGCTGGTCGAGGCATTTCGGTCTACCCTCGAAGAGTCGAGCAACTCCGACCTGTTGTTGCACGTGATCGATGCGGCCGAACCAGATCGCATGTTGCAGATCGAGCAGGTGATGGTGGTGCTGGGCGAGATTGGTGCCCAGGACTTGCCGATCCTCGAGGTCTATAACAAACTCGATTTGCTTGAAGGCGTTGAGCCACAAATCCAGCGCGACGAAAACGGCAAACCCCAGCGGGTCTGGCTGTCGGCGCGTGATGGCACTGGTCTGGAATTGCTTGAGCAAGCCATTGCCGAGTTACTCGGCAGTGATTTGTTTATCGGCACCTTGCGCTTGCCGCAACGTTTTGCTCGACTGCGTGCGCAGTTTTTCGAACTCGGTGCGGTGCAGAAAGAAGAACACGACGAAGAAGGCATCTGTTTGCTGGCCGTTCGCTTGCCTCGGGTCGAACTGAATCGACTGGTGAGCCGCGAAGGTCTGCAGCCGATGGACTTCATCGAGCAACACACTTTGCAATAAAAGCCTGAGAAAGCGGTTGTGCCGTGGTGACAGGCATTCTGTAGCATTGGTCGGCGCGCCGTGGGTGCGTCTTTGCTTTATCAGATGGAGAGCGCTATGGCTTGGAATGAGCCGGGTGGCAACTCGAACAATCAGGATCCTTGGGGTGGCAAGCGCCGCAATAACGGCGACCGCAAGGGACCACCGGATCTCGACGAGGCCTTCCGAAAGCTGCAGGAAAGCCTGAACGGGTTGTTCGGTGGTGGTAAGAAACGCGGTGACGACGGCGGTGGTCCGGGCAGGAGTGGCGGCTTTGGCGGCTTGCTCGGCATCGGCCTGGTCGTGTTGGCAGCCGTGTGGCTGTACAGCGCGGTCTATGTCGTCGACGAGCAGGAGCAAGCCGTGGTGCTGCGCTTCGGCAAGTACTACGAAACCGTGGGCCCGGGCCTGAACATCTATTTCCCGCCGATCGACCGCAAGTACCTGGAAAACGTCACGCGTGAGCGTGCCTACACCAAGCAGGGTCAAATGCTGACTGAAGACGAGAACATCGTCGAAGTGCCGTTGACCGTGCAGTACAAGATCAGCAACCTGCAGGACTTCGTGCTGAGCGTTGATCAGCCGGAAATCAGCCTGCAGCACGCGACCGAAAGCGCCCTGCGCCATGTAGTGGGTTCCACCGCGATGGATCAGGTGCTGACCGAAGGTCGTGAATTGATGGCCAGTGAAATCAAGGAGCGTCTGCAACGCTTCATGGATACCTATCGCACGGGTATCACCGTCACTCAGGTCAACGTACAGAGCGCAGCCGCACCGCGTGAAGTACAGGAAGCCTTCGATGACGTGATCCGTGCCCGTGAAGACGAGCAGCGTTCGCGCAACCAGGCTGAAACCTACGCTAACGGCGTCGTGCCGGAAGCCCGTGGTCAGGCCCAGCGCATCCTCGAAGATGCCAATGGTTACCGTGACGAAACCGTCTCGCGCGCCAAGGGTGAGGCTGATCGCTTCACCAAGCTGGTTTCCGAGTACCGCAAGGCGCCTGAAGTTACCCGTCAGCGTCTGTACCTGGACACCATGCAGGAAGTCTTCAGCAATACCAGCAAGGTTCTCGTGACCGGCAACAAGAATGGCCAGAGCAATCTGCTCTATTTGCCGCTGGACAAGATGGTCGAGAGTGGTCGTAGCTCCAGCACTCCGGTGACCGGCGCGGCAGCCACCGGCAATGAAGCGAATGCACGTGCGGCAGCTGACCTGCAGCAACAGCAAGCACGTACCAGGGAGAGTCGCTGATGAGCAATAAATCGCTGATCGCCCTTATTGTCGGCGTCGTCGTGGCGATCGCTGCCTGGAACTGCTTCTACATCGTGGCTCAGACCGAGCGTGCGGTGTTGCTGCAGTTCGGTCGCGTGGTCCAGGCTGATGTTCAGCCGGGTCTGCATGTGAAAGTGCCTTACGTGAACCAGGTGCGCAAATTCGATGCACGCCTGATGACGCTGGATGCACCGACACAACGCTTCCTGACGCTGGAAAAGAAAGCCGTCATGGTTGATGCCTATGCCAAGTGGCGCGTCAAGGATGCCGAGCGCTTCTACACCGCGACGTCCGGCCTCAAGCAGATTGCTGACGAGCGTCTTTCCCGTCGTCTGGAATCGGGCTTGCGTGACCAGTTCGGTAAACGCACGCTGCACGAAGTGGTTTCCGGTGAGCGTGATGCGCTGATGACCGATATCACTGCGTCGCTGAACAAGATGGCGGAAAAAGAGCTGGGCATCGAAGTAGTCGATGTTCGGGTCAAGGCTATCGATCTGCCGAAAGAAGTGAACCGCAGCGTGTTCGAACGCATGAGTTCGGAGCGTGAGCGTGAAGCTCGCGAGCATCGCGCCAAGGGTAACGAGCTGGCAGAAGGCATCCGTGCCGACGCCGATCGTCAACGCCGCGTGCTGCTGGCTGAAGCCTATCGTGAATCCGAAGAGGTTCGCGGTGACGGTGATGCCCAGGCCACTGCGATCTACTCCAAGGCCTACGGCCAGGATCAGGAGTTCTACGGTTTCTACCGTAGCCTGCGCGCCTACCGTGAAAGCTTCGCGAACAAATCCGATGTCATGGTCCTGGACCCAAGCAGCGACTTCTTCCGTTACCTGGAAAAAGCCAAGCCTTGATACGACGTTGACCTGAATCATCCCCCGCCTGGCGGCTAAAGCCTCGGGCGGGGTGATCCTTTGGGAAAACGTGTGTATGATGCGGCAGCCGGGAAATTCCCGGCTTTTTTGCGTCTGCACGTTTGATTGCTGTTTTTGTTGCAAGACATCGAGTTGAATAGCTCGACAGGTTTTTCGAGGAAAGTGGATGGCGAAGCCGATTTCAGGCTTTTCGCCCCGTTGTTCATGCGCGTGGTTTATGCACATGGGCCGATCATTTTCTGCTTCACTCAAGGCTCGCCCACAGGCTTGCCGCCCGGATCATAGGGGAATGGCGTAATGGCAACGGTAGACCGCTGGCTGCTGCCAGATGGCATCGAAGAAGTACTGCCACCAGAAGCGGCGCGCATCGAAGTAGCGCGTCGTCAGGTGTTGGATCTGTTCCAGAGCTGGGGTTACGAGTTTGTCGTGACTCCCCATATCGAGTACCTGGAATCCCTGCTGACCGGCGCAGGCTCGGACCTCGATCTGCGTACCTTCAAGGTTATTGACCCGCAATCGGGCCGGCAGATGGGTTTCCGTGCCGACATCACGCCGCAAGTGGCGCGCATTGATGCGCACACCTTGCGTCGCGAAGGCCCAAGCCGTCTGTGCTATGCCGGCAGCGTGCTGCATGCCCAGCCGCGTGCCTTGTCGTCCTCGCGCAGTCCGATTCAACTGGGTGCCGAGTTATACGGTGATGCCAGCCCGAGCAGCGACGTGGAAGTCATCAGCCTGATGCTGGCCATGTTGCAGCTGGCCGATGTGCCGGACGTGCACATGGACCTCGGTCATGTTGGTATCTACCGTGGCCTGGCCCGCGCTGCCGGGTTGTCCGGTGAAGTCGAACAACAATTGTTCGATGCGTTGCAACGCAAGGCCATCGACGAGGTCATTACCCTGACCGAGGGCTTGCCTGCCGATCTGTCGGGCATGCTGCGCGCGTTGGTCGATTTGTGTGGCGGCCGTGAAGTATTGAGCGCTGCCCGCGAGCGACTGGCGAATGCGCCGGGGCCGGTTCTGGCAGCGCTGGACGACTTGCTGGCGATTGCCGAACGTCTGTCCGTGCGTTTCCCGGAGTTACCGCTTTACTTCGATCTGGGCGAGTTGCGCGGCTACCACTACCACACCGGTGTGGTGTTCGCGGTGTTCGTGCCGGGTGTTGGTCAGTCGATTGCTCAGGGTGGTCGTTACGACGACATTGGTGCGGACTTCGGTCGCGCGCGTCCGGCAACCGGTTTCTCTACCGATTTGAAATCCCTGGTGACCCTGGGGCGTGCTGAGATCGAGCTACCGTCTGGCGGTATCTGGATGCCTGACAGTACGGATGCGGCACTCTGGCAGCAGGTTTGCCAGTTGCGCAGTGAGGGTCAGCGTGTCGTTCAGGCGTTGCCTGGACAACCATTGGCCGCCGCCCGTGAAGCGGACTGCGACCGGCAATTGATTCAGCAGAACGGGCTTTGGCAAGTATTGCCGCTGGCTTCTTGAGTTTTCCCGCCGGCGGCTGCCGGCACCAAGTTTGCGCGAATGAGGACAAGTGTTATGGGTAAGAATGTCGTAGTCCTGGGCACCCAATGGGGTGATGAGGGCAAAGGCAAGATCGTTGATCTGCTGACCGAACATGCTGCCGCCGTAGTGCGCTACCAGGGTGGCCACAACGCGGGTCACACCCTGGTGATCGACGGCGAAAAAACCGTCTTGCACCTGATCCCGTCGGGCGTGCTGCGCGAAGGCGTGCAGTGCCTGATCGGTAACGGCGTGGTGGTTGCACCCGACGCTCTGCTGCGGGAAATCATCAAGCTGGAAGAGAAAGGCGTACCGGTGCGTGAGCGTCTGCGCATCAGCCCTTCCTGCCCGCTGATCCTGTCCTACCACGTAGCGCTGGACCAGGCTCGTGAAAAGGCCCGTGGCGAGCTTAAGATCGGTACTACCGGTCGTGGCATCGGCCCGGCGTACGAAGACAAGGTTGCGCGTCGCGGTCTGCGCATCGGTGACCTGTTCCATCGTGAGCGTTTCGCCGCCAAGCTGGGCGAGCTGCTGGATTACCACAACTTCGTACTGGTCAATTACTACAAAGAACCAGCGATCGACTTCCAGAAGACGCTTGACGAGTGCATGGAATACGCCGAGCTGCTGAAGCCGATGATGCTCGACGTCACCGCTGAACTGCACGAGCTGCGTCGCGCTGGCAAAGACATCATGTTCGAGGGCGCCCAAGGCTCCCTGCTGGACATCGACCACGGTACCTACCCGTACGTCACCAGCTCCAACACCACCGCGGGCGGCATCGCCACCGGTTCGGGTTTTGGTCCGATGTACCTGGATTACATCCTCGGCATCACCAAGGCCTATACCACTCGCGTTGGCTCGGGTCCGTTCCCGACTGAGCTGTTCGACGATGTGGGCGCGTTCCTGGCCAAGCGTGGCCACGAATTCGGTGCTACTACCGGTCGCGCCCGTCGTTGCGGCTGGTTCGATGCCGTCATCCTGCGTCGCGCTATCGACGTCAACAGCATCTCGGGCCTGTGCCTGACCAAGCTGGACGTATTGGACGGCCTGGAAACCATCAACATCTGCGTTGGCTACAAGAACCAGGACGGTGCCGTGATCGACGCACCGACTGACGCCGACAGCTACATCGGCCTGGAGCCGGTGTACGAAGAGATGCCAGGCTGGACCGAATCCACCGTCGGTGCCAAGACGCTGGAAGAGCTGCCGCAAGCGGCTCGCAACTACATCAAGCGCGTCGAAGAGTTGGTCGGTGCGCCGATTGACATTATTTCGACGGGCCCGGACCGCAACGAAACCATCGTTTTGCGTCACCCGTTCGCTTAATAAGCTATTGATGTAAAACACAAAGGGCCCTTAATTGGGCCCTTTGTCGTTTATGCCTGTCGGGCGGCACGACCTTTGCTGTGATCTATAAAAAAGCATCGCTTCCCAGCGTGCCATCAATTTAATGGCGCCAAAGCAGAGGGATTTTAAGTGTCGGCCGTTCTCTCCCTGTTACAAAGCCGTCTGTTGCGGCCAGTATTCGTTACCCTTGGTATCGCTCTTTTGGTGCAGGTGCTGGTGGCTGTTGCTCTGACCCGGAGCACGGTGACTGCACTGGAAGCCGATCTCGGTACGCGCCTGGGTGCGGACAGTCAAAAACTCTCTGGCGAGCTTGAGCAGGCGGGGCGCGAAGTCACGTCGAGCCTCGATAGCCTCTCCAGCAGCACTCGGCAGCGGCTCACGGTCGGTTTGTCCTCGCGGTTAAAGGACGAGCAGGCGCAGTTGCGTGCGACGCTGGAAAAAGACCTGAAAGACTCCGCCAATGATATGGCGCAACTTCTGGCCTCGGTCGCACCCCGCGCCATGTGGGACAGCGACATTCCAACCCTTTCCGAATTCGCCCGCCGGGCTCAGCGCAATCCCAGTGTGTTGTTCGTGGTCTATGACGACGCCACGGGCCAGCACCTGACGCGCTATCTCAATCGGGAAAATCCGATCAACCAGGCGCTTCTGGAAAAAGGGCAAGGCGATCGAGCGCTGGACAAAGTGCTGGATGCGGCGAAGAACGATCCATCGGTCTTCTACATCGAAGCTTCGATCAGCCCCAATGGCGTGGAGATTGGCAAGGTCTTGATGGGCGTATCGACCGCCTCGGTGGAAACCGATCTTGCGGCCCTCGACAAGCGTTTCTCGGCGTTGATCGCCAGCAGTGATCAACTGGTCGGCGACAGCCTCAAAGGCGCGGCGGCTGACAGCGCCACAGCAATGCGTGCGCGTCTGCAGTCGGCACAGACCACGGCCGCTGACATGCAAGCCAACACGACCAGTACCGTACAGGAAGCGGCAGCCACGTTGCGCTGGCGCATCGGTATGGGCCTGGCGTTGGTCGGTTGCGGCGTGTTGCTGTTGTTGGCCGTGGTGCTGGGTCGTCGTGTTGTTAATCGCCTGAAAATGCTCATTGCCGCGATGGATGACCTGGCGGCAGGCGAGGGCGATCTGACCAAGCGTGTGCAGATCAACAGCAAAGATGAAATCGGCGACATGGCCTCGGCGGTCAATCGCTTTGTGGATAAGTTGCAACCAATCGTGCGAGAGGCTGGCGATGTGGCCCAGCGTACCGGTGTGGAAATTGGCGCCATGACCCTGCGCAACGCCGGGGCCGATGCGGCGGCGGGCATGCAGCGCGATGAAGTGGCCGAGAGCCTGCGCGCGTTGTCGCAGATGGCTGATGATGCGCAGTCAGAAAGCCACGCCATGCAGGCGGCGTTGCAGCAAGTGGTGGACATTCGTTCGGCTACCGATGAAAACACCCGGACGTCGGCGAAAGTCGGCAGCCTGATCGAAGCGCTGGCCGGGCAGGTTGATACCGGGGCGAAAGTCATCGAGCGACTGGCGCAGCAAAGTGAACAGATTGAAGTGGTGCTGACGGTGATTCACGGGATCGCCGAACAAACCAACTTGCTGGCGCTGAATGCGGCCATCGAAGCGGCGCGTGCCGGTGAGACCGGTCGCGGGTTTGCGGTGGTGGCTGACGAAGTGCGGGCGTTGGCGAGCAAGACGCAAAGCTCCACGGGCGATATTCAGGCGCACATCGTTGCCTTGCAGCAAGGCGCGCGTGAGGCAGTGGCAGCGATTGGTCAGGCCGGGCGTCAGGCCAGCGAAGGCTTGCTGGTGCTGCGTGACAGTGCGCGGCTGCAGCAGTCGGTGCAGACATCGGTTGAGCAAGTGCACGCGGCGATTGGCCTGGCGACTCAGGCAGCGGCGCATCAGGCGCAAGGTGCGCAAGCGGTGCGGGGTCGGGTCGAGACGATTCATGCACAGGCTGAGAAAGCGGCTCAGGCGGTGGTGGAAACCACCGCCAGCGGCAAGGTGCTGGATGGCTTGGCCGCGCAGTTGAAGGCGAGCCTGGGGCAGTTCAGGGCTTAGGATTTTACTGGTTGTGCTGGCCCCTTCGCGAGCAGGCTCGCTCCCGCATTGGAATGCGCACTCCATGTAGGAGCGAGCTTGCTCGCGATGGGCGTGAACGATGACGCGTATTGCTTGGAAAAATGCGCCGCCTGGAGCAAGCTCGCGCCTACAGAGGGCATGTTGTTTTTTTAAACGTCAGAAACGCAAAAACCCGCTTTCGCGGGTTTCTGTGAAATTCAAGATCGTGACCTTGAATTTGAATTGGTGCCCAGAAGAAGACTCGAACTTCCACGACCTTGCGGTCACCAGCACCTGAAGCTGGCGTGTCTACCAATTTCACCATCTGGGCATAATCTTCAGCGTTGCCGCTGTTGATGTGGCGCACTATACGGAGAGCTTTTTGATCTGTAAACCCCTGATTTAGTTTTAATAAATCAGAACCCTAGAATGCAAAAAACCCGCTTTCGCGGGTTTTTGTGTGAGCCTTGAAATTGTTCTAATCTCAAGCTCGAAATTGGTGCCCAGAAGAAGACTCGAACTTCCACGACCTTGCGGTCACCAGCACCTGAAGCTGGCGTGTCTACCAATTTCACCATCTGGGCAGTATCGACATGCGTCTGCGTCGTCGATGGCGCGCACTATACGGAGCGTCTTTTAAACTGTAAACCCCCGGCATCGAAAAAACCTGAAAAATAGTACCAGTGGCATTTAATTCAGCGTTGCGCTGCCGATAAAGGGCTTTAGAAGGGCTGTCATAGCCTGAAATTTCCCGTTTCATTACGCCTATGCCAAACTAACCCGCATATAGACAAGGTGAAAACTCTCTAATGGCCGATTGGCAGTCCCTCGATCCCGAGGCCGCTCGTGAAGCGGAAAAATATGAAAACCCTATTCCTAGCCGCGAATTGATCCTTCAGCACCTTGCTGATCGAGGTTCGCCTGCTAACCGCGAGCAGCTGGTTGAAGAGTTTGGTCTGACCACAGAAGACCAGATCGAAGCCCTGCGTCGCCGCCTGCGCGCCATGGAGCGCGATGCTCAACTCATCTATACCCGTCGCGGCACGTATGCGCCGGTGGACAAGCTCGACCTGATCCTGGGTCGCATCAGCGGTCACCGTGACGGCTTCGGCTTCCTGGTGCCGGACGATGGCAGTGACGACCTGTTCATGAGCCCGGCGCAAATGCGCCTGGTGTTCGATGGCGATCGCGCCCTGGCCCGTGTTTCCGGCCTGGACCGTCGTGGTCGCCGCGAAGGCATGATCGTCGAAGTGGTGTCCCGTGCCCACGAAACCATCGTCGGTCGCTACTTCGAAGAGGGCGGTATCGGCTTCGTGGTTGCCGATAATCCGAAGATCCAGCAAGAAGTGCTGGTCACTCCGGGCCGCAACGCCAACGCCCAGATTGGTCAATTCGTCGAAGTGAAGATCACTCACTGGCCGACGCCACGCTTCCAGCCGCAAGGCGATGTGGTCGAAGTCGTGGGTAACTACATGGCGCCGGGCATGGAAATCGATGTCGCCCTGCGCACTTACGATATTCCTCACGTCTGGCCTGAGGCCGTGCTGAAAGAAGCCGCCAAGCTCAAGCCGGAAGTCGAAGAAAAAGACAAAGAGAAGCGCATCGACCTGCGCCATCTGCCGTTCGTGACCATCGACGGCGAAGACGCTCGCGACTTCGACGACGCGGTTTATTGCGAATCCAGGCCGGGCAAGTTGCGCCTGTTCTCGGGTGGCTGGAAGTTGTACGTGGCGATTGCCGACGTTTCCAGCTACGTGAAAATCGGTTCGGCACTGGATAACGAATCCCAGGTTCGCGGCAACTCGGTGTACTTCCCTGAGCGCGTGGTGCCGATGCTGCCTGAGCAGCTGTCCAATGGCCTGTGCTCGCTGAATCCGCATGTTGATCGCCTGGCCATGGTTTGCGAGATGACCATCTCCAAAACCGGCGAGATGACCGACTACTGCTTCTACGAAGCGGTCATTCACTCCCACGCTCGCCTGACCTACAACAAGGTCAGCGCCATGCTGGAAACGCCGAAACTCACCGAGGCGCGTCAGCTCCGTGGCGAGTACAACGACGTTCTGCCGCACCTCAAGCAGCTTTACGCGCTGTACAAGGTGCTGCTGGCCGCCCGTCACGTGCGTGGCGCGATCGATTTCGAAACGCAGGAAACCCGGATCATCTTCGGGACCGAGCGCAAGATTGCCGAAATCCGTCCGACCGTGCGCAACGATGCGCACAAGCTGATCGAGGAATGCATGCTGGCGGCCAACGTGGCCACCGCTGAATTCCTGAAAAAACACGAAATCCCTGCGTTGTATCGCGTTCACGATGGCCCGCCGCCGGAGCGTCTGGAAAAACTGCGCGCCTTCCTTGGCGAGCTCGGCCTGTCCCTGCACAAAGGCAAGGACGGCCCGTCGCCGAAGGATTACCAGGCACTGCTGGCGAGCATCAAGGACCGTCCGGATTTCCACCTGATCCAGACCGTCATGCTGCGTTCGTTGAGTCAGGCGGTATACAGCGCCGATAACCAGGGCCACTTCGGCCTGAATTACGAAGCCTATACCCACTTCACCTCGCCGATCCGCCGCTACCCGGACTTGCTCACGCACCGGGCGATCCGCAGCGTCATCCACTCCAAGCAGGACACGCCGCACGTTCGTCGTGCCGGCGCGATGACCATTCCGAAAGCGCGGATCTACCCGTACGACGAAGCGGCCCTGGAGCAACTCGGCGAGCAATGCTCAATGAGCGAGCGCCGTGCCGACGAAGCGACCCGCGACGTGGTGAACTGGCTCAAGTGCGAGTTCATGAAAGATCGCGTGGGCGAATCGTTCCCGGGTGTGATTACCGCCGTGACCGGTTTTGGCCTGTTCGTCGAGCTGACAGACATTTATGTCGAAGGCTTGGTGCACGTCACCGCGCTGCCGGGCGATTACTACCACTTCGATCCTGTGCACCACCGCCTGGCCGGTGAGCGCACCGGTCGCAGCTTCCGCCTTGGCGACACCGTTGAAGTGCGCGTGATGCGCGTCGACCTCGACGAGCGCAAGATCGACTTCGAGATGGCTGAAAAAACCATCAGCGCGCCGATTGGCCGCAAGAAGCGCGGGACTGAAGCCGCTGCCCCTGCTGCTAAAGCCGCTGCTGCAGCAGAGCCGGCCCCGGCTAAAACCGGTCGTCGTCCGGCCAAGGAAAAAGCTGTCGAGGCCTATCGCCCGAGCGATGCGGCGGCGAAAAATGCCGAGCTGCGCAAAAGCCGTGAAATGAAGCAGGCGTTGTTGTCTGAAGCGAAAAGCGGCGGTAAAGCGGCGTCTGGGGGAAAGACCGGACGGTCGGCGCCTGACAAGGCCCCCGGCGGCAAGCCAGCCAAACCGAGCAAACACCGTAAAGGCCCGCCAAAAGCGGGTTCTGCTCCGGCCGCCAAAAGCGGCGGAGTGCGTAAACCTAAGGCCAAGTCATGAGTCAGTTGGAAAAGATCTACGGCGTGCATGCGGTAGAAGCATTGCTGCGTCACCATCCGAAGCGCGTCAAGCAGATCTGGCTGGCTGAAGGCCGCAGTGATCCGCGGGTTCAGACGCTGATCGAGCTTGCAGCTGAAAATCGCGTGGCCGTCGGCCAGGCCGAGCGCCGTGAGCTGGATGCCTGGGTTGAGGGCGTGCACCAGGGCGTGGTGGCGGACGTGAGTCCGAGCCAGGTCTGGGGGGAGGCAATGCTCGACGAATTGCTCGATCGCACTGAAGGCGCACCGCTTCTGCTGGTGCTCGACGGCGTGACCGATCCGCATAACCTCGGTGCTTGCCTGCGTTCTGCCGATGCGGCAGGCGCGTTGGCGGTGATTGTTCCGAAGGACAAGTCAGCCACCTTGACCCCGACGGTACGTAAAGTTGCCTGCGGCGCGGCGGAAGTGATTCCGTTGGTCGCGGTGACCAACCTGGCGCGCACCCTCGAAAAGCTCAAGCAGCGTGGTTTGTGGGTCGTCGGTACGGCGGGCGAGGCTGAGCAGAGTCTGTATCAGCACGACATGACCGGCCCGACCATCCTGATCATGGGCGCGGAAGGCAGCGGCATGCGTCGCCTGACTCGCGATCTTTGCGATTATCTGGTGCATCTGCCGATGGCGGGCAGCGTCAGCAGTCTCAACGTGTCCGTGGCGACTGGCGTTTGCCTGTTCGAGGCCTTGCGCCAGCGCGGCGTCAAAGCCGCCGGAACCGCCAAAAAGTCCTGATCCGGTTGTAATCCCTGTGGGAGCGAGCCTGCTCGCGAAAGCGGAGTAACATTCAGCATCAATGTTGAATGTCGTACCCCCTTCGCGAGCGGGCTCGCTCCCACAGTGTTTTGTGTCTGGGGGAAGATCAGTGATTGTTCAAATAATCACCAATTGCCTTGCACCTCTATCGTCCCTT
Organism: Pseudomonas sp. IT-P253; assembly: GCF_949768125.1. Lineage (NCBI taxonomy): Bacteria > Pseudomonadati > Pseudomonadota > Gammaproteobacteria > Pseudomonadales > Pseudomonadaceae > Pseudomonas > Pseudomonas sp. IT-P253. The sequence continues at coordinate 143,252 of NZ_CATKPT010000033.1, read as the reverse complement.
CTCTACAATTGCGCCCCTTGCTGTGACGGCAGGCACGCATGTGTCTCTCGCAAGCAAGTCCATAAGTGTCATTCACTCCTTGTCTGACCGCTTTTGAGCGGCAGGCTACAACCCGTAAGGAGCATTCATGCGTCATTACGAAATCATCTTTTTGGTCCACCCGGATCAAAGCGAGCAAGTCGGCGGCATGGTAGAGCGTTACACCAAGCTGATCGAAGAAGACGGCGGCAAAATCCACCGTCTGGAAGATTGGGGCCGTCGTCAACTGGCCTACGCAATCAACAATGTTCACAAGGCTCACTACGTGATGCTGAACGTTGAGTGCACTGGCAAGGCCCTGGCCGAGCTGGAAGACAACTTCCGCTACAACGATGCAGTGATCCGTAACCTGGTCATCCGTCGCGAAGAAGCCGTTACCGGCCAATCCGAGATGCTCAAGGCTGAAGAAAACCGCAGTGAGCGCCGTGAGCGTCGCGACCGTCCTGAGCACGAAGGCGCTGAAAGCGCTGACAGTGATGACAGCGACAACAGCGATAACGCTGACGAGTAATCCACGGACCTTTTGAGGAGCCTATTACATGGCACGTTTCTTCCGTCGTCGTAAATTCTGCCGCTTCACCGCTGAAGACGTGAAAGAGATCGATTACAAAGATCTCAACACTCTGAAAGCCTACGTATCCGAGACCGGCAAAATCGTTCCAAGCCGCATCACCGGTACCAAAGCTCGTTATCAGCGTCAGCTGGCCACCGCTATCAAGCGCGCCCGCTTCCTGGCCCTGCTGGCCTACACCGACAGCCACGGCCGCTGAGACCGGGCAGTCGACACGTAGCAAAGGATTGAATGCATGCGCGCCATAGCTGAGTTCATCATGCGAGGCCGTATGCAGGCCACTCTCGTAGTGGCTGGATGTGTAACGTTGCCGTTGTTGTATTGGTTGGGTGCTGCCGCTGGATGCCTTGTGCTCCTGCGGCGCGGATTGAAGGACGCCCTCGGTGTTCTTGCTCTGGGACTGCTGCCGGCATTGATCTGGTGGCTTTACGCCGATGACCCACGCGCACTTCTGGTGTTGCTGGGGTCTTGGAGCCTTGCGTTGGTTTTGCGCGCAAGCGAGTCCTGGAACCGCGTGCTGCTGGTCAGCATAGCGATGGGAGTGGTGTTTTCAGTGGTGCTGGGGACGGCTTTTGGTCCCCAAATCGAGATGCTGGCGCAGGCTTTGATAAAAGTCATGCCGTCGCTTCTCGGTGATGTCTACGAGAAGTTATCGGTAGATGAGCAAGCGCATTTTGCGTCCCTGATTGCACCGGTCCTGACCGGCCTGATTGCGGCCTTGTTACAAATCGTCAGTGTGCTGAGCCTGATTGTCGGGCGCTACTGGCAGGCGTTGTTGTACAACCCGGGTGGTTTTGGTCGCGAGTTTCGCGCCATCCGATTCCCGCTGGGGCTGGCGATGTTGCTGCTGGCGTTCATGCTTCTGGGGCCGAACATCGGTCCACAGATGGCCATGTTGACGCCGTTGTGCAGTGTACCGCTGGTGTTCGCCGGGCTGGCCCTGATTCACGGGCTGGTGGCGCAAAAGCGACTGGCCAGGTTCTGGCTGGTGGGGTTGTACGTCACGCTGTTGCTGTTTATGCAGCTGATCTATCCGTTGCTGGTGGTCTTGGCCATCGTCGACAGCCTGATTGATTTTCGCGGTCGTTCGGCGCCGAAAGACGCCGATAACGCGAACGGTGAAGGTTAAAAGTTAAGAGGATTTTCACATGCAACTGATCCTTCTGGAAAAAGTCACCAACCTGGGCAACCTGGGTGACAAAGTGAACGTTAAGGCTGGTTACGGTCGTAACTACCTGCTGCCTTACGGCAAAGCTACCGCTGCGACCGCTGCCAACCTGGCTGCGTTCGAAGAGCGTCGCGCTGAGCTGGAAAAAGCCGCAGCAGACCGTAAAATTTCGGCTGAAAGCCGTGCCGCCCAACTGGCTGAGCTGGAAGTGACTATCACTGCCACCGCCGGTGACGAAGGCAAGCTGTTCGGTTCGATCGGTACTCACGACATCGCTGATGCACTGACCGCCTCTGGCGTTGAAGTTGCAAAAAGCGAAGTTCGTCTGCCGAACGGCACCATCCGCAACGTAGGCGAATTCGACGTAGCCGTGCACCTGCACGCCGAAGTTGAAGCCACCGTACGCGTTGTCGTGGTAGCAGCTTAAGCAGCACTTGTCGGCTGGCACCCTCGGGTGCTTGCCGGTAACATCGGGCACGATCCTGTTTACAGGTCGTGCCCTTTGTCTTTCTGAACCCCCTGCTTTTTATCACCAAGAATCAAGTGGCCATGAACGATATCTCCGCTCCCGAGCAATACGATCTGCAAACCGCTGCCCTGAAGGTTCCGCCGCATTCCATCGAGGCCGAACAGGCTGTACTCGGTGGTTTGATGCTGGACAACAACGCCTGGGAACGCGTGTTGGATCAAGTGTCGGATGGCGATTTCTATCGGCATGACCACCGTTTGATTTTTCGGGCGATCGCCAAACTCGCCGACCAGAACTCCCCCATCGATGTCGTGACCCTTGCCGAGCAATTGGACAAGGAAGGTCAGACCTCTCAAGTCGGCGGCCTCGGTTACCTCGGTGAGCTGGCAAAGAACACGCCGTCCGTCGCCAACATCAAGGCCTATGCCCAGATCGTCCGCGCGCGGGCTACCTTGCGGCAATTGATCGGCATTGCCTCCGAAATTGCCGACAGTGCCTTCAACCCAGAAGGCCGCTCCGCTGAAGAGATTCTTGACGAGGCCGAACGCCAAATCTTCCAGATCGCCGAGGCCCGGCCAAAAACCGGCGGCCCGGTGAGCGTGAATGACCTGTTGACCAAGGCCATCGACCGCATCGACACCTTGTTCAACACCGACAACGCCATTACCGGCCTGTCCACCGGTTACACCGACCTCGACGGAATGACCAGTGGCTTGCAACCATCCGACCTGATCATCGTCGCCGGCCGTCCATCCATGGGTAAAACCACCTTTGCGATGAACCTGGTAGAAAACGCGGTGTTGCGTAGCGACAAGTGCGTACTGGTCTACTCGCTGGAAATGCCAGGCGAATCGCTGATCATGCGTATGTTGTCGTCGCTCGGCCGTATCGACCAGACCAAGGTCCGGGCCGGTCGCCTCGACGACGACGATTGGCCGCGCCTGACTTCGGCGGTCAACCTGCTCAACGATCGCAAGCTGTTCATCGACGATACGGCCGGCATCAGCCCGTCGGAGATGCGCGCGCGGACCCGGCGTCTGGTGCGTGAGCACGGTGATGTGGCCCTGATCATGATCGACTACCTGCAATTGATGCAGATCCCGGGTTCGGGCGGTGACAATCGGACCAACGAAATTTCCGAGATCTCCCGTTCCTTGAAGGCCCTGGCCAAGGAATTCAACTGCCCGGTGGTGGCGTTGTCTCAGCTCAACCGCTCCCTGGAGCAACGACCGAACAAACGTCCGATCAACTCCGACCTCCGGGAATCCGGAGCCATCGAGCAGGATGCCGACGTCATCATGTTCGTGTATCGGGATGAGGTGTATCACCCGGAAACCGAGCACAAAGGCATTGCCGAGATCATCATCGGCAAGCAGCGGAACGGTCCGATCGGTACGTCGCGACTCGCATTCATCGGCAAGTACACCCGCTTCGAAAACCTCGCACCGGGCAGCTACAATTTCGACGACGAGTAAGTTATTCGGCGTCTGGTCGGGCCTCTTCGCGGGCAAGCCTCGCTCCTACAGGGGGATGCGCGAACTTGTAGGAGCGAGGCTTGCCCGCGAATGAGGGCGACACCGATTTCCGACTATAGCCGTCGGAATTGGTTATTTTTTGTGCTATATTCCGCGCCCGCGATTTTTCATCTCAACACCGGTCATCGTCATGCAAACAGCCAAGCCGTTATTTGACTATCCCAAGTACTGGGCCGAATGTTTCGGTCCAGCGCCATTCCTGCCGATGAGCAGGGAGGAGATGGATCAGCTTGGCTGGGATTCTTGCGACATCATCATCGTCACCGGTGATGCCTACGTTGACCATCCGTCGTTCGGCATGGCGATCATCGGCCGGCTGCTGGAGTCCCAGGGCTTCCGCGTCGGGATTATTGCCCAGCCGAACTGGCAATCCAAAGACGACTTCATGAAGCTCGGCGAGCCGAACCTGTTCTTCGGTGTCGCGGCCGGCAACATGGACTCGATGATCAACCGCTACACCGCCGACAAGAAAATCCGTTCCGATGACGCCTACACCCCCGGTGGCCTGGCGGGCAAACGTCCGGACCGTGCGAGCCTGGTTTACAGCCAGCGCTGCAAGGAAGCCTACAATCACGTGCCCATCGTGCTCGGTGGCATCGAAGCGTCCCTGCGCCGCATCGCTCACTACGATTACTGGCAGGACCGGGTGCGTAACTCGATCCTGATCGACGCCTGCGCCGACATCTTGCTGTACGGCAACGCCGAGCGTGCGATCGTCGAAGTCGCCCAACGTCTGTCCTACGGGCACAAGATCGAAGACATCACCGACGTGCGCGGCACCGCGTTCATCCGTCGCGATACGCCGAAAGACTGGTACGAAGTCGACTCGACGCGCATCGACCGTCCGGGCAAGGTCGACAAGATCATCAACCCGTACGTGAACACCCAGGACACCCAGGCTTGCGCCATCGAGCAGGAAAAAGGTCCGGTTGAGGATCCGAGCGAAGCCAAGGTCGTGCAGATCCTGGCCAGCCCGAAGATGACTCGCGACAAGACCGTGATTCGTCTGCCGTCGGTTGAGAAAGTCCGTGGTGACGCGGTTCTTTATGCTCACGCCAACCGCGTGCTTCACCTGGAAACCAACCCGGGCAACGCCCGTGCGCTGGTGCAGAAGCATGGCGAAGTCGACGTCTGGTTCAACCCGCCGCCGATTCCGATGACCACCGAAGAAATGGACTACGTGTTCGGCATGCCCTATGCGCGCATTCCGCACCCGGCGTACGGCAAGGAAAAGATTCCGGCCTACGACATGATCCGCTTCTCGGTAAACATCATGCGTGGCTGCTTCGGCGGCTGCACCTTCTGCTCGATCACCGAGCACGAAGGCCGGATCATCCAGAACCGTTCCGAAGAGTCGATCATTCGCGAAATCGAAGAGATCCGCGACAAAGTGCCAGGCTTTACCGGCGTCATTTCCGACCTCGGCGGCCCGACCGCGAACATGTACCGCATCGCCTGCAAGACCCCGGAAATCGAATCCGCGTGCCGCAAGCCGTCGTGCGTGTTCCCCGGCATCTGCCCGAACTTGAACACCGACCACTCGTCGCTGATCCAGCTGTATCGCAGCGCCCGTGCATTGCCGGGTGTGAAGAAGATCCTGATCGCTTCCGGCCTGCGCTACGACCTCGCGGTCGAGTCGCCGGAATACGTCAAGGAGCTGGTGACTCACCACGTCGGTGGTTACCTGAAGATCGCCCCGGAACACACCGAGGAAGGTCCGCTCAACCAGATGATGAAACCGGGCATTGGCAGCTATGACAAGTTCAAGCGCATGTTCGAGAAGTACTCCAAGGAAGCCGGGAAAGAGCAGTACCTGATTCCGTACTTCATCGCTGCCCACCCGGGCACCACCGACGAAGACATGATGAACCTGGCCCTGTGGCTCAAGGGCAACGGCTTCCGTGCCGACCAGGTGCAGGCGTTCTATCCGTCGCCGATGGCCACCGCCACCGCGATGTACCACTCGGGCAAGAACCCGCTGCGTAAGGTCACTTACAAGAGCGACGCCGTGACCATCGTCAAGAGCGAGGAGCAGCGTCGACTGCACAAGGCGTTCTTGCGTTATCACGACCCGAAAGGCTGGCCGATGTTGCGGGAAGCGCTGACCCGCATGGGCCGCGCCGACCTGATCGGGCCGGGCAAGAACCAGTTGATCCCGCTGCATCAGCCAGCGACCGACAGCTACCAGAGCGCCCGTCGCAAGAACTCGACGCCCGCCGGTAGCCACAAAGTAGCCGGTGAGAAAACCACCAAAATCCTGACCCAACATACTGGCCTGCCACCGCGAGCCAGTGACGGCGGCAACCCGTGGGACAAGCGTGAACAGGCCAAGGCTGCGGCGTTCGCCCGCAACCAGCAGGCGGCCAAGGAGCGCAAGGACGCGGCCAAAGGCAAAGGGCCCAAGCCTGCACGCAAGCCGGTTGTGCCGCGCTAAACCTCGCTTGAGCTAAACAGAACGCCAACCTTCGGGTTGGCGTTTTGCGCTTCAGGGCCGCCATTGCACCGGCTACTGGCCTCTTCGCGAGCAGGCTCGCTCCCACAGGAGATCTGCGGCGAACGGCAATCCACTGTGGGAGCGAGCCTGCTCGCGAAAAGGCCGGTACAGCCGCCGCAAAACCTGGCTGGCGGCTCCCCCTCGCCACATTTTCGTGCAATCGCGCCCAACCAATTTCCCGCATCGCCCGATTTTGGTGCTGTACTGCCCCTAGCAACCGGAGAAAGCGCCAGCGCCGCTGGATGGCATAAGTCTTGCGCGCTTTCGAATACGCCCAGGCTCGCAGGAGGCACGCCGTGTCGATCCATGTCGCATTGCACCATGTCACGCATTACCGTTACGACCGCGCCGTCGAGCTTGGTCCGCAGATCGTTCGCTTGCGCCCGGCCGCCCACAGTCGCACGCGGATACTGTCCTATGCGCTGAAGGTCTCGCCGGAGCAGCATTTCATCAACTGGCAACAGGACCCCCAAGGTAATTACCTGGCGCGGTTGGTGTTTCCTGAGAAAACCGATGAGCTGCGGATTGAAGTCGATCTGCTGGCAGAGATGGCGGTCTTCAACCCGTTCGACTTCTTCCTCGAGCCCTACGCCGAAAAAATCCCTTTCACCTACGCCGCCGATGAGCGCAAGGAGCTGGCGCCGTACCTCGAAACCTTGCCCCTGACGCCGAAGTTCAAGGCCTATCTGGATGGCATCGACCGCACGCCGCTGCCCAGCGTGGACTTTCTCGTCGCGCTCAATCAGCGTTTGAGTGACGACATCGGCTACCTGATCCGCATGGAGCCGGGTGTGCAAACGCCCGAACACACCCTCGAACAAGCCTCCGGCTCCTGCCGCGATTCGGCATGGTTGCTGGTGCAACTGCTGCGCAACCTCGGGCTGGCGGCGCGTTTCGTCTCCGGCTACCTGATCCAGCTGACCGCCGACGTCAAAAGCCTCGACGGTCCGTCGGGCACTGACGTCGACTTCACGGACTTGCATGCCTGGTGCGAGGTCTACTTGCCCGGTGCCGGCTGGATCGGCCTGGATGCGACCTCAGGGCTGTTTGCCGGTGAAGGACACATTCCGTTGGCGTGCAGTCCCGATCCGGGCTCTGCGGCACCGATCAGCGGCTTGGTCGAGCCCTGCGAGTGCGAATTCAGCCATGAGATGTCCGTGGAGCGGATTTGGGAGGCGCCACGCGTCACAAAGCCCTACACAGAAGATCAGTGGCTGGCGATTCAGGCGCTGGGGCGGCAAATCGATGCCGACCTGCTGGAGGGCGACGTGCGCCTGACCATGGGCGGGGAACCGACCTTCGTGTCCATCGACGACCCGGACGGCGCCGAATGGAACACAGCGGCACTCGGGCCAGATAAACGTCGCCTGTCCGCCGAATTGTTCCAGCGCATGCGCAAGCGTTATGCCCCCAAGGGGCTGGTGCATTTTGGTCAAGGCAAGTGGTACCCCGGCGAACAACTGCCACGCTGGTCGCTGAACGGCTACTGGCGCCGCGACGGCGTGCCGATCTGGCACAACAGCGCGCTGATCGCCAACGAGCAGGAAGACTACGGCGCCGATGGCGAACTGGCGGGGCGTTTTCTCGCGAGCGTTGCCGAACGCCTGAAAATTCCGACACGATTTGTGTTTCCGGCTTACGAAGACAACTTCTACTACCTCTGGCGCGAAGGGACGTTGCCGCAGAACGTCAGCGCCGAAGATTCGCGTCTGGAAGAACCGCTTGAGCGTGCGCGTTTACGCAAAGTCTTCAGCCAAGGCCTGGATAAAGTCATCGGCCAGGTTCTGCCGCTGGCGCGTACCGCCAAGGGCGATCAATGGCAAAGTGGTCGCTGGTATCTGCGCGACGAGCATTGCCGATTGGTGCCTGGGGATTCGCCACTGGGTTATCGCTTGCCGCTCGGCTCGCAGCCGTGGGTGAAAGCGGCGGAGTATCCGTTCATTCATCCTGTGGACCCGAATCAGGATCTCCCACCGTTGCCCGACACTGCGCAACTGCAAAGCCAGGGTGAGCCTGCGATTGCGCAAGAGCGTGCGCCGAAGATCGACGAGTCCGCCGACTGGCTGACGCGCACCGCATTCTGCGCGGAAGCGCGGGAAGGGCGGTTGTATTTGTTCATGCCGCCACTGGAGCGGGTCGAGGACTATCTGGAACTGGTCAGCGCAATCGAGGCCACGGCTCAGGAGCTCAATTGCCCGGTGTTGCTGGAAGGCTATGAGCCGCCGAGCGATCCGCGCTTGAGCAATTTTCGCATTACGCCCGACCCGGGTGTGATCGAGGTCAATGTACAACCGTCCGCCACGTGGGATGAGCTGGTCGAGCGCACCGAATTCCTTTACGAAGAGGCGCGCCAGACCCGCCTGACCACCGAGAAATTCATGATCGATGGCCGGCACACCGGCACCGGCGGCGGTAATCATTTCGTCCTGGGTGGTGCGACACCGGCCGATTCACCGTTTTTGCGTCGGCCGGACTTGCTGCGCAGCCTGATCAGCTACTGGCATAACCACCCGTCCTTGTCTTATCTGTTTTCCGGATTGTTCATCGGCCCGACGTCCCAGGCGCCGCGCGTCGATGAAGCGCGCAACGATGCGTTATATGAGCTGGAAATCGCTTTTGCGCAAATGCCTGAACCGGGCGAGGAATGCCCGCCGTGGCGGGTGGATCGGCTCCTGCGTAACCTGCTGATCGACGTCACGGGCAACACCCATCGCGCCGAGTTTTGCATCGACAAGCTCTATTCGCCGGATGGCGCGACGGGGCGCCTTGGATTGCTGGAACTGCGCGCCTTTGAAATGCCGCCCCATGCGCGCATGAGCCTGGCGCAACAGTTGTTACTGCGGGCGCTGGTCGCGCGGTTCTGGCGCGAGCCCTATGCGCCGCCGAAACTGGCGCGCTGGGGCACCGAGCTGCATGACCGGTTTCTGTTGCCGCACTTCATTGAGCAGGACTTCGCGGATGTCATCGTCGACCTCAACGCCGCAGGTTATCCCGTGCGCGCCGAGTGGTTCGCGGCGCATCTGGAATTTCGTTTTCCCAAGGTCGGCGATTACGCCGTCAGCGGCATCGAACTGGAATTGCGCCAGGCGCTGGAGCCTTGGCATGTGCTGGGCGAGGAAGGCGCGGTCGGCGGCACGGTGCGTTACGTCGATTCATCCCTTGAACGTTTGCAGGTGAAACTCAGCGGCCTGCCGCCGCAACGTTATTTGCTGACGTGCAACGGGGTTCCGGTGCCATTGCAGCCCACGGGGCGCGTCGGCGAATTCGTTGCCGGTGTGCGATTCCGTGCCTGGCAACCGGCCAACTGCCTGCAACCAACGATCCCCGTGCATGCGCCACTGGTGTTCGACCTGCTCGACACCTGGATGCAGCGCTCGCTGGGGGGGTGTCAGTACCACGTTGCCCATCCGGGCGGGCGCAATTACGACAGCTTGCCGGTAAACGCCAACGAGGCCGAGAGTCGGCGAATGGCGCGGTTTTTCCGCATTGGACACAGCCCTGGGAAACTTCCTATACCGATGATGGAAATTAACGACGAGCTGCCAATGACTCTCGATTTACGACGTTTCTAAACCGTACACGACGCTCGGATTTTTCGTCTATCCGGGCGTCATGAGCCTGCGCTAGTCTGACTGTTCATTGCTGTCTGCCGAGCATTCCATGCCTGACCTGCTTGACCGCTACCCGCTGACGGCGGGTACTTATCACGAACTGCTCGACAACAGCGGCGCCGTGCGCCCGCATTGGCGGCGCCTGTTCGACCAATTGCAACGCAGCACGCCAGCGCAACGGGTGCAGCGTCAGGTACTGCTGACCCGGCAAATCCAGGAAAACGGCGTGACCTACAATGTCTACGCCGACCCCAAGGGCGCCGACCGGCCGTGGGAGCTGGACTTGCTGCCGCATGTGATTGCCGCGGATGAATGGCCGCAATTGTCCGCAGGCATCGCTCAGAGGGCCCGGCTGCTGAATGCGGTGTTGGCGGACTTGTACGGGCCGCAGCGCTTGATCGCTGAAGGTCTGCTGCCGGCTGAGCTGGTATTTGGTCACAACAACTTCCTCTGGCCCTGTCAGGGCATTACGCCGCCTCACGGGGCCTTTCTTCATCTGTATGCGGTGGACCTGGCGCGTACGCCCGACGGTCGCTGGTGGGTCACGGCAGATCGGACTCAAGCGCCGTCCGGTGCCGGCTATGCGCTGGAAAACCGGACGATTGTGTCCCGCGCCTTTCCCGAGTTGTACCGCGATCTAAAGGTGCAGCACCTGGCCGGGTTCTTCCGCACGCTTCAGGAAACCCTGGCCCGCCAGGCCCCGAGCGACGCCGAAGCGCCACTGATCGTGTTGTTGACGCCGGGACGGTTCAACGAAAGCTATTTCGAACATCTCTATCTGGCGCGCCAGCTCGGTTATCCGTTGGTGGAGGGCGGGGACCTGACCGTCAGGGATGCCACGGTGTACCTGAAAACCCTGAGCGGCTTACGGCGGGTCCACGCGATCATGCGTCGGCTCGACGATGACTTCTGCGATCCGCTGGAGCTGCGCACCGACTCGGCCCTTGGCGTGCCGGGCCTGCTCGAAGCCGTGCGTCAGGGACGGGTGCTGGTGGCCAATGCCTTGGGCAGCGGTGTGCTGGAGTCGCCGGGTTTGCTGGGTTTTCTGCCGAGGATCAATCAGTTCCTGTTCGGTGAAGAACTGATCCTGCCGTCCATCGCCACCTGGTGGTGTGGCGAAGCGCCGGTGCTTGCACAGGCCCTGGAAAAACTGCCGGAATTGTTGATCAAACCCGCATTCCCCTCGCAAAGCTTTGCTCCGGTGTTTGGCCGTGATTTAAGTGAAAAACAGCGACAAGTCCTGGCAGAACGCATGCAAGCCCGGCCATACGCCTATGTTGCGCAAGAACTTGCGCAGTTGTCACAGGCGCCGATCTGGCAGGCCGAGGATGGTCAGCTGCAACCCCGGGCCATTGGCATGCGCATGTATGCAGTGGCCAGTCAGGAAGGTTATCGGGTACTGCCCGGTGGCCTGACCCGAGTGGCCGCCGAGGCGGATGCCGAAGTGGTGTCGATGCAGCGCGGCGGCGCGAGCAAGGACACCTGGGTGCTGGGCGATCGTCCACCAAGCGGTGAGCAGTGGAAAGCCCAGCGCAACATTGGCGTCCACGATCTGGTGCGGCGCGATCCCTATCTGCCCTCGCGGGTGGTGGAAAACCTGTTCTGGTTCGGCCGTTACTGCGAGCGCTGCGATGACAGCGCGCGTCTGCTGCGGATCATGCTGGCGCGGTACGTCGATGGCGATGACCCGCAAGCCCTGGAGGCGGCGGTCGATCTCGGTGAGCGGCTGATGTTGCTGCCCGATGAAGGTGACTTGCCGGAGCGGTTACTGGCGGCACTTCTGGGCGATGACTGGCCGTTCAGCCTGCGTTCCAACCTGCAGCGCTTGCAATGGGCGGCCTCGCAGGTGCGAGGCAAACTTTCCCGGGAAAACTGGCAGGCGCTGGTGGAGTTGCAGCGCGAAGCCATGGAACTGGAAACCGAAGAACCGGATTTCGGCGAGTTGCTGGACTTCCTCAATCGGCTGGTCATGTCCCTGGCGGCGCTGTCCGGTTTTGCCCTGGACGATATGACCCGGGACGAAGGTTGGCGCTTCCTGATGATCGGACGACGGATCGAGCGGTTGCAGTTTCTCAGTGGCAGCCTGGCGGCGTTTTTGCGCGGTGCCGGTGCTTTCGATCAGGCCGGGCTGGAGTGGCTGCTGGAGCTGGGTAACAGCAGCATCACCTACCGTTCGCGGTATTTGGCGGTGGCTCAATTGATTCCGGTGCTCGACCTGTTGCTGCTCGACGAACAAAACCCGCATGCCGTGTTGTTCCAGTTGAAACTGGTGACCCGCACCCTTAAACGGTTGAACGACGACTTTGGCGTGCCGCGCGAAGCTGGCCTGTCACCGCTGGTGGAGCGCTTGGCGCGATTCGACTTGGGCTGTCTGGAAAACCCGCTGTTCGGCGAAGCCAGCGTGCGCGCGGCCATCAATGGCTTGGCCGATCTGCTGCAAGAAATTGCCGATGCCAGTGGCCAAGTGTCGGATCGCCTGGCGTTGCGTCATTTCGCCCATGTCGATGATGTCAGCCAGCGCACGGTGTCCGTCTGATGAGTGCTCATTACCAGATCTTCCACGACACCCATTATCACTACGACAGCCCGGTGTCCCTGGCCCAGCAATTGGCGCATCTGTGGCCACGGCCCTGCGCCTGGCAGCGCTGCACCGCACAGCAACTGCAGATCAGTCCGGACCCGACCTCGCGCCGGGACGAGCTGGACGTGTTTGGCAATCCGCTGACCCGGCTGGCGTTTGAGCGGCCGCACGATGAATTGCTGGTCAATGCCAGCCTCACGGTCGAAGTGCTGGCCAGGCCAACCCTGGATTTCAGTCAATCGCCGGCATGGGAAGAAACCCGCAATGCGCTGACGTACAGCAGTCAGCCGCTTTCACCCGCGATACTTGATGCTTGCCGATATCGGTTCGAGTCGCCTTATGTGCATTTGAAGCGCAACTTCGTCGATTTTTCCGAAAGCTGTTTTCCACCTGCCCGGCCATTGCTGCTAGGGGTTCAGGCGTTGATGGAGAAGATTTTCAGCGAATTCACCTTCGATGCCGAGGCGACCCAAGTGGCCACGCCATTGGTGGAAGTGCTGGAGCGTCGGCGCGGCGTCTGTCAGGACTTTGCTCACCTGATGCTCGCGTGCGTGCGCTCCCGGGGTTTGGCCGCGCGGTACATCAGCGGCTATCTGTTGACTCAGCCGCCGCCGGGCCAGCCCCGATTGATTGGTGCCGATGCGTCGCATGCCTGGGTTTCAGTATTTTGCCCGGTACTGGGCTGGGTCGACTTTGATCCGACGAACAATGTGCAGCCAGCGCTGGAACACATCACCCTGGCCTGGGGCCGGGATTTCTCTGATGTTTCGCCATTGCGGGGGGTGATTCTGGGGGGCGGTAACCACGACCCGGAGGTCCGTGTCACGGTAATGCCACTGGAATAACTGTAGGAGCGAGCTTGCTCGCGACGGTCGTCAACGATAACGCTGCCAGGCCTGATACCCAGGCGCTCTCAGGTTCATCGCGAGCAAGCTCGCTCCTACACGGAGGAATGTGGGGGGACTTCAGATTGGCCTGTGAGGGTCAGCAAAGGTTCTGCTGACCCTGGACACAGATCCGGTGGGCCTGATCAGATCATCGGGCCCTGAGGGTCTCAGGCGTCGGGCGCCTGATCTTTCGGTGCTTCAACATCACTTTCTGCGGCCACTTCACCTTCTGCATCGGGGTTCAGTGCGGCGGCTTCTTCTTCAGCTGTAGCTTTCTTGCGCTGAAGCTTTTCCTCTTTCTTCTGCTCCTTGGCCAAGTCTCTCTGACGTTTGGCGAAGGAATAATTAGGTTTAGCCATGGGCGATCCTCTGGGGTCGAAGGTGAGGTTGAGCGGCGCATATTCTGCCCTGTATCGGTGCCGAGCCGTTAGCTGGGTTTTTGCTCGGCCCATTTTGGCTGGACCGAGGGCTGCCAGGCGTCCAGGGCATCGAGCAGGGTTTGCGGCGATTCGCTCACTTGCAGCATGTCACGGTGTGGTTCGCGAACGAAGCCTTCGCCGACGATATGATCAAGAAAAGCAGTCAACTTGCTGTAAAAGCCGTTCACTTCCAGCAGACCGAGCGGTTTGCCGTGGTAACCGAGCTGGCCCCATGTCCAGACTTCAAACAGCTCTTCCAGCGTGCCCAGGCCGCCGGGCAGTGCGATGAAGGCGTCGCTGAGTTCGGCCATTCGCGCCTTGCGCGCATGCATACCATCGACCACTTCCAGTCGAGTCAGGCCGCTGTGGCCGATTTCCTTGTCTTTGAGGCTTTGCGGGATGATCCCGATCACTTCACCGCCCGCCGCCAGTGCGGCATCGGCTACGATCCCCATCAGCCCGACAGCGCCGCCGCCATAGACCAGGGTCAACTTGCGCTCGGCCAATGCTCGCCCGAGGGCGACAGCCGCTTCACGATAAGCCGGGTTGGTGCCGGTGCTGGCCCCGCAAAATACACAAACAGACGTTAAAGACATGCCTTGCTCCATGGTCAGGATGGCAACAGAGTAAAGGCAGGCACGCAGCGTTCCAAGGTCTAAACTTCGCGTTGGGGTGTTTCGCAGGTGCCGCTGGCGCCACAGGCATAGGCGGCGAGCAAACTGCACAACAGACTGTTAATGGGCATGACAGTCGCTCCAGATGAGTAGTACGACCTGATGATAGGGCCGCTCTAGACATCTGGCTGGTAGATTGTTTCGATAGGGGCCATAGCCCGAAAGTTGTATACAATTTTTGATTCAGGTCATAGGAACTTGCGAAGTTTTCAGGCAGTCTTCTGTCCATTCGCATTTTTGTTAACCCCGTCTTGGAGATTCACCATGTTTGCCAAACTTGTTGCGGTATCCCTGTTGACACTGGCCAGCAGTCAATTGATGGCTGCCGAGTGCAAGACCACCGTCGATTCCACTGACCAAATGTCCTACAACACAAAGGCCATTGAAATCGACAAGAGCTGCAAGACATTCACGGTGGAGCTGACCCACTCGGGCAGCTTGCCGAAAACTGTCATGGGTCATAACTGGGTGTTGAGCAAAGAAGCTGACATGCAGCCGATCGCCACCGACGGCCTGAGCGCCGGCATCGACAAGAACTACTTGAAAGAAGGTGATGCTCGCATCATCGCTCACACCAAAGTCATTGGCGCTGGCGAAAAAGACTCGGTGACCTTCGACGTGTCGAAACTGGCCGCTGGCGAAGCCTACGGCTTCTTCTGCTCGTTCCCTGGCCACATCTCGATGATGAAAGGCACGGTTACCCTGAAGTAATCGGTCCACTGTGCGAGCTTGCTCGCGATGGTCGTTAACGATAACGCGTGTTTACTGGCTAAACGCTGCGTTCTTGAGTCCATCGCGAGCAAGCTCGCTCCTACAGGGGCAGAATCACGGTGCAAACGGCATCACACGCTTGTGGCGGGTCTTTTTGTACGTGTCGCAGATGATCTTGAACGCTTCCTCACGCACTGGCTCTCCGTGCAGGAACGCATCGATTTCGGCATACGTCACACCATGGGATGCTTCGTCCGGTTTGCCGGGCGACAGGTCTTCCAGGTCGGCGGTCGGGATTTTTTCCACCAGCGATTCCGGCGCGCCGAAACGGCGGGCGATGGCCCGAACCTGGTTTTTCACCAGACCGCTAAGCGGTGCCAGGTCGCAGGCGCCATCACCGAATTTGGTGAAGAACCCCATCACCGCTTCCGCTGCATGGTCGGTGCCGATCACCAGGCCATGGGCCGCACCCGCGATGGTGTATTGGGCGACCATGCGCATCCGCGCCTTGGTGTTGCCGAGAACGAAGTCCACCGAGACGGCGTGCTTGCCTTCGAACGCTGCGACTTCATTGGCCAGGGATTTGACAGCCGGGCCGATGTTCACGGTATGACGCTCATCCGGGGCGATGAAATCCACTGAGGCCTGGGCGTCGTGTTCATCGAACTGGGTTTCGTACGGCAGGCGCACGGCGATGAACTTGTAGCTGTCGTCGCCGCTACGGGTGCGCAGCTCACGCATGGCGCGTTGGGCCAGCAGGCCGGCCGTCAGGGAATCGACACCACCGCTGATGCCCAATACCAAAGTCTTGAGCCCGGAATCGACCAGGCAATCCTGGATAAAGGTGATACGCCGAGCAATTTCAGCCTCGAGGGCGGCCTGGTCGGCGAATGGCGGTTGAACCTTGAGCTGCTCAGCAATCTCACGCTGTACGGCTTGCATGAATTCACTCCTTGCTTAATGTGCTGGAAAGGGCGGCAGGAACTTTGAAAACGTGTCGCAAATAGGCGACGAAATTCGGGTCTTTGCATTGAGTCTTGCCTGGCTCGTCGGAGATTTTTGCCACCGGTTGGCCGTTGCAGGCTGCCATTTTAAGCACGATGCTCATCGGTTCGACACCTGGAATATCGCACGTCAGGTTGGTGCCGATACCGAAGCTGACATTGATCCGACCGTGTAACGCCCGGAATATTTCCAGCGACTTGGGCAGCGTCAGGCTGTCCGAGAACACCAACGTCTTGCTCATCGGGTCGATGCCGAGCTTGTGATAGTGGGCGATGGCTTTTTCTGCCCAGATCACGGGATCCCCGGAATCGTGGCGCAGGCCGTCGAAGAGCTTGGCAAAGTACAGATCGAAATCGTTGAGAAATGCGTCGGTGGTGATGCAATCGGTCAGGGCGATCCCCAACAAGCCGCGATATTCACGAACCCAGCAATCGAGGGCGGCAATCTGGCTGTCGATCAGCCGTGGGCCGAGTTGCTGGTGCGCCATGATCCACTCGTGGGCCATGGTGCCCAGTGGTTTCATGTCCAGTTCCCGGGACAAATGCACATTGCTGGTGCCGACGAAACGTCCGGGGAAATCGTGCTTGAGCACGTTCACCACTTCTTCCTGCACCCGGTACGAGAAGCGACGGCGAGTGCCGAAATCGGCTACCTGCAATTCGGACAATTCATCGCTGCTGGCATTGGCGGTCAGCCAGTCGAACTTGCGATAGAGCTGCTCGCGGGCCTGTTCCAGAACGATTTCGCGGTAGCGGTAGCGATTGCGTACTTCGCTGACAATCGACAACAGCGGCACTTCGAACAGGATCACATGCAACCACGGCCCGCGCAGACGAATGAACAGCTCGCCGTTTTCGATTCCAGTGTGGATGTAGCGCAGGTTGAAGCGGAACAATCCGAGAAAACGCAGGAAGTCAGGCTTCATGAAACTGATGCGCTCCATGAAACTCAACTGGTCGGCGGTCAGGCTCAACTCGGCCAGGCGCTCGATCTGGAAACGGATCTCCGCCAGGTACGGGCGCAAATCTTCACTGTTACGGCAACGAAACTCCCATTCAACTTCTACGTTCGGGTAGTTATGCAGCACCGCCTGCATCATCGTCAGTTTGTAGAAGTCGGTGTCGAGCAGGTTCTGCACGATGCGATCGGCAAACACACTCTCGCTCATAATGGGGTTCTCCTGGCTGGCCGCTGCTCGTGGCAGCGACGTTGCAGCTGTTTCAATGAAGAGGGCTAGTGGCGCATATCAGCTGCCCGCTTTGCCAGCGTTTTTTTAGATCGCAGCCGCTCCCTGTGGGAGCGAGCTTGCTCGCGAAAGCGTAGTGCCAGTCAATATTGATGTTGAATGTGCCGGCCCCTTCGCGAGCAAGCTCGCTCCCAGAGGGATTGGGTGTAACCCTGAATTTACGGTATGTCCGGGCTATCAATCTGCTCCAGCATCCACTTCACAAAATCCCTCACCTTGGGCACCTCCGCCGAATGCTCCGGATACGCCAGGTAATAGGCATCGCTGCTGGGCATTGCATGCTTCCAGGGAATGATCAGTTTGCCGTCGGCCAATTCCTCCTCCACCAGAAAACGTGGCAATAGCGCCACGCCACAGCCGACCTGGGCCGCGCGGATACACATATAAAAGGTTTCGAAGCGCGGGCCGTGGTAGCTGTGTTCGGTGTGGTAGCCCTGGCTGTCGAACCAGTCGTGCCAGGCCTGTGGGCGCGAGGCGTTTTGCAGCAGGACCAGGTCGGTGAGTTGGGTAGGATCGGTGAACGGCGTGTCAGGCAGGCTGCCCGGTGCACACACAGGAACCAGCTCTTCGCTGAACAATTTCAGGCATTCGGTGCCGGGACGTGAGCCTTGGCCGAAGTAGAACGCCAGGTCACTACGACCTTGCAGCAAATCGTCAGCTTCCTGCTCACTGCACAGGTCGAGATGGATCGACGGGTGGCGCAGGCGCCAGCCTTTCAAGCGTGGCACCAGCCAGCGCGCACCGAACGTCGGCGGTGTGGAAACGCGCAAGACTTCGGTGTCACCGCCGTAGGAGCGCAGGTAATGGGTCGACATCTCGACTTGGGTGAGGATTTTTCGTACTTCCACCAGGTACAAATCACCGGCCGGCGTCATTTGCAGGCGTCGACGCACCCGGCGGAACAGCAGGTGCTGCAGCAACTCTTCGAGTTGCGCGACCTGTTTGCTGACGGCGCTCTGGGTCAGGTTCAGTTCTTCGGCGGCCCGGGTGAAGCTCAAATGCCGGGTCACGGCCTCGAAACACTGCAGTGCGGTGATCGACGGCAGGTAGCGTTTATTCAGCATGGCTTGTCCTTTTTCTTGTTTCTTTCTTACCAGCAATTCGCAGCATGAATAAACGGAATGATATCTCTCTTAAAGGTCGTTTGTTGGGTAACCTCAGGGGAGCTAAAACTACAGGTCTGATCAGCCGGATCAATCCGGCTGTACGTTTTCTGTTTTTTGCTTGAGGAGTGACCCATGGTTGCCGCATTGCTTGATCGTCTTGGTGTAAACCCGGCCCTGTACCAGAACGGCAAAGTGCCGGTGCATTCGCCGATCGATGGCAGCCGGATTGCTGCCGTGAATTGGGAAGGCGCCGCTGAAGTCGAGCAGCACATCAGTCGCGCAGATCATGCGTTCGAACTGTGGCGCAAGGTTCCGGCACCTCGCCGTGGCGAACTGGTGCGTCAGCTGGGCGACATTCTGCGCGAATACAAGGCTGATCTGGGCGAGCTGGTGTCCTGGGAAGCGGGCAAGATCACTCAGGAAGGCCTGGGTGAAGTGCAGGAAATGATCGACATCTGCGATTTCGCGGTCGGTTTGTCCCGTCAGTTGTACGGTCTGACCATCGCTTCCGAGCGCCCTGGCCACCACATGCGCGAAACCTGGCACCCGCTGGGCATCGTCGGCGTGATCAGCGCCTTCAACTTCCCGGTGGCGGTCTGGGCGTGGAACACCACGCTGGCGCTGGTCTGCGGCAACCCGGTGATCTGGAAACCGTCGGAAAAAACCCCGTTGACCGCCCTGGCGTGCCAGGCGCTGTTTGACCGCGTACTGAAAAACTTCAGCGATGCGCCTGCGCACCTGAGCCAAGTGATCATCGGCGGTCGCGATGCTGGCGAAGCCCTGGTCGATGACCCGCGAGTCGCCTTGATCAGTGCCACTGGCAGCACCCGCATGGGCCGTGAAGTGGCGCCGAAAATCGCCGCACGTTTCGCGCGAAGCATTCTTGAGCTAGGCGGCAACAACGCGATGATCCTCGGCCCAAGCGCCGACCTGGACATGGCTGTTCGCGCCATCCTGTTCAGCGCCGTCGGCACCGCCGGCCAGCGCTGCACCACGCTGCGTCGTCTGATTGCCCATGAGTCGGTGAAGGAAGAGATCGTCACCCGCCTGAAAGCCGCGTATTCCAAAGTACGCATCGGCAATCCACTGGAAGGCAATCTGATCGGTCCGCTGATCGACAAACACAGCTTCGACAACATGCAAGACGCCCTGGAACAAGCCTTGAGCGAAGGTGGCCGGGTGTTCGGCGGCAAGCGTCAGCTGGAAGACAAATACCCCAACGCTTACTACGTATCGCCGGCCATCGTCGAGATGCCGGAGCAGAGCGACGTGGTGTGCCACGAAACGTTCGCGCCGATCCTGTACGTGGTCGGTTACAGTGATTTCGCCGAAGCCCTGCGCCTGAACAACGCCGTGCCTCAAGGCCTGTCGTCGTGCATCTTCACCACCGATGTACGGGAAGCCGAGCAATTCATGTCGGCGGTCGGCAGCGACTGCGGCATCGCCAACGTCAACATCGGCCCGAGCGGTGCGGAAATCGGCGGTGCATTCGGTGGTGAGAAAGAAACCGGTGGTGGTCGTGAGTCGGGCTCCGATGCGTGGCGCGGCTACATGCGCCGTCAGACCAATACCGTGAACTACTCGCTGGAGCTGCCACTGGCTCAAGGGATTACGTTCGACTAAACGCAGCTCTTAAACCCATGAAGAACCTTGTGGGAGCGAGCTTGCTCGCGATGAGGGCCTAACAGCCGACATCAATGTCGACTGACAGATCGCCATCGCGAGCAAGCTCGCTCCCACATTGAATTGTGTGTTGGTTAGGTTTCTGTTGGAGTCTGGCAATGCCGTTACGCGAAGAGTGTCTGTGGGAAAAACTGACGCCGCAAAGGCCTGATAACGCGGCGCTCAAGGGTGAAGTCAAGGTTGACGTCTGCGTCATCGGCGCTGGTTTCACCGGACTGTCGGCGGCGGTGCATCTGCTGGAACAGGGCAAAACGGTGTGTGTGCTGGAAGCGCATCGCGCCGGTCATGGCGGTTCGGGACGCAACGTCGGACTGGTCAACGCCGGGATGTGGATTGCACCGGACGAAATCGAAGCGGGCTTCGGCAAGGCGGTGGGCAGTCAGCTCAATCGCATGCTTGGCGCCGCTCCGTCCCTGGTGTTCAGCCTTGTGGACAAGTACAACATCGATTGCCAGTTGCGCCGCGAAGGCACGCTGCACATGGCGCATAACGCCCGTGGCGAAGCCGATCTGCGCAGTCGTGAAGAACAATGGAAACGTCGCGGCGCGCCGGTAGAGCTGCTGACGGGGAAAGCCTGCGAGCAAGCGACCGGCACCCAAAAAATCGCTGCCGCCTTACTTGATCGACGCGCTGGCACCCTCAATCCGATGGCCTATACGAGTGGTCTGGCCAAAGCTGCCATCGGCCTCGGCGGTCAGCTGTTCGATCATTCCCCGGTGACCCGACTCGAACGTCAAGGCCAGCGCTGGTCGGTTCAGACGGCCCAGGGTTCGGTGCTGGCCGAGCAAGTGGTGATCGCCTCCAACGCCTACACAGAAGGCGACTGGACTGAGCTGCGACGCAATTTCTTTCCCGGTTATTACTATCAAGTGGCTTCGGTGCCGCTGACAGACGAGGCTGCACAGCAAATCCTGCCCGGTGGACAGGGCTCCTGGGATACTCGTCAGGTACTCAGCAGCATTCGCCGGGACAAAGACGGTCGCCTGTTGCTCGGCAGTCTGGGTAATGGCAATCAGAAGCCGGCCTGGTTCCTCAAGGCTTGGGCCGATCGGGTTCAGCAGCACTACTTTCCGTACCTCAAACCCGTGGAGTGGGAGTGCACCTGGACCGGTTGCATCGCCTTTACCCCTGACCATTTGATGCGCCTGTTCGAACCGGCGCCCGGTTTAGTGGCAGTCACCGGTTACAACGGGCGGGGTGTAACGACGGGTACGGTCGTCGGCAAAGCCTTTGCCGATTATTTGTGTAACGGAAATCCTCAGGCGCTACCGATTCCCTTCGCCCCGATGCAGCCACTGGCCGGTGTGGGGTTGCGCAGTTGCTTATACGAAGCCGGGTTTTCGCTGTATCACGCAGGCCAGTGCTTGCGGATCGTTATTTGATTGTTGAATTTTGCAGTTGGGAGCGGCGTTTTTCGGCGCAGCGACTAGCCTGTGATGGTGCGAGTTGTAGCAGTTTCGCACCAGCAGTGTGCACTTCGGTGACGCACGTTGTTACAGGCTGGTTGCACGTCGTTTAGCGCCGCGGTTGCAATGATGGCGCACGAGGGTTGCGCCTTTAAAAATAAATGGTTTCACCTTCCGCGGTTTAGACGGTTGCACGCCCAATAAAAATGGGAACGAAACAGTCGAAATAACAATAAAGCAGCGACTTTTTGAAGAATAAAAAACCGATGGCACGCCACTTGCTCTGCGCTTTGTAGCTGAATCAAAGCTTCCGCTGAAGTTGCTGTGCTAACTAAAAAAACCTCAGGAGCACCATCACATGTCGCAGACGTTCTACAGAAAGGGTTTTCTGGCACTGGCAGTCGCTAGTGCATTGGGTGTTTCTTCGTTTGTTCAGGCTGATGTCAAAATTGGGGTGGCAGGTCCGATGACCGGTGCTAACGCTTCCTTCGGCTTGCAGTACATGAAAGGCGCGCAAGCGGCGGCGGATGCGATCAACGCCAAGGGCGGCATCAACGGCGAAAAAATCGTACTGGTCCAGGGCGATGACGCCTGCGAACCGAAACAGGCTGTGGCTGTTGCGAACAAAATGGTGCAGGACAAGGTTATCGGCGTCGTCGGGCACTTCTGCTCGTCGTCGACCATCCCTGCTTCCGAGGTCTACTCCGACGCAGGCATCATCGCAATCACGCCAGGCTCCACCAACCCGGCGGTCACCGAGCGCGGCCTGCCTGCCATGTTGCGTTTGTGCGGGCGTGACGACCAGCAAGGTATCGTCGCGGGTAACTACATCGTCGACGTCCTGAAAGGCAAGAAAGTTGCCGTCATCAACGACAAAGACACCTACGGTAAAGGTCTGGCGGACGCGACTGCCAAGCAGTTGACCGCGCGTGGCGTGAAGCCGGTGCTTGAAGAAGGCCTGACCCGCGGCGAGAAAGACTTCAGCGCCGTGATCACCAAAGTCCGTGAGAAAGGGGCTGATGTCCTTTACTTCGGCGGCCTGCACCCGGAAGCCGGCCCACTGGTCCACCAACTGCGTGAACAAGGTCTGAAAGACGTCAAGTTCATGTCCGATGACGGCATCGTGACGGACGAAATGGTGACGACTGCCGGTGGTGCTCCGTTCGTCGACGGTGTGTACATGACTTTTGGCGCTGACCCGCGCCTGATTCCAGACAGCAAGGCTGTCGTAGACACCTTCCGCAAGTCCGGTTACGAGCCTGAAGGCTACACCCTGTACGCCTACGCCACGGTGCAAGCCCTGGCGGCCGGCTTCAACGGTGCCAAGTCGAACAAAGGCGAAGACGCTGCTAAATGGCTGAAGTCGCACCCTGTGGAAACCGTGATGGGCAAGAAAGAGTGGGACAGCAAGGGCGACCTGAAAGTCTCCGACTACGTGGTTTACCAGTGGGATGCTGCGGGCAAATACAAGCAGCTGGAAAAACAGAAGTGAGATAAGCGCATCGCCAGGCCTGCGTCTCTCGATAATCGTCGTGGGGCGCAGGCCCGGCTTGGGTCATGGGTTCTGCAATCATGCCGACCCGGTATTTTTCTTCTGAGCCACATGAAGCCGGTAAGGTGCGCCTCACAAGGGCTCATCGACACCGGGTTCGCGGTGGCCTCTCAAGTTAGTGAGAGTGCATGATGGACGGTATTTTCCTGCAACAAGTTATCAACGGTTTGACTCTTGGGTCGGTCTACGGCCTGATCGCCATCGGCTACACAATGGTCTACGGCATCATCGGCATGATCAACTTCGCCCATGGCGAGGTTTATATGATTTCCGCGTACCTCGCGGCGATCAGCCTGGCTTTACTGTCCTACTTCGGTGTCGAATCCTTTCCGCTGTTGATCCTGGGTACCCTGCTGTTCACAGTCTTTGTGACCGGCGTGTATGGCTGGGTCATCGAACGCATCGCTTACAAACCGCTGCGCAACTCCACCCGACTGGCACCGCTGATCAGTGCTATCGGCGTTTCCCTGATCCTGCAGAACTATGCACAAATCGCTCAGGGCTCACGGCAACAGGGGATTCCTACGCTGCTGAGCGGTGGGCTGCGATTCGATATCGGTACGGGTTTCGTGCAGATTACCTACACCAAGATCTTTATTCTGGTCGCCGCGTTTGTCGGGATGGCCCTGCTGACCTACATCATCAAGTACACCAAGTTGGGGCGCATGTGTCGTGCGACCCAACAAGACCGCAAGATGGCCTCGATCCTCGGGATCAATACCGACCGGGTGATCTCCTACGTCTTCATCATCGGTGCCGCCATGGCTGCGCTGGCCGGTGTCTTGATCACGGTGAACTACGGGACCTTCGATTTCTATGCAGGCTTCGTGATCGGCATCAAAGCCTTCACCGCTGCGGTGCTCGGCGGGATTGGTTCGCTGCCCGGCGCCATGCTCGGCGGGATCATTCTCGGGGTTTCCGAGTCGCTGTTTTCCGGCGTGATCAATTCTGACTACAAGGATGTCTTCAGCTTCTCGCTGCTGGTAATGATCCTGATCTTCCGTCCTCAAGGCCTGTTGGGTCGCCCACTCGTGGCGAAGGTATAAGTATGTCCGACGCTAATAACAAACCTATAGATATCAAAAAAAGCCTGATCGACACGGTTCTGGCCGGGTTGATTGCCTTGATTGTCTTCGGCCCGATCGTGGGCGTAGTGCTGGAAGGCTATAGCTACAACCTGCAGCCGACGCGTGTGGCCTGGATGGTCGGGGCGGTGATGATCGGGCGTTTTGTCTTGAGCCTGTTTTTGCAGACCCCCAAGGGCGTGAAGATTCATCAAAGCTTCGAAGTCGTCGGCTCCGGCGTGCACGTGCTGGCGCCTGATTTCAAGTCGCGCCTGCGCTTCATTATCCCGGCATTGATCGTGATCGCTATTGTGTTTCCGATCTTCGCCGACAAGTACCTGCTGACGGTGGTGATCCTGGGGCTGATCTACGTGTTGCTGGGCCTTGGCCTGAACATCGTGGTCGGTCTGGCAGGTCTGCTCGACTTGGGTTACGTGGCCTTCTACGCCATTGGCGCTTATGGTCTTGCGCTGGGTTATCACTACCTTGGCCTGGGCTTCTGGACCATGCTGCCGCTGTCGGCACTCATGGCGGCGATGGCCGGATGCATACTCGGCTTCCCGGTCTTGCGCATGCACGGTGACTACCTGGCAATCGTGACCCTGGGCTTCGGTGAAATCATTCGCCTGATACTGACCAACTGGCTGTCCTTCACGGGCGGGCCTAACGGTATGCCGGTGCCATCACCGTCGGTTTTCGGTATCGAGTTCACGCGTGTGGCGAAGGATGGCGGGATACCCTTCCATGAATTCTTCGGGACTGAATACAACCCGAACGTAAAGTTCATGCTCATCTATGGCGTGCTGTTCCTCGTGGTGATGCTGGTGCTGTACATCAAGCATCGTCTGACCCGCATGCCGGTCGGTCGTGCCTGGGAAGCCTTGCGCGAAGATGAAATCGCCTGCCGTGCCATGGGCCTCAACCACGTACTGGTCAAGCTGTCGGCCTTTACCCTGGGGGCTTCTACCGCCGGTTTGGCGGGTGTGTTTTTCGCCAGCTATCAAGGTTTCGTCAACCCGACCTCGTTCACGTTCTTCGAATCGGCCTTGATCCTCGCCATCGTTGTGCTTGGCGGCATGGGGTCGACCGTCGGCGTGGTGATCGCCGCGTTCGTGCTGACGGTCGCCCCGGAACTGCTGCGCAGCTTCGCGGAATACCGCGTGTTGCTGTTTGGTGTCCTCATGGTACTGATGATGATCTGGAAACCGCGCGGCCTGATTCGGATCAGCCGTACCGGTGTAACCCCACGTAAAGGTGCCTTGACTGAGAGGAGCGCGTCATGAGCGATGAAGTCATTCTCTCGGTAGACAACCTGATGATGCACTTTGGTGGCATCAAAGCCCTGAGCGACGTCAGCCTGAAGGTCAAACGCAACTCGATCTTCGCGTTGATCGGCCCCAACGGCGCAGGCAAGACTACCGTGTTCAACTGCCTGACCGGGTTTTACAAAGCCTCTGGCGGGCATATCGAACTCAACGCCCGCGGCCAGAAAACCAACGTCATCAAAATGCTCGGGGAACCGTTCAAGGCGACCGATTTCGTTTCGCCGAAAAGCTTCATCAGCCGGCTCCGCTACAAGATGTTCGGTGGCACGCACCTGATCAACCGCGCCGGCCTGGCGCGGACCTTCCAGAACATTCGCCTGTTCAGGGAAATGTCGGTGATCGAGAACCTGCTGGTGGCCCAGCACATGTGGGTCAACCGCAACTTGTTGTCCGGCATTCTCAACACCAAAAGCTACCGCAAGGCCGAAAGCGATGCCCTGGACCATGCCTTCTACTGGCTGGAGGTGGTCGATCTGGTGGACTGCGCCAACCGCCTGGCCGGTGAGCTTTCCTACGGCCAGCAGCGCCGCCTGGAAATTGCCCGGGCCATGTGCACCCGGCCCAAGATCATTTGCCTGGACGAACCGGCGGCGGGCCTCAACCCGCAGGAAACCGAGGCGCTCAGCGCGATGATTCGACATCTGCGCGACGACCACGACATTACGGTGGTGCTGATTGAACACGACATGGGCATGGTAATGAGCATTTCCGACCACATTGTGGTGCTGGACCACGGCAACGTGATCGCCGAGGGTGACCCTCAAGCGATCCGCAACGATCCGAAAGTGATTGCCGCCTACCTGGGTGCTGATGAAGAGGAGCTGGTATGAGTCAACCGATCCTCGAACTGAAAGAGATCGACGTGTTCTACGGGCAGATCCAGGCCCTGAAGAAAGTCTCGCTGCACATCAACGAAGGTGAAACCGTCAGCCTCATCGGCTCCAACGGCGCGGGTAAGTCGACGCTGTTGATGTCGATCTTTGGTCAGCCGCGTGCGGCGAACGGCGAGATCGTCTATCAGGGCGTGAACATCACTCACAAGTCGTCCCATTACATCGCGTCCAACGGCATCGCTCAATCGCCGGAAGGGCGGCGGGTGTTCCCTGACATGACCGTCGAGGAAAACCTGCTGATGGGCACCATTCCTATCGGTGACAAATACGCCGCCGAGGACATGCAGCGCATGTTCGAGCTGTTTCCACGGCTCAAGGAACGGCGTACCCAGCGGGCCATGACCATGTCCGGCGGTGAACAGCAAATGCTCGCCATCGCTCGGGCCTTGATGAGCCGGCCGAAACTGCTGTTGCTCGATGAGCCGAGCCTGGGCCTGGCACCGATCGTGGTGAAGCAAATCTTCGCCACCCTGCGGGAACTGGCAAGTACCGGAATGACCATCTTCCTGGTCGAGCAGAACGCCAACCACGCGTTGAAGCTGTCGGATCGGGCGTATGTGATGGTCAACGGCGAGATCCGTCTCACAGGCACCGGCAAGGAGCTGCTGGTCAACGATGAGGTGCGCAACGCTTATCTCGGCGGGCATTGATACCCCGTTGTTATGCAAAAGCCCCGGCGAGTAATCGCCGGTTTTTTTTTATCTCCAGCACAAGGCCAATCCACTGTGGGAGCGAGCCTGCTCGTGAAGTTGTTTTTCAGTCAAATTGCTGCCAATGGCTACCACCGCTTTCGCGAGCAGGCTCGCTCCCACAGGTATCAGTGGTGCACTTCTTGGAAATTGTGGAAAACAATATTCACAAGCTCTTGAAGCGCGACATAAAGCCGCTGCAAATAGTTGTTTTGTCACGGTTTTGACTTGTCCCCGTTTGCTGTGGAGCTGGCTGTGAATAACGTGGGAGTAGCTGGCTGGACGCCTTTGAAACCGTGGCTTTCAGGGTTGTGGTTGTTTTTTGATCAGGCGTTTTTACGCGACCGGGAGGCGGCTTTGTCAACCTTTTTGTTGACGGTAGAAGCGCACTGAAAGAGGGGGTGTAAGCCTGTGGATAAGTCTGTGGTTAAACTCTGGAAAGACTCGGCTGAAGGCCGTAGTTACTGGCCTGCCGCCATCGCAGGTTTGACCGGAAATCCGCGCAGATTTGCTCAGGCAACACAGGCGACGATCGAGGGTCAAGCAAAAAAATTTGTAATCTGCTCGTAAAGCCTTATGCACAGCGGGTTTCAGCTTTTGCACTTGCCCCCGGAATGTGTGGATGGGGCTGTGGATAAGGTGCGTGCACATGGCTGAAAGCCGCGGCGGATAAGGTGTTGCAAGGTTTGATCGTTTTTTGTACAGCGTGTGCGGTGGTTGCTGCTGTGTGCAAGGCCGGGCATGCTGCCCGCTGATTGTCTATTCCAATGGCTGGTCCTCAGCCCGAAGCAAGGAGAACACGATGTCCAACACCCTGTTTATTACCGGCGCGACGTCCGGTTTTGGTGAAGCCTGTGCCCGTCGTTTTGCCGAGGCCGGCTGGAAACTAGTGCTGACTGGCCGTCGTGAAGAGCGTCTGAATGCCCTGTGCGCCGAATTGTCGAAGCAGACCGAGGTTCATGGCCTGGTGCTCGACGTGCGTGATCGCAAGGCCATGGAAGAGGCGATTGCCAATCTGCCGCCTTCATTCGCCAAACTGCGCGGGCTGATCAACAACGCCGGCCTGGCTCTGGGTGTCGACCCGGCGCCGAAGTGCGATCTGGATGATTGGGACACCATGGTCGACACCAACATCAAGGGCCTGATGTACAGCACTCGTCTGCTGTTGCCGCGCCTGATCGCCCACGGTCGTGGTGCTGGCATCGTCAACCTGGGTTCCATCGCCGGCAACTACCCGTACCCGGGCAGCCATGTGTATGGCGCGAGCAAAGCATTCGTCAAACAGTTCTCCCTGAACCTGCGCTGCGACCTGCAAGGCACCGGCGTGCGGGTGAGCAACATCGAGCCGGGCTTGTGCGAGAGCGAGTTCTCGCTGGTGCGTTTCGCCGGTGACCAGGAGCGTTACAACGCGACCTACGCCGGTGCCGAGCCGATCCAGCCGCAAGATATCGCTGACACCATTTTCTGGGTGCTCAATGCGCCGGCACACATCAACATCAACAGCCTGGAGCTGATGCCCGTGAGCCAGACCTGGAGCGGGTTTGCCATTGAGCGCAATGGTGGCAAGGCGTAAGAGCCCATAACGGCCATTCGCGGGCAAGCCTCGCTCCTACGGTCGGTATAAATCCGTAGGAGCGAGCGGTGCGGCGATCCGACTTGCCCGCGAAGGCGATCTATCAATCAGCGAAGATAATCGGCCAGCCCGCGATAGCAGGTTGCCAAGTGATAAGGCGTGGTCGACGGCATGTCCTGACGGCTGACTTCACCCTTCTCGTCGCGACACTCATACCAGCCGCGTGCATGCAGAGAGTGCTGATGCAGCGCCCGCAGTTGGCGCAGCACCGAGGTCTCGCTGTCCGGGCGCAGCGTCAATGCGCGCAAGTATTCAGCCTGAGCCCAGATGCGCTGAGTGGCATCTCGTGGGCGGCCGCCCGGCTCGAGGTCCAGCATCGCCTGTACGGCGCCAGTAGCCGGGTCGACGCCCAGTTGCTCGGTGTACGAAAACGCGCGTTCCAGCGACGCATGCAGTGTCGAGCCGCGCAGCAGTGGCGAAGACTCCAGCAGGAAATACCACTCGAACTGATGCCCCGGTTCAAACCAGTTATCCAAAGCTCCCAGCGGTTTTTCCATCAGCACACCGTGTTGCGGATCGATAAAACGCGTGTGCATGGCTGTGCATAACTCGACGAGCGCGTCTTTTACCGCGAGGTCTTCGCGGACCGACAGCGTGGCGAGGAAGGCTTCAGCCAAGTGCATCAGAGGATTCTGCAGCGGCCCGGACTTCAGCGACGACCAGTCACGCTCAAGGCTCGCTTCGTACAGGCCGTCGCCCGTGGCGAAACGCTGCGCGATCACTTGAAGTGCCGCGTTGAGCACTGATTCCACCAGCGGCTCGCGCACCTTGCCCCAGTAATGAGCGCAGGCGAACAGGATGAAAGCATGGGTGTAGAGGTCTTTGCGTTGATCCAGCGGCGCCCCCTGCGGGTCGATGCTGTAGAACCAGCCGCCATGCTCGGCGTCGTGGAAATGCTGCTGCAAGGAACGGAATAATGCTGCGGCACGCTCCTCGGCGGCGGGCACCTGGCCAATCAGACTGGAAAACACGTAAAGCTGCCGTGCGCAGGCCATGGCCCGGTAGCGTTGCGGCGGCAAGGGTTGATGCCGGGCGTCCAGCGCCTCATAGGGCAACGCCATTTCCGCATTCCAGCCGGGGCCCTGCCAGAGTGGCACGATCACGTCCTGGAAGTGCTGTTGCGCCGAGGCAAACAGCGCGGTCAATTCTGGATTGGAGGCGGAGCGGGAAACATGCGGCATTGGCTGGCGTCGTCACGGCAGGGGCGATTGCGCGACATGTTATCAGGCCTGAGGGATGCGGTGTCTGTCAGGCCGCTATCGCGAGCAAGCTCGCTCCCACAGTACACCTGTGTACGCAATACCAATGTGGGAGCGAGCCTGCTCGCGAAGAGGCCATCACTGGCGGTAAAGATCTCAGCCCGCCAATAACCAAGCCCCAGTCGCTGCCGAAGCCGCACCCGCCAGACGAATCAAGGGTGCAGCAGCCTGAGGCAACACCCGCACCACGGCATAACCCAATCCATGCAATACCGCCGTCGCTGCGACAAAACCTGCCGCATACATCCAGGGACTCGACGTCTCCGGCAACTCCAGGCCATGCGCGACCCCATGAAACAGCGCAAACAGCGCCGTGGCCCCGACCGCCACGCCGATCGGCGGACGCACCGCCAACGCCACTGCCAGGCCCAGTGCCAATACCGACGCCGCAATCGCGCTTTCCAGTGCCGGCAGGTTCAACCCTTCAAACCCCAGCATTCCGCCGATCAGCAGGGTCCCAACGAAGGTGCACGGCAGGGCCCAGCGCGCCGCGCCTTGCTGTTGCGCCGCCCACAAACCGACGGCGACCATCGCCAGCAAGTGATCGAGGCCACCGATCGGGTGGCTGATGCCGGCGATCAAGCCATTGTCGCCATGGCCCGGGTGGGCGAAGGCGATGGCCGGGGTCAGCAGGAGCGCCAAGGCGCCCAGGATGCGTTTCAGTGTCATGGATAAGCTTCCTTGTTGATAAGTCCTGATCAGGTGGCGGTCAGCAGGCCCTGGCGCTCGATGAAGGCGATAATTGCTTCCAGGCCGAGGCCGGTTTTCTGGTTGCTGAAGACAAACGGCTTGCCGTTGCGCATGCGAGTGGTGTCGCTGTCCATCAGCTCCAGCGAGGCGCCCACCAATGGCGCGAGGTCGACCTTGTTGATCACCAGCAGGTCGGATTTGCAGATTCCCGGCCCACCCTTGCGCGGCAGCTTGTCGCCGGCCGAGACGTCGATCACGTAAATGGTCAGGTCGGACAGTTCCGGGCTGAAGGTCGCGGACAAGTTATCGCCACCGGACTCCACCAGAATCAGGTCCAGCCCCGGAAAGCGGCGGTTCAGTTGGTCCACGGCTTCGAGGTTGATCGAGGCGTCTTCGCGGATGGCCGTGTGCGGGCAGCCGCCGGTTTCCACGCCGATGATCCGTTCCGGGGCCAGGGCTTCGTTGCGCACCAGAAAGTCGGCGTCTTCGCGGGTATAGATGTCGTTGGTGACCACCGCCAGGTTGTAGCGGTCGCGCAGGGCCAGGCACAGCGCCAGGGTCAGGGCGGTTTTGCCGGAACCGACCGGGCCGCCGATGCCGACGCGCAGAGGTTGTGTGTTCATGGATTCTCCAAAATAACAGGCCCTAGGATCGGAACAGGCGGCTGTACTGGCGCTCATGGGCCATGCACGCCAGGGACAGGCCGAAAGCGGCGCTGCCGTAGTGTTCGGGGTTGATTCGGGTGGCGTTCTGCTGGGCTTGCTGAAGTAGCGGTAACAGTTCGCTGGTCAGGCGTTGCGCGGCTTGTTGGCCCAACGGCAGGGTTTTCATCAACACGGCCAATTGGTTTTCCAGCCAGCTCCAGAGCCAGGCAGCCAGCGCGTCCCGGGGGCTGATATGCCACGCGCGAGCGGCCAGCGCCCAGCCGAGGGCCAGGTGCGGTTCGGGGCATTGTTCGAGGAAGGCGCGGGCCGGTGCGTCGAGTTCCGGCAAACCGTTGAGCAATTGCTGCAGCGAATAACCCATCTGCCGGCTCTCCTGATGCAACTCGCGTGTTTCCCGGCTCGCGCGGTGTTCTTCGCAGTGTTGCAGTAACTCGCCCCAGTTTTCCTCTGCCGCCGCCACACAATGGGTAAGCAGCAGTGGCGCTTCGAAGCGCGCCAGATTCAGCAATAGCTGATCGCTAATCCAGCGTTTTGCGCTGGCGGCATCGTTGACGCGGCCGTTATCCACAGCCATTTCCAGGCCCTGGGAATAGCTGTAGCCACCAATCGGCAGCTGCGGGCTGGCCAGGCGCAGCAGCGCCCAGGCCGGATTCATGACCGCACGCCAAACTGATGCAGTTTCGGCGGGTAGTTGAAGTCTTCGTCGCCGTGCCGCGAATGGTGATGGCC
The DNA here is from genome assembly GCF_949768125.1 of Pseudomonas sp. IT-P253. Classification (NCBI taxonomy): domain Bacteria; kingdom Pseudomonadati; phylum Pseudomonadota; class Gammaproteobacteria; order Pseudomonadales; family Pseudomonadaceae; genus Pseudomonas; species Pseudomonas sp. IT-P253. The sequence goes on along the minus strand of NZ_CATKPT010000033.1, from coordinate 111,148 downwards.
CCCGCCATAAGCGCCATGTTCGGGCTGGAATGGGGCTTCAATGTTCTCGACCTTGGCATCCAGTTGTTCGAGCATGGCCTTGAGCACGTAATCGTCGAGCAGGCGCAACCAGCCGTCACCGATTTGCAGGGCCACGTGGCGATTACCCAAGTGATAGGCGGCGCGGGTCAGTTCGAAGGCATTGGCGCAGGTGATGTGCAGCAGGTGTTCGGGGCGGGCGCAGACTCGGATGACCCGTCCGTCCTCAGCCTGTAGGCATTCGCCGTCATACAGCGGTGGTTGGCCGCGCTCCAAAAACAACCCGACGTCTTCGCCTTCGGCACTGAAACAGCGCAAGCGACTTTTGCTCCGGGCTTCGAAGGTCAGGTGCAACTCGGCGGCCCAGACAGGTTGAGGGTCGATTCTGCGATGAATCACCAGCATTGGACGGCTTCCAGCAATAGACAGTAGTCAGGCTAGAGCAAGGGGCTTGCCAATCGGGTGAAGTGTAGGAAATGCCCGTCAGAAGCGTAGGGAGAGATTCAGCACGTCGAGGATTTCGAATGATGTTGGTGCGTCCATTTCCCAGGTGCACCAAGTTGAAGCGAAACTGCTTTATCTGTGGGAGCGAGCCTGCTCGCGAATGGGGCGCCACGGTTATTCGGATACACCGCGTTATCGTTCTTCGCGAGCAGGCTCGCTCCCACAGTGAATCACTCGGTGCTGCCCAGGCCTTGCCAGTGCTTGAGGCCGATAAAGATAAAGCGTAACTGCTGAGTGATTTTCGCCTGGGGCGTCAGATGCTCCGGCAATGCCTCGGCGGGCGGATCGATAATGTCCGGCAACGTGGCAAACACGCTTTTAACAATCAGGTCAGCCATGACGCTCAGGCCGGCGATGTCCAGGTGTTGCAGTTTCGGCATCAGCGACAGGTCGGCCGCGAGGTCCGAACTGATGTCTTCGCGCAATCGGCCGATGGCCTGGCGCACGGGCAACGAACCGCCGTACTGCTCACGGGCCAGAAACAGAAATTGCGAGCGATTGGCCGAAACCACGTCGAGAAAGATTCGTACCGAGGCATCAATAATGCCGCCCATGACGAACTCGTTGTGGCGCACCAGGCGGATGGTTTCACGGAAGGTCTGACCGACTTCGCTCACCAACACCAGACCCAGTTCATCCATATCGGCAAAATGCCGGTAGAAACCGGTCGGTACGATCCCGGCGGTTTTCGCGACTTCGCGCAGGCTCAGGCTGCCGAATCCTCGGCCGCATTCCATCAAGTGGCGGGCAGCGTCCATCAGGGCGTTACGGGTCTGTTGTTTCTGTTCGGCGCGGGGCAGCATCGCAAGAGTGATTTCTGGACAAGACAGCGGCGCACTCTAGCAAATCGGCTTTGCCGGCGTCGAACGACTATCGGGGGATCAAGCGGGGGGAAGTGCGGTGTATATAAATACGGACCTTAAAATCAAAAGCCCAATCCGGGGATTGGGCTTTTTTTCAGGGAGGCCATGGCCTTAGCTCACAGCGCTGTTGCGTTCGATTACACGGTCACCACCACCTTCGGCGAGGGTCTGGCCTTGTGGCGTGCGGTCGGTGCCGTCAGCGGCAAGGGTCTGGCCTTGTGGCGTGCGGTCGGTGCCGTCAGCGGCAAGGGTCTGGCCTTGTGGCGTGCGGTCGGTGCCGTCAGCGGCAAGGGTTTGGCCTTGTGGCGTGCGGTCGGTGCCGTCAGCGGCAAGGGTCTGGCCTTGTGGCGTGCGGTCGGTGCCGTCAGCGGCAAGGGTCTGGCCTTGTGGCGTGCGGTCGGTGCCGTCAGCGGCAAGGGTCTGGCCTTGTGGCGTGCGGTCGGTGCCGTCAGCGGCAAGGGTTTGGCCTTGTGGAGTACGGTCGGCGCCGTCAGCTGCGACGGTTTGGCTGAACACCGCGTGGGTGGATTTCACTTGTGGGGTTGCCTGGTCTGCAGCTGGCAGGGCAAAAGCAGTGCTGGCCAGCATCGAGAGCGTAAGGCTAAGCAGTAATTGGCGTTTCATGATTTGGGTGCTCCGTAGGAGGGCGATAAAGTGGGTACGAAGTTAATGCTACTCTCGATAAGTCGATATAAAAGTTCATAAACGCAATGGTAATAATCAACGGAATTGATTGTTCCGCGAAACGGCTCTAGGGCGGGTGTTTCCGACGGACGTTTTTGCACCGGAGTGGGTATTTTCGACTCGCATTCGCCTTGCCAGCGTGCGGGCTCGGTAACGTTGGATGAAGGGAGATGCAGTGGCCTACCGGCTATTTGCGTACCTGTCGGTCTTTCGATTAAACCTGCGGGCCATTTTTCAGTCGTAAATTCCCTGGCAGGCCGGTTCTGGTCTAACGTTTCACACGTGCGTCGCAGTCGGGGCGCTCAGTTGGAGTTCTGTGCAATGACGCGCATTCGTAAAGTTTTTGCCTGGACCTTCGCCAGTCTTATTGTTCTGTTGGCCGTACTGGTTCTGAGCATCGTGTTCTTCGATTGGAACTGGATCAAACCGCCCCTCAATGCCAAAGTGTCCGAAGAGTTGCACCGCCCGTTTGCCATCAACGGCAACCTGGCGGTGGTCTGGCAGCGCGAACTCGAGGAGAGGGGCTGGCGGGCCTGGGTGCCGTGGCCGCATGTGGTGGCGCAAGAGTTGAGCCTGGGCAACCCGGATTGGTCGAAACAGCCGCAAATGGTCACCCTCAAGCGTGTTGAGTTACGTATCTCGCCCCTGGCCTTGCTGACGCAGCGCGTAGTGATCCCGCGTATCGATCTCAGCGAACCCGACGCAAACTTGCAACGCCTGGCCGACGGCAGCGCCAACTGGACGTTCAAGTTCGATCCCAAGGACCCGAATGCCGAGCCTTCCAGGTGGGTGGTGGATATCGGTGCGATCGGCTTCGACAAGGGGCACGTTACTCTCGATGACCAGCGCCTGAAGACTCAGCTCGACCTGATCATTGATCCGCTGGGCAAGCCGATTCCGTTCAGTGAGATCGTTGGTGACAAAGCCACGAAATCCGCGCTGGAGAAGGGTGCTGCGCCCCAGGACTACGCGTTCGCCTTAAAGGTCAAAGGCCAGTATCACGACCAGAAACTCATGGGCGAAGGCAAAGTCGGTGGCCTGCTGGCGTTGCAGGACGCCGCCAGGCCGTTTCCGCTTCAGGCTCAGGTGACGATCGCCGAAACCCATGTCGAACTGGCCGGTACCCTGACCGATCCGCTGAACCTCGGCGCGTTGGACTTGCAGTTGAAATTGGCCGGTACCAGCCTCGGTAATCTCTATCCGTTGATCGGCGTAACCCTGCCGGACACGCCGCCTTACGCCACGGACGGTCACTTGATTGCCAAGCTGCACGAGGCGGGTGGCGCGGTCTATCGCTATGAAGGGTTCAACGGCAAGATTGGCCAGAGCGACATCCATGGGAGCCTGGCCTACGTCGCCAGCCAACCACGGCCGAAACTCAGCGGCTCGCTGGTTTCCAATCAATTGCTGTTTGCCGACCTGGCGCCCTTGATCGGTGCCGACTCGAATGCCAAGCAAAAAGCGCGTGGCGGTGAAAGCAAGCAGCCGGCGGACAAGGTGTTGCCGGTCGAGGAATTCAAAACCGAGCGCTGGCGCGAAATGGACGCCGACATTGAATTCACCGGCAAGCGCATCGTCCACAGTGAAGAGTTGCCGTTCAATGACCTTTATACCCACCTGGTGCTCACCGATGGCGTGCTCAGCCTCGAACCCCTGCGTTTTGGTGTGGCGGGCGGCAAGCTGGATGCACAGATTCGCCTGAACGGTCATGCCGATCCTTTGGAAGGGAAGGCCAAACTCACCGCGCGCGGCTTCAAACTCAAGCAGTTGTTTCCGACTTTTGAACCGATGAAAACCAGTTTTGGCGAGCTCAACAGCGATGCCGATATCACCGGTCGCGGTAACTCGGTGGCCAAGCTGTTGGGCACTGCCAACGGCAATCTGAAGATGCTGATCAATGATGGCGCCATCAGCCGTGAGTTGATGGAGCTGGCCGGGCTCAACGTTGGCAACTACGTGGTCGGCAAGATCTTTGGCGACGAGGAAGTGAAGATCAATTGCGCGGCCGCCGACTTCGATATCAAGACTGGGTTGGCGACCATACGCTTGTTCGTCTTCGATACCGAGAATGCAATTGTTTATATCGATGGCACGGCGAACATGGCCACTGAACAGCTGGACCTGACGATCACGCCGGAATCCAAAGGCTGGCGGCTGATCTCGTTGCGTTCACCACTGTATGTGCGAGGCGAGTTCATCAATCCGGATGCGGGCGTGAAATCGGTGCCACTGATGTTGCGCGGAGCGGGGATGGTGGCGTTGGGCGTAATTGCCGCACCCGCGGCAGGGTTGCTGGCACTGGTCGCGCCGAGCGGTGGCGAGCTGAATCAGTGTGCACCGTTGCTGGAACAGATGAAGGCAGGCAAGGTGCCAGTGACCGTCAAGCCCACCCGGTAATCTGCGGCGACTGTGACGACGCCATCGCGAGCAAGCTCGCTCCCACAGTGGATCTGTGCTTACAGGACCAATGTGGGAGCGAGCTTGCTCGCGATGGCGATCGTGCCGGTGCTACAGGTCATTCAGGATGGCGGTCGGGCTGAAGTAGGGCGGTTGTCATAGACTGGTCGCGGAGTTGTCATCTTCGATGGTGATGCTTGGCTGATGTCTTGCATTCATTGCATTCATTGCATTCATTGCATTCATTGCACTTTGCGTCACTTTACCGATCACAAGGATGTCCAGCCATGCCGCAAGGTTCTGCCACACGCTACCCGCTGGTGTTGGTCCCGGGCACGCTCGGGTTTATCCGCCTGGTGCTTTATCCGTACTGGTACGGGATCGTGGAGGCATTGCGCCGGGGTGGTGCGACGGTGATTGCGGTGCAGGTGTCGCCGCTCAACTCATCGGAGGTGCGCGGCGAGCAATTGCTGGCGCGCATTGACGAGATCCTGCAGGAAACCGGTGCCGACAAGGTCAACCTGATTGGGCACAGCCAAGGCTCGCTGACGGCCCGTTACGCCGCCGCCAAGCGCCCGGATCGGGTGGCTTCGGTCACCTCGGTGGCAGGAGCCAATCATGGCTCGGAACTGGCGGACTATCTGGAAAAACACTACCCGTCGGACACCATGAAGGGTCGACTGCTGGCGTTTTTACTGCGGGCGATCGGCGCGTTGATGTGCCTGCTGGATACCGGCTATCGCGGGCCGAAATTACCGGTGGATATCCACGCTTGCCATGAATCCCTGACGACGGCGGGCGCCACGCTGTTCAACCAGCGTTATCCACAGGGCCTGCCGGACACTTGGGGCGGGCATGGGCCGGAAGAGGTCAATGGCGTGCGCTATTACTCGTGGTCCGGAACGTTGCAGCCGGGCAAGACGGATCGCGGTCGCAACCTGTTTGACATGACCAATCGCAGTTGCCGGTTGTTTGCCAAGACCTTCGTGCGCGAAGCCGGGCATTGCGACGGAATGGTCGGGCGTTACAGCTCGCACTTGGGCACGGTGATTGGCGATGAGTATCCGCTGGATCACTTCGACATCGTCAACCAGTCGCTGGGGTTGGTGGGGAAGGGGGCGGAGCCGATACGGTTGTTTGTCGAGCATGCAGCCCGGCTAAAAGCCGCCGGGTTTTAAGTAGTAAGACCGCGTTATCGTTCTTCGCGGGCAAGCCTCGCTCCTACAGGCGTCGGCGATCCGTAGGAGCGAGGCTTGCCCGCGAAGGCGTCAGATCAGGCAATACTGACTTTGCGGCCTAAAACCGTGGTCCACCGCTCCGAAACAATCACCCCACCCAAGGTCAACACCCCGCCCACCAGGTGATACATCGCCAACTGCTCATGCAGTACCACCGCCGCAATCAGCGCCGTAATTAGCGGCAGCAGATTGAAAAACAGCGTGGTCCGGCTCGGCCCCAGATGCACCACGGCTTGCATCCAGGCCAGCGGTGCCAGCATCGACGCCAACAAGCACGCGTAAAGCACCAGCGGAATATTCTGCAGTGTCGGGCCGGTTTTCGGTGAGGCGGCGAATAGCGGGAACAGCACCACCACCGCCACCAGCACCTGCAAATAAAGCAACACCAGCGGCGGCAATCGCAACTGCCATTTTTTCAGCAGCGTGCTGTAAATCGCATAGGCCAGAGTGGCGATCAGCATCATCGCGTCGCCCAGGTTCACCCCGTGGGTCAGTAATGCACCCAGGCTGCCGGATGACACCACGACCAGCACGCCCGTAAACGACAGCACCGCACCGGCCAATGCCCCGGCCGTCAGGCGCTGGCCAAGGCTGACAATCGCCATCGCCAGTGACATCAACGGCATCAGCGACAAAATGATCCCCATGTTGGTGGCCGACGTCAGCGTCGCGGCGAAGTACGCCAGGCTTTGATAGACGGCCATGCCAAGCACGCCAAGGATGAAAATCCTGCCCAGGTTCGGGCGGATCAACGGCCAGTGGGCGATCACCGGTTTGAGCATGAACGGCGTGAACAGGATCCCGGCGAGCAGCCAGCGATAGAAACCGATTTCGGCGGGAAAAATAGCGCCGACGGCCAGCTTGTTGATGACGGTGTTGCCCGCCCAAATGAAAATGGCCAGCAGGGGATAAGCGTATTGCATCAGGAGAAAACCAGAACGTTAATGAGGGCCAATTATCCGCCTGTCTGTATCAAAGCCTATACTTCGATCCGGACAACTCGCCCCTGATGACGGACAGCATGAACAGCAAACACATCGACCTGCTGGACTTCAGCGAATTGCCTGCTCCGGTGTACTTCCGTTATGCCGACTTCGACAGCCACGAATACGCCTCGGCCCACCGTCATCCTTGGGGCACCCTCGAGTACTCGGCCAGCGGTGTCTTGCACATGGAAATTGGCAGCCGTCGTTTCATGTCGCCACCCCAGTACGCCGTGTGGGTGCCGCCGCAGCTCGAGCACAGTTTCTACAGCAACCAACCGATCAACTACCGCGCGGTCTGCCTCGCGCCTGCGCTCTGTCGCGACTTGCCACAGCAGGCCTGTACCCTGGCGATCAGCGACATCCTCAAGGCGATTCTCAAGGACTTCGCCGCCCGCGACGTAAAAATCCCTGAGCAGGAAGCCGACATTCGTCTGGCCCAGGTGCTGGTGGATCAGCTGCAACAAGCGCCAGTGCATGACTGTTACTTGCCTTACGCCAGCAGCCCCGGCTTGCTCGGGATACTCGAAGCCTTGCAGGCCGAGCCCGGGGATAACCGGCCTCTGGCGCACTGGGCCGAGCAAATTCATGTCAGTGAACGCACCTTGGCGCGGCAGTTCGGGCGCGAGTTGGGCATGAGCTTCGGCGAGTGGCGGCAGCGTTTGCGGTTTTTGGCGGCGATTGAAGCGCTGGGCAGTCAGCGCAGCATCCAGGAGATTGCCTTCGACATGGGTTACAGCACCGGCTCGGCGTTTATCGCCATGTTTCAACGCCAGGCCGGGTGCACGCCGGAGCAGTATCGGCGGCAACGAGTGGTTTAATCGATGGATATAGGACATCTCTTACAAACTAATCAGAAACGCACTTCATTAAGTAATTAATGCTCGCTGTACGCTCCTGCCTAAGTTGTTTTTTACGTACTTAGGCAGGCAGTCATCTATGCGTCATATCCAAGAACAAAGTATTCATCACGATTTTATTAAAAGTGCTATTCCCGCGTGGTTTACCCACGCTGTGCCGCAACGCGTTCGTGCACTTAAAGACACACTCTCAAGTATCCCTGAATGGACTAAAAAGGCCTCGGCCATTGAACATGTGGCCCTGAAACGCGCCACCGAGGCATGTTGGCGTGCACAAAGCGATGTCGATCAAATGCTACGTGAACTGCGAGATATTTACGCGTTCGCCCAACCGTTGCTGAGTCAGGCATTGAAAGATCAATACGGCGTTGAAGTCGATGTCAGGGAAACTTTTCTGAAGTTGTACTCTCCGGTCAAACTGTCCCCGTGGGTAATGAACGTAACCGGTGGTGTCAGTAGTCGAACCGTCTCTTTACTGGATGCGGCACTGCGTAACTTCGCTATTGGCGAGGTGCTTCTTGCCGATTCGCAGTTCATTACCCGACCCGACGAACGCGGCCAGTTCGAGATCAAAAATATCCGCACTCAAATGAGCATCGAACAGTTCAAGACGCTGTGCCGCGAACTGGATATAGGTGCTCGTTATTCGCAATACCTTGAGGACTACTTGCGCCCCACCGACGGTCTTGTGCAGGCGGTGCTGCAGAGCACAATCATCGAAAGCCAACAAACGGCCCTCAATGCGGCCGCGCATTTAGCGCTGATGAAAGGCGACCTTTCCCGCGACGGGTTTCTGGTTGTTCAAGGCGTGCTCAAGGGTGGCAAGGGGCTGAAGCTGGATGGCATTCCCGTTCGTCACTACCACCTGACGATGCTGGACACACGGCTCAAAGGCATCGTACTGATCGCGCCTGATCTGGATGTGCCCTACGGCGGAACCCGGCGTGTCATCGCCTATGTTCCACACGATCCGGAGCACCCGTTAAAAGAATATCCATCACTGGTGGCGTTGTCCCGCGAGCTGATACGCCAGCTGCGCGGCGCGGATCAGGCGGCATCGGGTCTGCGCTATCAGCAGTTCTTCAGCCGGTTTGTCGATCATCAACAACGGGGGCATTTTTTTGCGACGCTGAACCAACAACTGGAGCAACCCGATAACCCTCGCGTTCGCTTTGACGTGATGAGGTTTGAGCGCGACACCGAGCATCGCTTCAAGGGCGATCTGTGGGTGTATCTCTATCAGCAGCAGCAAAACAAAATACTCAACGACGCACGGGCGTTGGTGATCTCCACGGCAGATGCCGACAGCGAGGAACGTTGGGCCTGGGTCGCCAATCTGCAAAAAATACTGTCGGATATCTTCAACGTGGCCCTGTTGGTGGTAACGCCATTCGTGCCCGGGCTTGGGGAAGTCATGATGGTGTACATGGTTTATCAGTTGGTCAGTGAAGTCGTCGAGGGTGTGGTCGATCTGGCGGAAGGGATGTACCTGGAGGCCGCCGGGCACCTGATTGATTTCACCGAAAGCTTGATCCAGTTAGGGACATTTGCGGTCGGCATGCAAATCGCTGGCGGGACGCTGGTGCCCAAACTGTCGTCCTTCATCGAAGGAACACGACCGGTTACCTTGAGCGACGGCAGTCAGCGCCTGTGGGGGCAGGACCTGGAGCCTTACGTGCAAACGGACCCGGGTTTGTCCGCCGATTCGAAACCCGATTCGGCAGGGTTGCATCAGCATGCAGGTCAACCAGTACTGCGCGTCGATACGCGTCACTTCAAACTCAGGAAAGACCCGCAAACCAATCAGCATCGTGTTCAACATCCGGCGCGGCCGCAGGCCTATGAACCGTTGGTCAACAGCAACGGAGACGGCGCATTCGTGATTGAAGGCGAGCAACCGCATTTGTGGGACGACAAGACCCTAATGACACGGCTTGGGCCGTCGATGGGGGGATTGCCCGACGCCTACAGTGACATTCGCACTGTCAGCAGAACCGACACCAACGCCATACGCCGAATGTATACCGACAATGAGCGGCCCTTGCCGTCGCTCAGCGATACGGCGATCCGGTTCAGGATCGATCGCGACATTCAAACCTTCATCGAGCAGATTGGCAGCGATCATCCGCAGGACTATTTGCAAGCCGACCCTGTGTTGCAATTTCAATTGCTCGATGGCGTGTGGCCCGGTCGGGGCATGGCGCTTGTCGGTGCCGATGGCGAAATCCTGCAAGTCATTGGTGATGCGCAGGCGCCGCCCGTGCGCATCGATCCGAAGCAGTTGATCGACGGCGACCTGATGAAAACCCTGTTGTCGCATCTGGATAACAATGAAACCAAAGCATTGATGAATGTTGAGTTCGGTGAGCCGTTGTCCGCTCCCGACGTGAATGCGAAGCGAATGAGAACCGAGCTGGCGCGGTTGGCCCAGCGCAGGAGAACGTCATTGTTCAGCGCTGAATATTCACGTACCGAGGCCGCCAGGCATTCCGCGAGCGGCGAAGTGCGGATGCTCCAGGAAAAAGTCCCGGGCCTGCCTGGTGCCGTGGCGCAGGAGGTGCTGTCGGTCGCCACACCCGCAGAGTTGCAGGCGATCAAAGGTGGGCAATGGCCGCCGAGACTGGAAAACCTCGCACGCTGGGCGCTTCAGGACGTCAGAGTCTGTCGTGCCTATGAGGGGCTGTATCTGGACTCGGTAGACAACCCCGATACGCGCCGGCTGGCGCTGCATTCTCTGGAAAATCTGCCCGGGTGGAATCCCGATGTACGGATTGAAGTCGTCCGTTTCGATTACCGTGGCCGGGTGCTGGACAGCATCGGCCGAAGCGATGCGCCGATTCGCCGCACGCTTGTCGAGCGCGAAGACCTGACGTTTCAATCTCACGATGATGAAGGCAATGTTTTACATTCCGGTGCGGACTTTTACACTGCAATCTTGCAAGCGCTACCGGATGCCGAGCGCATCGGGCTGAACATTCATATCGGCGAAGGGCCGAAGTTGAAACGGGCCGTGCGTGAACACGCGTTGAAGTCTTATCGGCTGTTGCGCGTGTTGTCCGATCTTCCGGTCCTTGAGCCCCTTACGTTTGACCCTCAGGTGATGCGTCTTCGCGGGGGCGCCCCGACCGCTGGCGATGAAGTGGCCGACTTGCTGCACATCGACACACTTTATCCAGAGTTGGTGGCCGGAGCCTTTCATCCTTCGGTGTCGCGATATGAAAGATTCGACTATTTGCGGGGGCTGAAGTTAATGCACCGGTCCTGTCCTGACGTGTACTTCGACGCGCTCTGGCAAGCACTGAACAAAGCCAATGTTGCTGGCGATGCGCAAGCCAACGTCAGCGTGGTACGCAGCATCGAAGCCTTGCCCGACCTGGAGAAAATCATGCTGCCCGAGCAGTTTGACGCATTGGTCGAGCGCCTGTTTACCAAGGACGGGCTGATACCGCTCACGGAGTCCGAGCTGAATCTGGGGAGCAATGCGCGCAATCTGCAGCGCACCGGTCGCCTGGATGAATACCAGGCACTGTCACGCAATGTGAGAGACAACACCGCGCCGGCCAGTGAACCGTTGGCCGATCTGCGTAATTACCGCGAGACGCTCTTCACTGACGTTGTAACGCCCGACGAACCTGTCGGGGTGTCGCCGCAAATCATGGCCGACCTGCAATTGGCCCAGCGCGCGATCTATCGGGCCAAGGAGCTGATTCCTCTGTCCGGTAACCAGTTGCCGAGCCTCTGGGAAAAGGGTGGGTCGGCGATCGCGAAGATCAAAGGACTCAGGGAACTGAATCTGGAGGAGGGCGGGTTCACCGCGAAACTCTCCATCGCTGAAGCAGCGAGCAAAGCCATTGCGATCAAGGGGGGGAACTGTTCGGAAAACTCGAAGGTGACGTTTTCGATACTCGCCAGCCAACCCAGGACGTCCCGAATCCATATCGTCAGGGCCACCCGCTTTGACCATCAATACGTGGTGATCGGGGATGACTTGCTCAACCCCGATCAACTGGTCGTCGCCGATTCCTGGCCCGAGTTTCCCTCCGCGCACCTGGCCAGCAATGGCTACTTCCAGTTTGAACTGCCAGCGGTGGCGACGCTGGAACCTGGCCCTGCCGTCGCCGCGTATTCGTTTATAAACGATGCACCGCCGGGCCAGGCGGCACTGCCTGACGTTACCGAGGCAAACACCTACCGGCAGATAAAAATAAACAAACTTTATAAATCCGGTGCCTATGCCCAATTCACCTCATTGAAAGCATTGGGCGGCACCTACAGCGTGCCCGGCGGTACGCCGGTTTCGTTCGAACGTTTGCCCGCTTCAGTTATTAATCGGCGAATCGATGCCTATCATGGCTATCGCGAAGCCTTCAAAGCGTTTTTAGAAACAAGCGAAGACACCGAGTAAGGTTTAAGCCCCGCAGCGGTGTAACAAGCTTTGTCTACACTCCAGAATGAGGCCGCGTCCCTCGGCGCGGCAACAAGGAGAAAACGCCATGAAGATGTTGCGTGTCCCATTGTTGATGATCGGTTTGTTGCTCTGCTCCCAAGGCTTCGCCACCACTGCCCAACAGGACAAGATGACCACCTGCAATGCCGACGCTACCGCGAAAAGCCTCAAGGGCGACGAGCGTAAAACATTCATGAGCAACTGCCTGAAAGTGGCGCCGGCAGCCGAGGCCACCAAGCCCATGACCCCTCAGCAAGAAAAGATGAAGACCTGCAACGCCACCGCCACCACCCAGGCTTTGAAGGGCGATGCGCGTAAAGCCTTCATGAGTGAATGCCTGAAGAATAAATAAAATGGTGGGAAGCGAGCTTGCTCGCTTCGCCGCCAGAACGCTGGCAGACTGCCAATCCTTTCACGCCGTTCGTTTTGAGGCTGTATGCCAACGTTTTCTCAACGCCAAGTTTTGCTGCTGATCAGTTGGGTCATCATTTTTGGTGGTTTGCTGCTGGTGATCCCGCTACGTCTGTTGCCGAGCCTGCTCGCGGGTTTGCTGGTGTTCGAACTGGTCAACATGCTCACCCCGCAATTACAGCGGCTGATCGAAGGCCGGCGTGCGCGTTGGCTGGCGGTGGCGTTGCTGGGGACATTAGTGGTGAGTGTACTGGCACTGATCTTTGCCGGTGCCATCAGCTTTCTGCTGCACGAAGCGGAAAATCCCGGCGCTTCTCTCGACAAATTCATGGGGGTCGTTGATCGCGCGCGCGGGCAACTCCCGCCGTTCATCGACGCGTACCTGCCAGCCAGCGCCGCTGAGTTTCGTGTAGCGATCGGCGAGTGGATGACCAAACACCTCAGCGACTTGCAGCTCGTCGGCAAGGACGCGGCGCACATGTTCGTGACGCTGCTGATCGGCATGGTGCTGGGCGCGATCATTGCCTTGCAACTCGTGCCGGATGTGACCAAGCGCAAGCCTCTGGCCGCGGCGTTGTTTGATCGCCTGCACCTGCTGGTCCAGGCGTTTCGTAACATCGTGTTTGCGCAGATCAAGATTTCCTTGCTCAACACCTTCTTCACCGCGATCTTCCTCGCGCTGATCCTGCCGATGTTCGGCATCAAGCTGCCGCTGACCAAAACCCTGATCGTGCTGACCTTTCTGCTCGGCTTGCTGCCGGTGATTGGCAACCTGATGTCCAACACCCTGATCACCATCGTCGGTCTGTCGCTGTCAATCTGGGTCGCGGTGGCGGCGCTGGGCTATCTGATCTTTATCCACAAGCTTGAATATTTCCTCAACGCACGCATCGTCGGCGGGCAGATCAGCGCCAAGTCGTGGGAGTTGCTGCTGGCAATGCTGGTGTTCGAGGCCGCGTTCGGCCTGCCGGGCGTGGTGGCGGGGCCGATTTATTACGCGTATTTGAAGAGTGAGTTGAAGTTGGTGGGGATGGTTTGATCCGGTAGATGTGTATTGCCTGACAGGTGCTCTTCGCGGGCAAGTCGGATCGCCGCCCGCTCGCTCCTACAAGGATCACATGAATCCTGTAGGAGCGAGGCTTGCCCGCGAAGGGCGCGCCTCGGTTTTGGATCAGTCCATCGTGCCGTAGCGCTTCATGGCTTCAATCGCCAGCCCGCTGCCAATGCTGCCGAAGATGTTCCCTTCCACGTGCCGCGCATTCGGCAACATCGCCGAAACACTGTTGCGCAACGCCGGAATCCCGCTCGAGCCGCCGGTGAAGAACACCGTGTCGACCTGATCGACTCGCACATTGGCGTCGTTCAGCAGCTGGGTCACGCTGTTGCGCACGCGCTCCAGCAGGTTGTCGATGGCCGATTCGAACAGCGCACGGCTCAGCTCCACGCTCAAGCCCGGCTCAATGCGGTCCAGCGGCACGTGGCGGCTGTCGGCGTGGGTCAGCTGGATCTTGGTTTCTTCTACTTCCATGGCCAGCCAGTGCCCGGCGCGCTGGTCGATCAGCTTGAACAAACGGTCAATGCCGCCGGTGTCTTCGATGTCGTAGCGCATGCTGCCCAGCGCCAGGGTCGACTTCTGCGAGTACACCGAGTTGATCGTGTGCCAGGTCGCCAGGTTCATGTGGTGGCTGGTCGGCATGTAGGCGCCGCTCTTCATCCGGCTGCCGTACCCGAACAGCGGCATCAGGCCTTGCAGGCTGAGCTGCTTGTCGAAGTCGGTGCCGCCGATGTGCACGCCACCGGTGGCGAGAATGTCGTCGTGACGGTTGTCATGGGTTCGGCGCTCCGGTGACAGACGCACCAGCGAGAAGTCGGACGTACCACCGCCGATGTCGACGATCAGCACCAGCTCTTCTTTTTCGATGGTCGACTCGTAGTCGAACGCCGCCGCAATCGGCTCGTACTGGAACGAGACATCCTTGAAGCCAATGGCGCGGGCCACGTCCACCAAGGTGTTTTCCGCTTCCTGGTCAGCCATTTCGTCATCGTCGACGAAGAATACCGGGCGACCCAGCACCACTTCCTCGAACTCCCGACCGGCGGCAGTCTCGGCGCGCTGCTTCAATTGACCAATGAACAGCCCCAGCAGGTCCTTGAACGGCATGGCCGTGCCGAGAACGCTGGTGTCGTGCTTGATCAGCTTGGAGCCCAGCAGGCTCTTGAGCGAACGCATCAGCCGGCCTTCGTAGCCTTCCAGGTACTCGTGCAGCGCCAGACGGCCATACACCGGGCGGCGTTCTTCCATGTTGAAGAAGACCACTGACGGCAGGGTGATTTTGTCGTCCTCCAGCGCGATCAGCGTTTCCACGCCGGGGCGCAACCAGCCGACGGTGGAGTTGGACGTGCCAAAGTCGATACCGCAGGCACGGGCTGGAGATGCGTTTTTCATGTCTTTCGAGTTCCGGTTAAAAAACGGCCGCGCAGTGTATGTCAGTGCGACGAATATTCGAAGGCCGACTATCCGCTAAATCTCAGCGATTAGCGCCTTGAAAGACTATGCTTTGCCCCAAACTTGTCTGCATTGGGCTTGGTGGCCACCGGGCGGTCGCAAGAACCGTCCACCGCTGCCGATAAATTTCTGATGCGCTGCCCGGTCACAAACCTTGAGATCGGTCAACCTGGCGGCTGCCAATGAGCGCATGCTCCCAGTGACGGCGCGATATCGATAACGGATGGTGATTCCCTCGATGGACTTCAAAGACTATTACAAGATTCTCGGTGTGGAGCCGACAGCGGACGATAAGGCGATTAAGACCGCTTATCGCAAGCTGGCGCGCAAATACCACCCCGACGTCAGCAAGGAAAAGGACGCCGAGGCCAAGTTCAAGGATGCCTCGGAGGCTTATGAAGCGCTGAAAAGCGCGGACAAGCGCGCCGAATACGACGACTTGCGCAAATACGGCCAGCACGGCCAACCGTTCCAGGGGCCGCCAGGTTGGCAGGGTCGTGGTGCTGGCGGTTTTGGCGGTGGACAGGACTCGGGTGATTTTTCGGACTTCTTCAGTTCGATCTTTGGCAACCGTGGGCCTGGTTTTGGGGGTGAACAGTCGCGTCGCAGCACCGGACGTCGAGGGCAAGACGTGGAAATGGAATTACCGGTTTTTCTGGAAGAAACCCTCTCGACGGAATCAAAGAAGGTCACCTTCCAGGTGCCGCAGTACAACCCTGCAGGCCAGCATGTCAGCAATACCAGCAAAAGCCTGAACGTGAAGATCCCGGCCGGCGTGACCGACGGCGAGCGCATCCGCCTCAAGGGCCAGGGCGCACCGGGCGTGGGTGGTGGGGCCAATGGCGACCTGTTCCTGATCATTCGCTTTGCGCCGCACCCCAAGTTCGACGTCGAAGGCGAGAACCTGATCATTACCTTGCCGCTGGCTCCGTGGGAGTTGGCGTTGGGCACCGAAGTGGCCGTGCCGACACTGACCGGCAAAATCAACCTCAAGGTGCCGGCCGGCAGCCAGAATGGCCAGCGCATGCGCGCCAAGGGGCACGGCTTGTTGAACAAGGCGGGCGAGCGTGGCTACCTGTTCGTGCAATTGAAGGCGGTCATGCCCAAAACCTCGAGCGATGAGGTCAAGGCGCTGTGGCAGGAACTGGCGAACAAAGCCGCTTTCGACCCGAGAGAACACTTCTGATCCCAGAGACGGAGTAGCCCATCATGAGCACCCCCCTGATCGTTCAACTGGACCTGGCAGAATTCTGTGAGGCGACCGACCTGTCGGACGTTTACGTGATCGAAATCGTCGAGCACGGCATCCTCGAACCTCAGGGCAAGGCGCCCAAGGACTGGCGCTTCACCGATTATGAGCTGGTGCTGGCCAAGCGCGCCGCCAAGTTGCGGCGCGACCTGGAGCTGGAGTGGGAAGGGGTTGCCCTGGCGCTGGATTTGCTTGAAGAGGTTCAGCAGCTAAGGGCGGAGAACCGGATGTTGAGGCAGCGGTTGGGGCGGTTGGTGGTTGAATGATCACTCTTTGTATTGCACCACCAAACCAGTAGGAGCACGGCTGGCAATTCGGATTGCTAGTGCTCACTGTCCCTTCTGATGAAGTTTCTTAAATCAACCATTTCGACACTTCTATGTGACCAAGTGCCATCGGGGGTTCGACTCATACTGTATTGACGCACCACGTTGTCGGATATCCTTCTCGGCCGAGGAAGAGGCGGCACGTCTGAATCTATTGATCCGATTTCATGGATTGCAAATTCTGCAGGTCGAATTCTGGTTCTTCCGGTTGGACCCGAATTCGGTGACTCCATCATATAGCCTGTGCCCGTTCGTGACGCAGAACGCGTATGCGGAGACGGCGATACAGGTTGCGCACGCTGCGTAAACGAAGTTGGTTCTAACTGCGTATGCGCTCTTAGAGCCGCTGCCTCAGCATACGAAGGTAGTTCCGACGGTACATAGGGAGGCGGCGGATCCAGCGCATCGCCAGCGGATAGGGTTTGGGCCACAGAGAACGACCTCGTTGGGGGAGTTATATGCACATTAGCTGTAGCTGTCGTCCGAGTAGGTGCGGGGGGAGATGGAGACCTCCGTATGACAGACCTAATAGATGGAATTCTGAAATGCCCCGTCGGATCCGAAAGATTCACAGGATCCCCTACGCAATACATATACGCATTCAACCCACCCCCCCCAAACGGACTCCAACTGTCCGGGCTATGAAAGCGCATCAATACCGGGTTGTAAGCGCGGTAGCCATTACCTAGTAAATACCAGCCGATGTGCGCCTCGTGCAATTCACCGTTGAACTCCAATCCCGTTGCAACCTCCTGCTGCGCAGACGGCTGACCGTAGGCGGAATAGGCGATAGCGTTCGGCTTGCCCCCCGCGATTTCGGCGAGGACGGAATTTTTGTTGTCGGTCGCCAGCAACAGAGTGCGCGACAGGTTGGAGATGGCGTGTTTATCGGCAGGCGAAAGGGGCATGACGGGGTCTTCCTTGATGAGAGGATCGACGTGGATCAAAGTCCCGAGTTTGACGCTGTTGCTGAGTGTTGGGAACTATCAGAACTGATAGTGAGACGTCGCCCTGGCGCTGGATCTGTTTGCTCAAGCAGCGGCGGGGTGGTCTAGTGCGGTTCTGATGTATTTGTGTTGCCTATTCTGGCGCTATCGCGAGCAGGCTCGCTCCCACAGTTGATCGTATTCCATCTGAAAGAACTCGGTCGATGTGGGAGCGAGCCTGCTCGCGAAGAACGATAACGCCATTTCCCGCCCTCACACAGTCCTGGGCAGCACCACCGTAAACAGCGTGCCATCGGTTTCATTGGAGCTGACCTCGATCGTCCCGGCGTGCGCATTCACCACTTCCTTGACGATAAACAAACCCAGACCCAGGCTGGTGGAAGGTTGGCCGAGTTCTTCGTCGGCGCTGCGCACCAGTGGATCGAAGATCGTGCCGATGGCGTTCGCGGAAATCGGCGTTCCGTAGTTGTGGACAGTGAGGCGAACCGTGTCTGGCTCGCCGGTGAGCGTGACCGTTACATCCCGTTTGTTCAAACCGTGCTGCAACGCATTACCAATCAGGTTTTGCAGCAGTTGAGCCAGCCGTCCGGCATCCCAGACGCCTCGCGTATCGCCTTCCACCTTGACCGTGGGATCGCATTCCGGGTTGCCGGCGCAGGCTTCGGCAATCGCCGTATGTGTCGCCTGCGCAAGGTCCATCGGCGCGGTTTCGATCGGCAGGCTCTTGCCCAGGCGACTGCGCACCAACTCCAGCAAGTCGCTGACCATCACCGCCATGTGCCGAGCACCGCGCTTGATGTTGTTTGCGCAGACCAGCGCATCGCCTTCGAGCGTTGTTTTACGCATCAGCAACTCAGTCGACATGCTCACCGCTTGCAATGGCGCGCGCAGGTCATGGCCGAGGATCGCCAGGAAGATATCCCGCGAGCGATTCACCTGTTCGGCATAGGCCGCCGTGGATTCTGCGAGGGCTTCATCGATGGCTTCATTGAAGCGGATCATGTCCTGGAAATAGGCCAGGTCCGGCGATTCCAGGCCGTTGACCCACAGCCGAATCACACACGCGCGCAGGTGGCGGAACTCGCTGGTCATCTGTACCAGATCGAACCCCACGATATGACGCAGTTCACCATGGCTGGCGCCGGCTTCGTCCAGGCTAGGGGTTTTCTCCGGGCCTTCACCCTTGGCTTTGGCAAGTTGTTCGCTGGCGGTTTGTGCGCTGGTCATGTCGCGCGCTGCGGCCAACAGAATCGCCTTGGCGTGGTCGCGCAAGGCCGCACGATCCATGTTTTCGGCCGCCGGGGTAATGGTTCTGGCGAACTGCTCCCATTCATCGACGATACGGTCCACGTGTTGCCTGATGAATTCGGGGAGGCGCATGTCCGTTTTCCTGCGTGGGGTGTCGGGGAATCTTAGCCTTTTAAAGCGGGGGTAAAAACTACCGTCGGGAATCCAGATCAGCTGTTGGGTGGGCGGGGTGGTATTTATTTGTTTTTCAGGTTCTGAAGTTCAATGTTGTTTTGATTTTTTCGGGTTTTTTCAGCAGTTTTTTGAGCTTTTGTTTTTGCAGCGGATCAATAAGCTGGACGTTCTGTTCATCGCATAAGGATTTGCGAAATGACTGCAGTACCAGAAAAACCCTTGTCGGAAATGTCTCCGGAAGCGGTGAGGTTAGTCGGCAACATTTATTCGGATTATTTTGCGGAACATATTCCAGCCCTGATTCAACGGGCTCCCGTTTCAAGGCTGGAATCAATCGTGGACCTTAATCCAGGTTTTGCGGATTGGTACCTCCAGGCTCGCCCGATTGATCGTCAATACCTGCAACAACTCATACAGGAGCGCTGTTATTTACAAGACGCGGTCTCTGACAGTGTCGATAACCTGCAGACCGACATCAATGCGTTCGCGAAGCCATTACTGGCCCAAGCCATCAAAGACGAGTTGAACGTCGAGCTGGACGTCAGCACCACGTCATTGCGTCTGTATGTTCCCGCCACGCTTGGCTTTGGCATCGATACCCACGCCAGTCGTGTCAGGCAATCGTCACTGCTGGACGCGGCCCTGCACAATTTCGAGTTGTCTGAAACCCTTGAGGGCGCCTTTCGCGACGGTTCAGGGGTGTTTGTCAAAGACGCTCAAGGGGCGCTTCAACGCCATGAACTGACCGTCGAAAAGTTTGCCACGTTGTGTCGCAAGCTCGATATCGGTGCGCAGTATCAGCAACATATCCAGTCACTGTTGAAGCCCGCCATCGCCGTGGATCGCAAGCAACTTGAACAACGATTCATGGCCCATGAACGGGCTGTTTTCAATGAGGCCATGCTCGTTGCGTTACTGAAAAAAGAGATCGATTCTTATGCCTACGGCAAACTGCAAAAAGTGCGCGATGGCGAAAAAGACATCCTGTACCAAAACCGCCCCTTGCAGGCTCACCGGCTCTCACTGTTAGGGACGAGGCTGAGCGGCATCGTGCTGTTCAGCGCAGTGGCCGATCCCTCGCGAATTAAAAACGCTGTCGAGCAGTTGATACCGCAAGACCTGCAACGCCTGATGGAGTGGTCGCGCCGCCTGGCGGTCTTGCCGGGGCAGGAGTTTGACCAGTTCAAGATATTGCAGGCGTTTTTTGCCAACGGCCCGAGTGGCGTGGCCGAGGAAATGGTTCGCCGCAACGATACCTATGAGCAGAATCGGTTGGACGGGAGGCTGATCGCCTACGTTCCGGGCGACCCGGATCATCCCTTCAAGCAATATGATTCTTTTACCGACTTCATGAAGGAACTGACGAGCCAGTTGCGCGCGGAGCCGTATCAACAGTTCTTCAGCCGGTTCGTGCCCCATAAGGACAAGGGGCGCTTTTTCGCGCGAGTCAAAGAGCGCTTTAGCACCTTTACCTGGAAACAGCGCGAGCCGCTGGACATGGGCCCGTGGTGGCGAGAAACCGCCGTCGAGAACCCTGATGCCGAACCGATTACGAACGTGATCGAGGGTGATTTCTGGGAGCAGTTCTGCCTATGGCGCACAGACAAGGCGAGCGCCGACGCGCGACAGATCGCCGTTCCCACGGGCGATGAAGACGCCACTGCCCGCTGGAAACGACTGACCAGCTACCTGGACATCGGCTGGAACATTTTCAATTTCGGCGCCATGTTGATCCCCGGTTTAGGCGAAGCCGTGCTGGCGGCGATGGTCGGCCAAATGATGCTCGAGACCCTGGAGGGGATTGAGGACTGGAGTAAGGGCGACAAGGAAGAGGCCTCGTCTCATTTCACCGGAGTCCTGATCAATTTCGCCCAACTGGCACTCATGGGCGCGGGTCATTTTTTACCGGGTGGCGCGCCTGTAGCGGTCAAACCCTCGTCATTGATCGACGGACTGAAAAAGGTCGAACTTGCCGACGGCAAGACCCGCCTCTGGAAACCCGATCTAAACCCATACGAGCATAAGGTGATGTTGCCCGGCGATTCGAAACCAGACGCACGGGGGCTTCATCGCCACAACGAGCAAGACATCCTCTCGCTGCAGGGCAAACATTTCGAGGTCAAGGAAAACCCCCAAACCGGGCAACCGCGACTGCGTCATCCGGACCGGCCGACGGCCTACCAGCCGAGGGTGGAGCACAACGGTGCCGGTGCCTGGCAAACCGAACTCGACCGTCCCGTCGAGTGGGACAAAACCGCACTCATGCGGCGACTTGGGCCTGCTGTCGAGGGGGTCTCCGACGCAACTCTGGAGCAGGTCCGGATCGTCAGCGGCGTTGAAGAAGATGTTCTGCGCAAACTGCACGTGGAAGTTGCGCCGCCACCGGCGCTGTTGACCGACACCCTCAAGCGCTTCAAGGCCTATGCCGAGGCGGGCACGTTGGAGGGACCGAAGAAAAGCCGCTTCGAGTCGATTTACAAACGGAGCGAGGTCGCGGCCGACGCCAACGTGATCTTGCTTCAAGATGACTTCGGCCAGCTGCCGACCAGCGTCGCCGAGGAGCTGCTGGCGGATGCCTCGGCAGAGGAATTGACGGCGATGAGCCGCGACAGGCGTATTCCGTTGCAGGTAAAGGAGCGTGCCCGTGCCGCCCTGCCGGAAGTGCGGTTGAACCGCGCTTATGAAGGGCTTTTTCTCGAAGAACTCCACAGTACGGACACTGACAGGCTGATGCTGCACACGCTTGAAACCCTGCCGGGTTGGTCGGGCGACGTGCGCATCGAGGTGCGCAACGGTGCATTGTCAGGCTCGCTGGATGACAGCATCGGCCCGGCTGAAGCCCCCGTACGCAAGGTACTGCTCAAAAACGAAGACGGCCTGTATGAGGCGCGCAGTGAAGACGACCATGAGCTACACGGTCCCGATAACGTTTTGGCTGCGGTGCTGCATGCCTTGCCCGATGCCGAACGTGAAGCATTGGGCTACCAGATCAATCAATGGGAGGCCCTCGGTCAGGCCGTCCGGCGTTCCCCGCTGAACCACGAAAAATTCCGAGCGATCCTTGCCGACCATCCAGTGCGAAGGCTGAAGTTCGATCCGGAAACGATGAAACTTCGAGGCGGTATGCAAGGCTTTCGTCGGCTCTCTGGGCAACTGAGCGCACTAGAGCGTGTTCAGTCCCTTCGTCCCGGCTGGAGCGACACCGACATCCGGACCTTCCTGGAGCACAGCGACATCGCAGGGACGCCGGAGGAACGAGCGGGCGCCCTGGAGGCCGAGTTCAATCAACTCAACAGCAGCTTTCGGCGCTGGCTGGATTCACCCACCGATTCCTTCAGCATGTCCTCGGATGGCATTTCACAATGGCAGTCTCGTAATAGCGTCTATAGGGCCGTCAGGCGCTGTTGGCAGCGCACCGGCCCCCGGGATGTCGACGCCGTTGGCAACCCGAGAGGATGGGTTCTTGATCTCCGTAATATCCCCATGGGGCGGCACCTGGAAACGATGCCGAAACTGGAAGCGAATTTTGAGCATGTCACCCAACTGAAATTGCTCAACACCGAAATGAGCGATGCCCACGCTTCGTTTCTTGAGCATTTTCCAAGGCTGCGATCCCTGACCATGAACAACAATCGGCTGACCAGGCTGCCGACGGCAGTGGGCCGAATGCAATATTTGACAGAGCTTCACCTGGCCAACAACCGGATCGAATTGACCCTCCAGGCAAGGGACGCACTGCGCGATCTGATTCAACTTGAGTCCATTGATTTGCGCAGTAACCCGTTGCGATGGATTCCGGATATCAGGCGCATGCCGATGTTGCACACGCTGATTCTCGCGGACACCGGAATTAACACTTGGCCGGCCGGGTTGTTTGCTCAGCCTCGGTTTCGGCATTTTTACCTGGACCTGCGGCACAACGTCATTACCGTTGTACCCGAGGTCGTTCAGGGTTCCGCTGACGCCGAATTGCTGGCTCGAACGATGGTGAGTCGTGAGCCGCGCTGGATGTCGCAAACAAACCTTAATCGGTTCAGAGATTACATCCGCTACGTCGGCCTGGACCCTGATCGGCCCTATCCGTCCCGTGGCGTGCGCGACAGTCTTAACTGGGAAGAAGGCCTGACGCGTGCAGAATGGGTCGAACGACAGGAGCTGTGGAATGAAGTGGAAGATGAGTTCGGTTCGGTCCCGTTCTTCGATCACATCAGGCTGCTCACCAAGTCCAGCCACTTCACAAATGACCAGGCGTTCAGGGTCGACATGACCGCCAAACTCTGGCGAATGCTGGAGGCCATGCACAAGAACAGCGAACTGCGCAGCAATCTGTTCAAGCTGGCCCGAGAGCCGATCAACTGTGTCGATGCCGGGGCGGCGCTGTTCAATGCCATGGGCCTTGAGGTGCTGATTCATGAAGCCTACGAATTGGCCAACCCAAGTCTGGTCGAAGCCGAACTGGTATCGCTGGCCAAGGGTAAATCCCGCCTGGATGAGTTGAGCCGAATCGCTCGTAAAGAGGTTGCCCAGCGCCTGGAGAAGGGTGAGGACTTCAGGCGGGTCAATGAGCAAGGAGAGGTCTCGGGGACCATTGACGAGGTCGAGACTCACCTGGCTTACATGACCGACCTGGGCCGTCGGCTGGACTTGCCGTGGCAATCCCGGGATTTGCAGTTTCGAACGCACTCCGGCGTCACCCCGCAGATGATCGACGACGCTTTTACCCGTGTGCTGGCGCTGGAAGAGGGCGATCTGCTGCGCGATTCGATTGTCGAGCAACCATTTTGGCAGTCTTACATTCAGGGCTCCAATCGCGGTGCGTTCAAGGCCATGAGGCGCCGACTGGATGCGACGACAGAGTTTTACATGGCGCTGGACAGGCGCGCGACCGAGTCTCTTTCTGTGCAGGAAAAGGCGCAGTTGAAAGAAGAGATCAGGGTCCTCGCCGCAGAGCTCGGCAAATCGGAAAGCGAGATCGCCCCCGGTCGCGTCATGACCACCGATGAGTATGAAACCGAAATGAGTCTGCTCAATACCCAGAAGCTGGCATTACTCAAGACGCTCACCCAACAAGCGATGGATCGGGCAAAACTGCAACGGGTCGAAATCCCCTTCACCGTGAAACCCTGATGGTTGTCCCGGCCCCCAGACTGACAGTCTGGGGGCCGGCCCAAAAATTCGTACATAAGGATATGTACCATGCGCAACAAACAACAAAGCACCACAGAAACGACGGTGCAATCACCGGCCGCCGATCAACACAGTGTCCACGCCGACTTCATCGCCCAGTCCATCCCGGCCTGGCTGGTAAACGCCTCGCCGGAGCGGCGGGCGGCAGTCAAGAACGCTCCGATCGTTCTTCCCGATTGGTACCTGGCGGCATCCCAGGCGCAGCGCCTGGCCTTGAACGCGAATTTCGAGGCGAGTATGGCCTCGCAAAACCTGCTCGATAAAGCAATGTCGGGGATGCAAGACATCAATGCTTTTGCCGAACCCTTGCTGGTCAAGGCGCTCAAGGATCAGTTCGCTGTGGAACTGGACGTCAACAAGACGTTTGTACAACTGAAAAAGCCATTGGAGCTGGGCATTTTCAAGTTCGAGGCCGGTACATTCGAGGTACTGACGCTGCCACTGGTGCAAGCGGCACTGCACAACTTCGAAGAGGATGAGTGTGTAGCCGGTCACTTTCATTCCTCATCAGGCTTTGTGGCTGAGTCGACCCCGGGCGAACTCGGCCAGGTGGCCACCTCCCTGACGACGGCGCAGTTTTTGACGCTGTGTCGGGAGCTGGATATTGGTGCGAAGTATCAGGTGTACCTGAAGGACTTTTTGCAACCGGACAATCCGGTTGCAGTGGCGTTTCTGCGTCAACGGTTTGTGACCAGCCAAAAAGATGCGATGCGGGCTGCTGCCGAGCTGGCCTTGCTGAAAAAGGACATCGAACCGAAGGATTACTCAATGATTGTGTCGGTCATCGACGGGGAGATGAGTCCCACGGTAGATGGCCAACCGGTGTGGTTTCGTGACCTGGGGCTGATGAAGAAAAAAATGACGGGCTGTGTCCTGTTTCTCATCGGCGAAAAATACAAATACTCCGATGCAATGATTCTTTACGTTCCCCATGATCCAGAGCATCCACTGAAACGCTACAAAGGGCGTGAGATGGATGCCGAGCTCAAGCGCCAATTCATGGCCCGCGATCCGTCCAAACCTCGGGATGGCAGCCCGACTGAGTACCAACGCTTTTTCAGCCAGTTCGTGGCGTATGCCGATCGCCCGTATTACTTCAGTCAGTTCACCCGCAAGGCGGCAGATGCGCTGGCCGATCCGCTGGCTGCGCTGCGATCTCCCTGGATGAAAGGGTTTGATTTGATCAACCCCTTCTCTGTGCTTATTACGCCTAAAGAATTGCCACCGGAACAAGCGCCCAGACAGGAACCGGTCGAAGACCCTTACATTCGCACCTCGAGTTTCGCCCAGCGAGGGTTGTGGGGACCCAATGGCGATCTGTGGGTGGATCTCTATGAGAAGAGCCGTGACAAGATCATGGCCGATGCCCGCCACTATGCGGTCCCCACCTCTGATGTGGATGCCAGGGTACGCGCGCAGAAAATGGCGGTATTGCTTGGGGTCGGCATGCTGGTATTAAACGGTGTTTCGATGTTTGTTCCGGTACTGGGTGAAGTCATGATTGGCGTCATGGCCGCTCAGCTCATGAGCGAGACGTTTGAAGGGGTGATCGAATGGAGCGAGGGTGATCATCGGGCTGCCTTGGGGCACCTGACCGACGTCGCGGAAAACCTTGCGCTGATTGCGCTCATGCATGGCGCGAGCAAAGGGTTTGGCAAGCTGACTGCCGTCAAGCCCGAACCTGTTATCGAGGGTTTGCAGCCCGTTACATCGCCAACGGGCAAGCAACGGTTATGGACGCCTGACCTCGGGCCTTACACCGTTCCCCTCAAGCTGCCAGCGAGTTCAAAACCAAACGAACTGGGCCTGCATCGTTACAAAGGTCAGGACATCCTGCCGCTGGAGGATGAGCATTTTGTGGTCAAGCAGGATCCGGACGACGGGCAGTATCGTATCCAGCACGCAAGCCGAATCGATGCGTATGCCCCGCGACTGGAACACAACGGCGCCGGCGCCTGGACCCATGAGGCCGAAGAACCCTTGAACTGGGACGGGCCGATCCTGATGCGGCGCCTGGGTTATCGCGCACAGGCGTTCACCGATGTGCAGCTGGAACAGGCGAGGATCACCAGCGGCGTGGAGCCCGACCAACTGCGTCGGCTGCATATCGAGCAACAGGCGCCAGCGGCGCAACTGTCCAACACCCTCACGCGTTTTCGAATCGACCGGGACCTCGAAACGTTCAGGGAACAGATGGGGAGCGATAACCCCGAGGTCTACGCCAAGGCTGATTTACGGATGCAGTTCAGGGTCATGCGCAGTCAGGAACTATTGCCGGTTACCCCCCCGATCAAAGTCCTGGACAGTAAGGCACAACTTATCTGGGAAGACCCGATCGCGCAGAGTGAACGCTCAAACAGGCTAACGTTTGTCGTCAGTGACCAGGACGCGGCAAAGGGCACTGCACTCACCTCGCTGCTGGAGATGTTCAAGGCGCGCAAGGTCGACATCGAAAACGTTCCGGGGGCATCGGATCTGACGCTGGATCAACGGGCCGTTGAGCTGCGTAAGGAAATCGCTCGCACGGCACAGGACAAAAAACGCTCGTTGTTCGAGTCCTTGTACCGAGAACAGGACGTCAGCGCGAACAGCTCCGGGGAGCGGATCAAGATCTTTTTCCCGTCGCTGCCCGGCGTCGTCGTGGATCAGATTCTGGAGGAAGCGACTCAGGAGGAACTGCTGGCGTTGGGTCAACCCGGGCCTCTACCGCAGCGCATTTATGAGCACGCCAAGTGGGCCCGCGAGGATCTGCGTTTGGCACATGCATATGAAGGCCTGTACCTCGAGACTTACTCCGGCATCGATAGCGAACGCTTGGCCTTGCACAGCCTTGAGACGCTCCCGGGCTGGCCGAAAGACGTGCGCTTCGAGCTGCGCGAGTATGGGCCGCAAGGGAAATTGCTGGACGTGATCGGTGCGCCCCAGGCACCGACACGCGCAATACTGGTGGTTGATGAAAACACCCGGTTTGCTCAATCGTCCTCTACAAGCCTCTATTCGTCTGTCTTGCAGGCCTTGACGACAGAGGAGCGGCAAGCACTGGGCTTCACGCTCGAAGACGCCGAGCGATTGAAACGGGCGGTGCAGCAGGCACCGTTGCCGCGCGATCAGTTCAGTACGGTGCTTCAGCAGCACCGAGTGCTCAGGCCGAGCGTCGAGCCGGGCATGAAACTGCTCGGCGGCGTTGGTCCCTCGGTGCCTGTCGGGCAACAGGTGGCCAATTTTTTCCGAACGCCGCGTGCGCGAACGCTCAAGCTGTATCCCGACTTCAGCGAGGCCGAGGTCGAAGCATTCCTGCGCTCTTTAGGGGACGATGTTCGAGGTGGGCTGACGCGACAGGAAACCGAGTACGCGACCCTCAAAAATGAGTTGAACACCTGGGTTCAAGCGGCTGTTACGGCAGACAGTACCCCCTTTGCAAGAGTACAAGTCCCGGGCGGGCGCGAGCGACAGATAGCCAGCATCATTAAGCGTTGCTGGCGACGTCAGGGTGGCTCGAGATTGAGCATCAACTCGAGCGTAGAGCTGCCGTCGCTGAGTGCCCGCTTCAGTCATGTCGAGACACTCAAGCTGACCGACACCGGCGTGAACAACCTCGATGCATTCCTCAAGGGGTTTCCCGGGCTCAAGAAGTTGACCCTGAATACGATGCCCCGGCTCAGCGAATTGCCCGAGTCGCTCGGTGATATGAAAGGTTTGACTCACTTGAGTCTCACGGACAGCCGGGTTCGGTTTAACCAACACAATACGGCAGTGCTCGGTCAATTGAGCGCGCTTGAAGAACTCGATTTGTCGGAAACGCCGTTGGCTGTTGCGCCGGACTTCAGCACGATGGCTCGACTGAAGACCATCAACCTGCGCGGCACCGGCATAGACCATTGGCCATTGGGCACGGGTAATCTGCCTGACTTGAAAACGCTGGACTTGCGCGATAACCAGCTGACCGAAGTGCCCGGGGAGATGCTCTCTACGGTCGACGATCAACTCGAAGTGAACGCCAGGGTCAATCGGGTCACGCTTCTGGAGGGTAATCCGTTTACTCGCCAGGGTTGGCAGCAGCTCAAGGACTATCGGGAGCGTCTGCAAACGCTGAGACCTGAGCTGTTGGAGGGGAGTCTTCCAGGCGCATTTAAAGTTCAGGACTCGATGAGCGGCAGAATTCGTCAACTGTATCCCGGCTTCGATGAATTTGAGGTTGCCGAATTTCTGCAAACCCATGGCAGCGCCGTGGAGACCGAACTGGCTCGCCTTGAGGCTGAGTATGAAACGTTAAACCAGCAATTGTCGGCCTGGGCGTTTTCGGGGGGCGGCGCACGCCAGCGCTATGTTCGGGCTGGCCAGTTTTCTGCGGGTCTGTCCGAGCGGTCGGAGAGATACACGGCGGCTGACCGCATTCGAGCGTGCTGGAGGCGGCAAGCCCCGCAAAGAAATGCTGTCGACGGGAGTCCGATCGGTTTTGAGCTCGATTTAAGTGGTCAGACGCTGGACAGCGTGCCGGACCTTGAGGCCGACTTCAGTCACGTAGGGTCGCTCAAGCTCAACGGCATGGGCCTGAGCGTTTCTCCAGAGGGATTCCTTGCGCATTTCAGAGGCGTGCGCTGGCTGGACCTGTCGAACAACCAGCTGACAGCGATACCTCCGGCGTTGGGCGAAATGCATGGGTTGACTCGCTTGTTCCTTCAGAAAAACCGCATTCGTCTGACCCCGGAGACGGCTGAGTTGTTGGCGCGGCGGACAACACTCCGGGCGTTGAACCTGTCTTCCAACCCCTTGGGTCTGCTGCCGGACTTCAGCGGGATAACGGATATGCGCACGCTCTCTTTGAATTCGGTCGATGTTGATACCTGGCCAGTCGGGCTGGGTGCCCAGCCTTTGCTGGATACCGTTGATTTGAGAAACAACCGGATCGCGTCGTTTCCGGCGTCGGTCATCGCCCCGTCTGCCGAGCAACTGGAACAGGCGGCGCACCTCAACGGCTTTACCTTCATAGGTGGCAATCCCCTGTCAGAGGTGGGCCAGCAACAGCTGCGTGATTACTGGAGCCGACTCGAGCGTGAGCGTCTGGATCTGTGGGGGTTAAGGCGGCCGGGAGTGTTCGAATATCAAGCCCCAAGGGCGCCCGTTGAACGCGTGATATTGGGCGGGCAGGGACAAGTGGCACTTGATCGCTGGACCAAAGACCTGCCCGCCGACCAGCTCACGGCGAGGACTGCCCAGTGGCAGTCACTGGCTGCACAGGACGGCTCGCATGGATTCTTCCAGGTCCTCAATGACCTTGAAAACGCTCGCGCCAGTCACGGTGACCTTCAGCGGCGCGTATGGGCGGTGATCGACACCATTAGTGAAGCCAACCCCGAGTCCGAAGCGCTTCGCGCGCAGATGTTCGAGTGGGCCGGGCGGCCGGCCTGCTGCGACCGTGCAGCATTGTCGTTCAGCAATCTGGAAATCATGGCATTGGTGTACAGGGCCCGAACGCTGGCGTTGGACGGGGAGCAGAGCGCGGCGCTTTTGAAATTGTCCCGAGGCTTGTTCCGCCTGGATGAGGTCGAGAAGATCGCTCTTGCCGATATCGAACAGCGAACCACTGCGATCAACAACACGCCGGGTTTGTCGGCGGCCGAGAGAAATGAGCGCATCAGGCTCCTGGAAGAGGTCGAGATAAAACTGGCCTACCGTTACGGCCTCAAGGACCGGCTCGCCTTGCCGGGGCAGCCGCAGCAAGTCAGATTCACCAGGCTTGGCAATGTCACCCCCGCGATGCTGGATCAGGCGTACACCAAGGTAGTAGCGCTGGACAGTTCACCTGCAGAGTTTCAGTCGCTGGTGGCGAAAGACTTCTGGAAAGACTTCGTGACCAACAAGTACCGGCCGCAATTCGAAGCGCAGCGCGAACCCTATCAGGATCGCCTGGCCAGTCTGCGTGAAAGCCAGCAGGCCGGCACACTGTCGGAGGCGCAATACAAGACGCAGTCCGAAGAGCTGGATGCCCAGCTCCAGATCGAAGAATCCGGGCTGATCGAGAAACTTACCCGCGCGGAGTTGGCCAAACACCCACTCTGATGTTTTCAAACGGGGCTGACCAATGAACAAAGGCCTGGATCTGCGTAAGCTCCAGGCCTTTTTCGTAGTACCGCTCAACGGCTCAAAACAAGAAATAACGCTGAGCCATCGGCAACACATCCGCCGGTTCACACCACAGCAAAACGCCGTCCGCCTTGACCTGATAAGTCTGCGGATCGACCTCGATGTTGGGCAAGTAGTCGTTGTGAATCAGGTCGGTTTTCTGCACCTCGCGGCAACCTTTGACCACGGCAATTTTTTTCTTCAGGGCCAGGGCCTCCGGAAGACCCGCCGCCCGCGCCGCCTGGCTGATAAAGGTCAGGCTGGTCGCGTGCAGTGAGCCGCCGTAACTGGCGAACATCGGGCGGTAATGCACCGGTTGCGGAGTTGGAATCGAGGCGTTGGCATCACCCATCAGGCTGGCGGCGATGGCCCCGCCCTTGAGGATCAGCGTTGGTTTAACGCCGAAGAACGCCGGACGCCACAGCACCAGATCGGCCCATTTGCCCACTTCAATCGAACCGACTTCATGGCTGATACCATGGGTGATGGCCGGGTTGATCGTGTACTTGGCGATGTAGCGTTTGACGCGGAAGTTGTCGTTGCCTTCGCCATCACCGGGCAACGGCCCACGCTGTTTTTTCATTTTGTCGGCGGTTTGCCAGGTGCGGGTGATGACTTCGCCAACGCGCCCCATGGCCTGACTGTCCGAGCTGATCATCGAGAACGCGCCGAGGTCGTGAAGGATGTCTTCGGCGGCGATGGTTTCACGACGAATACGGCTTTCGGCGAAGGCCACGTCTTCGGCAATGCTCGGGTCCAGGTGGTGGCAGACCATCAACATGTCGAGGTGTTCGTCGATGGTGTTACGGGTGAACGGTCGCGTCGGGTTGGTCGAGCTCGGCAGCACGTTGGCAAAGCCGCAAGCCTTGATGATGTCCGGGGCGTGACCGCCGCCCGCGCCTTCGGTGTGGTAGGTGTGGATGGTGCGGCCCTTGAAGGCGGCGAGGGTGGTTTCGACGAAACCGGACTCGTTGAGGGTGTCGGTGTGGATCGCCACCTGCACGTCGTACTGGTCGGCGACGTTCAGGCAGTTGTTGATGCTGGCGGGCGTGGTGCCCCAGTCTTCGTGCAGCTTCAGGCCGATGGCGCCGGCCTTGACCTGTTCGATCAACGGTTCCGGCAGGCTGGCGTTGCCCTTGCCGGTGAAGCCGATGTTCATCGCGAATGCGTCGGCGGCCTGGAGCATGCGTGCCAGGTGCCACGGGCCGGGGGTGCAGGTGGTCGCGTTAGTGCCGGTGGCCGGGCCGGTGCCGCCGCCGATCATGGTGGTGACGCCGCTCATCAGCGCCTCTTCGATCTGCTGCGGGCAGATGAAGTGGATGTGCGTATCGATGCCACCGGCGGTGAGGATCATGCCTTCACCGGCGATCACTTCAGTGCTGGCGCCGACCGCGATGGTGACGTTCGGCTGAATGTCCGGGTTGCCGGCCTTGCCGATGGCGGCGATGCGCCCGTCCTTGAGGCCGACATCGGCCTTGACGATGCCCCAGTGGTCGATGATCAGCGCGTTGGTGATCAAGGTATCGACCACTTCGGCGGCCAGCAACTGGCTTTGACCCTGACCGTCGCGGATGACTTTGCCGCCGCCGAATTTCACTTCCTCGCCGTAGGTGGTGAAGTCCTTTTCTACTTCGATCCATAGCTCGGTGTCGGCCAGACGGACCTTGTCACCGACGGTGGGACCGAACATATCGGCGTAGGCTTGACGGGAAATCTTCATATGCATGCCTTGGGAATTAATTGGATGTGAAATCGCATTCGCGGGCAAGCCTCGCTCCTACAGGTGCTTGTGTTCCCTTGTAGGAGCGAGGCTTGCCCGCGAAGGGGTCGGTGCCGGCGCTGAATGACCTACAGGTCACCCATGATCCGCCCGGCAAAGCCGAACACCCGGCGATGCCCGGCCAGGTCCACCAACTCGACCTCGCGGCTCTGCCCCGGTTCGAAGCGAACGGCGGTGCCGGCAGGGATGTTCAGGCGCATGCCGCGACTGGCGGCGCGGTCGAAGGTCAGGGCATCGTTGGTTTCGAAAAAGTGATAGTGCGAGCCGACCTGGATTGGCCGGTCGCCGCTGTTCGCCACCTTCAAACTGACGGTGCGGCGGCCAACGTTGAGCTCGATGTCGCCGGGCTGGATTTGGTATTCACCGGGAATCATCAATGGGCCCCCTGGAGAATCTTGTAGTACAGGGCGGTCGGTTTGTACTGACCACTCGGGTCGCAGGCGTAGTCGGGGATTTCGCCTGCGCGGGTGTATCCCAAGGCCTTGTAGAAATCCTCGGCGGGGGAGCCGGCCTCGGTGTCGAGGTAGAGCATGCCGCGCTTGTGCTGGAGCGCAGCCTGTTCCAGCGCGCTCATCAATTGTTGGCCCAACCCTCGGCGGCGTGCCTGTTCGCGCACCAGCAGCTTTTGCACTTCGGCGCGGTTCAGGCCATTGGCTTTCTGGCACAGGGTCAGTTGCACACTGGCCAGTACCTCTTCGTCCTTGACCACCACCCATAGCAGCACGTTGCCTTTGTTCAGGTTGTCCTGGACGTCATCGAAATAGGCTCGGGCCTGGGTCGCGTCCAGATTGGCCATGAACCCGACGCTGGCGCCATAGCCGACGGCGTCGAGCAGCAAATCAATCAAACCCTGACGATAGTGCGCAAAACTTTCAACATTGACGCGTCGCAGTTGGGCGGGGTTCATCGGGCGTTACTCCTTGCTGGCAGTCGGCGGTTGCGCGCCAGGATTGAGGGTCAGTTGCATAAAGGTCAGGTCCAGCCAGCGGCCAAACTTGGTGCCCACCTGGGGCATTTGACCGGTGGTCACGAAACCGGCGCGTTCATGCAGACGAATAGACGCGGCATTTCCACTTTCAATGGCGGCAACCATGACGTGCTTGGCGCACTCTTTGGCGCGTTCAATCAGCACATTCATCAGTTGTGGGCCCAGACCATTGCCGCGCTGGTCGCTACGCACGTAGACCGAATGCTCAACGGTGTGGCGGAAACCATCGAACGGCCGCCAGTCGCCAAATGAAGCGTAGCCCAGCACGCTGTTGTCGACGTCGACGATGACCAGAATCGGATAACCCTGGGATTGCCGGGCGCTGAACCAGGCCTGGCGATTGCCGAGGTCCACGGCCTGTTCGTTCCAGATCGCCGTGGTGTTGAGCACGGCATCGTTGTAGATGTCGCGAATTGCCGGGAGGTCGGCGTGCACTGCATCGCGGATGTGGTAAGTCATGACGCGGCCTCAGGCGATGGGTTGGTGGACGGTGACCAGTTTGGTGCCATCGGGGAACGTGGCTTCTACCTGGATCTCCGGGATCATTTCCGGGATGCCTTCCATCACTTGTTCACGGCTGAGCAGGGTGGTACCGAAATGCATGAGCTCGGCCACGGTCCGGCCGTCACGCGCGCCTTCGAGCAGCGCCGCGGAAATGTAAGCCATGGCTTCCGGGTAATTGAGTTTCACGCCACGGGCCAAACGCCGCTCGGCCACCAGGCCAGCGGTGAAGATCAGCAGCTTGTCTTTTTCGCGTGGGGTCAGGTCCATTGTTGGAATCCATAATCGGCAGATAAAAAAGGTTACTCAACCTGTAGGAGCGAGGCTTGCCCGCGAAGGGGACCTTGAGGCCGCCAAAAGCTTCGCGGGCAAGCCTCGCTCCTACAGGAGATCGCATTTCAGGTGCTCCATATTCTGGGTGGGACGGCTTCCCGGCCTAGCAATGACGGGCGCAATAACCGCCACAAATCGATCAGCCAGCCTCGCGCCAACAGCGCTTCACTGGCCAGGCACCGGGCAACCAATAGCCCCGGCAACTGTGTCAGATCCCCGCGTACGTCATTGTTCAGCGAGCGGCACCTATCCAGTAGCTCACTATCAATTTCGCCGGTCACCAGCAACGTTGCAAACACCGGTTGCCCGTCCAGGCCGATTGGCGAATCAAGCAAACCGTCATCCCCGACAATGCGCTGGCGTTCGTGCCAGAGCAACTGGCCGTCACGGCGGATATCCAGTTTCGCCTGAAAATGCCCGAGGTCGAAACGCTCGCCGCTGGCCGGGCGACCCAAGGCCACGACGTCCCAGTAGAACAGCCGGGCATCGCCTTCAAGGTCGATGGAGGTGCTGAGTTCAGCCTGCGCCGCACTGAAGATGATCGTCTCCTGTGGCAACCATTCCAGTGTCGCACCGGCGGCGACCCGCAAGTCGAGCTGCTGATAGGCGGGGCCGGCCGCGCGATACCACTTGGCCGCGCCCGGACTGGTGATCTGCGCCCAGGCATCGCGGCCGACGCTGGCCGAGATGTCCAGCCGGTCACCGCCGGCAATTCCGCCCGGCGGGTGGACGATGATGTGCTGGCACACCTGCGGCCCTTCGGCATACAGGTGCTTCTGCACCCGCAGCGGACCCAGGTGGCGGCGCTGAACCGGGCGCGTGCTGTCGCCGAACCGGGCGTAACCCAGCTCCAGCTCGGCATGCCAACTCGGGGTGAACGGCGTTGTCGGGGCAGGCAAATTCATGGTTTCTAATTATCGATAGGACGCTGCAGATTAGATCGTAACCAGACCGCGTACACCCTCGGCCTCCATATTTTTTCCGCGGCCCTGCTGCACGATCTCGCCCCGGGACATCACCAGGTAGTGGTCGGCCAGTTCGGCGGCGAAATCGTAGAACTGCTCGACCAGCAAAATCGCCATGTCGCCGCGAGCTGCGAGTTTCTTGATCACGGCACCGATCTCCTTGATCACGGACGGCTGAATGCCTTCGGTGGGCTCATCGAGGATCAGCAGCCGTGGGCGACTGGCCAATGCTCTTCCGATGGCGAGCTGCTGTTGCTGGCCACCGGACAAGTCACCGCCGCGCCGTTGCTTCATTTGCAGCAACACCGGGAACAGCTCGTAGATGAACGCCGGGACCTCCCTGGCTTCGGACCCGGGAAAGCGCGACAGGCCCATCAGCAGGTTTTCTTCCACGGTCAGGCGGCCGAAAATCTCCCGGCCCTGAGGCACGTAGGCGATCCCGGCATGCACCCGTTGATGCGGCTTGAAGGTGGTGATCGGTTGACCTTCCCAATTCACCGCGCCTTCTTTGGCCGGCAGCAAACCCATCAGGCATTTGAGCAGTGTGGTCTTGCCCACGCCGTTGCGTCCGAGCAGGCAGGTGACTTCGCCGACCTGCACGTCAAACGTCAGGCCGCGCAAAATGTGGCTACCGCCGTAGTACTGGTGCAGCTTGTCGACTTGCAGCATGTTCAAATTCCCCCAAAGCTCTGTAGGAGCGAGCGGTGCGACGATTCGACTTGCCCGCGAAGAACGATGACGTGGTTTTGCAGTTGGACCGAGGAGCCCCTTTCGCGGGCAAGCCTCGCTCCTACAAACGCAAATTCATCTTCCGAGATAAACCTCGATCACCCGCTCGTTGTCCTGCACTTGTTCCAGCGACCCTTCGGCCAGCACGCTGCCCTGGTGCAACACGGTCACGTGGTCGGCGATGGAGCCGACGAAGCCCATGTCATGTTCCACTACCATCAGCGAATGCTTGCCCGCCAGGCGCTTGAACAGTTCGGCGGTGAATTCGGTTTCGGCGTCGGTCATGCCTGCCACTGGCTCGTCGAGCAGCAACAGTTGCGGGTCCTGCATGAGCAACATGCCGATCTCCAGAAACTGCTTCTGTCCATGGGAAAGCAAACCGGCGGGGCGATTGACCGAGGTGGTCAGGCGAATCGTTTCCAGCACTTCGCTGATGCGGTCTTGCTGTTCGCCACTAAGGCGCGCACGCAGACTGGCCCACACCGACTTGTCGGTTTTCTGCGCCAGCTCGAGGTTTTCAAACACGCTCAAGGCTTCGAACACCGTCGGTTTCTGGAACTTGCGGCCGATACCGGCCTGGGCAATCTGCACTTCACTCATCTGCGTCAGATCGAGGGTTTCACCGAACCAGGCCTTGCCGTGACTGGGGCGAGTCTTGCCGGTGATCACGTCCATCAGCGTGGTCTTGCCCGCGCCGTTGGGGCCGATGATGCAGCGTAATTCGCCGACACCGATGTACAGGTTCAGATCGTTCAGCGCCTTGAAACCGTCGAAGCTGACGCTGATGTCTTCCAGGGTCAGGAGGGTGCCGTGGCGGGTGTTGAGGCCGGGGCTGGCGCGTTGTCCGAGGCCGATGGCGTCGCGGCTACTGCCTGCGTCCTTGTTCGGGTCCACCGGGAAAAAGGCCGGTTCGAGCATGAATTCAGCCGTCGCAGTCACTCTCATTGTTCACCCCTTTTTTTCAGCAGGCCGATCACGCCTTTGGGCAGGTACAGGGTCACGACGATGAACAGCGCCCCGAGAAAAAACAGCCAGTACTCGGGGAATGCCACGGTGAACCAGCTCTTCATGCCATTGACCACGCCGGCGCCGAGCAGCGGACCGATCAGCGTGCCGCGACCACCGAGCGCCACCCAGACGGCGGCCTCGATGGAGTTGGTCGGCGACATTTCGCTCGGGTTGATAATCCCGACTTGCGGCACGTACAGCGCGCCGGCCAAACCGCACATCACCGCACTCAACACCCAGACAAACAGTTTGAAACCGCGAGGGTCGTAACCGCAGAACATCAAGCGGTTTTCGGCATCACGCAGCGCAGTCAGGACCCGGCCAAACTTGCTCTGCGCCAGGCGCCAGCCGATGAACAGACTCGCGACCAGCAACAGCACTGTCGCGAAAAACAGCACCGCGCGAGTCCCCGGTTCAGTAATGCCAAAGCCGAGAATGGTGCGGAAGTTGGTGAAACCGTTGTTGCCGCCGAACCCGGTTTCGTTGCGAAAGAACAGCAGCATCCCGGCAAACGTCAGGGCCTGGGTCATGATCGAGAAGTACACGCCTTTGATCCGCGAGCGGAAGGCGAAGAACCCGAACACCAGCGCCAGCAGCCCCGGCGCCAACACCACCAGGCACATCGACCAGAGGAAGCTGCTGGTGCCGGTCCAGTACCACGGCAATTCGGTCCATGACAGGAACGTCATGAACGCCGGCAAGCCATCACCCGAGGCCTGGCGCATCAGGTACATGCCCATTGCATAGCCGCCGAGGGCGAAGAACAAACCGTGGCCGAGGGACAGCAGGCCGGCATAACCCCAGACCAGGTCCAGCGCGAGGGCGACGATGGCGTAGCAGAGAATCTTGCCTACCAGCGTCAGCGTGTAAGCCGAGACATGCAGCGCGCTGTCCGGCGACATCAGCGACAGCAGCGGCAACGCCAGCAGCAGAGCGAGAATCACCGTGCCCAGCGCGATCGTGACTTTGGGGCCGGCCTTTTGCGTGGCCGTGAGCATCAGGGGCTGGTTCATCAGTCGATCACCCGTCCTTTCAGTGCGAAGAGACCTTGCGGACGCTTCTGGATGAACAGAATGATCAGTGCGAGGATCAGGATCTTTCCGAGTACGGCACCGATCTGCGGTTCGAGAATCTTGTTGGCAATACCGAGGCCGAAGGCGGCCAGTACGCTACCGGCCAACTGACCGACGCCGCCAAGCACTACCACCAGGAACGAGTCGATGATGTAGCTCTGGCCCAGGTCCGGGCCGACGTTGCCGATCTGGCTCAGCGCTACGCCACCGAGGCCGGCGATGCCCGAACCGAGGCCGAACGCGAGCATGTCCACGCGCCCGGTCGGCACACCGCAGCAGGCGGCC
Source organism: Pseudomonas sp. IT-P253 (assembly GCF_949768125.1). Lineage (NCBI taxonomy): Bacteria > Pseudomonadati > Pseudomonadota > Gammaproteobacteria > Pseudomonadales > Pseudomonadaceae > Pseudomonas > Pseudomonas sp. IT-P253. The sequence goes on along the minus strand of NZ_CATKPT010000033.1, from coordinate 73,321 downwards.
ATGTTGCGGTTCTGGGTTACGGCGCGGACATTCAAGCCGAGACGCGTTTTGTTCAGCAATAGCCAGGTCAGCACCACCACGAACAGGGCGAACGCGATGATGACGATGCGGTTGTACGGCAGCACGAGGTTGGGCAGCACTTGAATCCCGCCCGACAACCACGCCGGGTTGGCCACTTCAACGTTCTGCGCACCGAACATCAATCTGACAAGCTGAATCAGCATCAGGCTGATGCCCCAGGTGGCGAGCAGGGTTTCCAGCGGCCGGCCGTAGAGGTGACGAATCACCGTGCGTTCCAACGCCATGCCGATGGCGGCGGTGACAAAAAACGCCACTGGCAATGCAATCAGCGGGTAGAACTCGATGGCTTGCGGGGCGAAGCGCTGAAACATCAACTGCACCACGTACGTCGAGTAGGCACCTAGCATCAGCATCTCGCCGTGGGCCATGTTGATGACGCCGAGCAGGCCGAAGGTGATCGCCAGCCCCAGCGCTGCCAATAGCAGGATCGAACCGAGGGACATGCCGCTGAACGCCTCGCCGAGGACCTCGCCGATCAGCAGTTTGTGTTTGACTTGCGCCAGGCTGGTTTCGGCGGCGGTACGCACGGTGGCGTCGGTCTCGACGCCCGGTTCAAGCAGGCTTTCGAGGCGGGTGCGGGCCAATGGATCGCCCGTTTCACCGAGCAGACGCACCGCGGCGAGGCGCACGGCGGGGGTGGTGTCTACCAGTTGCAGATTGGCCAGCGCCAGGCTCAGGGCGGCGTGAACGCTTGCATCTTTTTCGCCCGCCAATTGCCGGTCGAGGAAGGCAAGCTGCGCCGGTTTTGCGCTTTTCTGCAATTGCCGGGCAGCGGCCAGACGGAGGTGGGCGTCGGCGGCGAGCAATTGGTGGCTGGCCAGTGCGGTGTCGATGAGACCCCGCAGGCGGTTATTCAGGCGCAGGGTTTTCGGCTGGCCGTCGAGGGTCAACTCACCTTGTTGCAGGGCGTTGATCAGTTCGATGCGGGCCGGCTCGGGCTGCGCGGCCCAGGCTTCCAGAAGTTTGGCTTGTTGCACGGGATTGGCCGCGATGAAGTCTTCGGCGTCACTGGCGTGGGCGGCCATCGGCAACAACAGCGCGACGGCAATAATGAAGCGGTGAAGGGCGGTGGGCATAATTGGTCGCCTTGACGCGGACATTGTAGGAGCGAGCTTGCTCGCGATGGTGTATCAGCTACATTTATGTCGCCTGACACACCATCGCGAGCAAGCTCGCTCCTACAGGGAATTGTGTCGGGCCGGACAATTTCGTCAGGCCCGACATCCAGTGGCTTAGTTGCTCTTCACCGCATACTCAGGCTTCTTTTCGTTGCCCGGGATGAACGGGCTCCACGGCTGGGCGCGGATCGGTCCTTCTGTTTGCCATACCACGTTGAACTGACCGTCTGCCTGGATCTCGCCGATCATCACCGGTTTGTGCAGGTGATGGTTGGTGCTGTCCATGGTCAGGGTGTAGCCCGATGGCGCGGCAAAGGTCTGGCCGGCCAGGGCTTCGCGGACTTTGTCGACGTCGGTGGACTTGGCTTTCTCCGCCGCTTGTGCCCACATATGGATGCCCACGTAGGTGGCTTCCATCGGGTCGTTGGTCACCGCTTTGTCGGCACCCGGCAGGTTGTGTTTCTTGGCGTAGGCTTTCCAGTCGGCGACGAATTTCTGGTTCGTCGGGTTCTCGACGGACTCGAAGTAGTTCCACGCCGCGAGGTTGCCCACCAGCGGTTTGGTGTCGATGCCACGCAGTTCTTCTTCGCCGACCGAGAACGCCACGACGGGTACGTCGGTGGCTTTCAAACCCTGGTTAGCCAGCTCTTTATAGAACGGCACGTTGGAGTCGCCGTTGACGGTGGAGATCACCGCAGTCTTGCCACCGGCCGAGAATTTTTTGATGTTGGCCACGATGGTTTGATAGTCGCTGTGGCCGAACGGGGTGTAGACCTCTTCGATATCTTTGTCCGCCACACCTTTGGAGTGCAGGAACGAGCGCAGGATTTTGTTGGTGGTGCGCGGGTAGACGTAGTCGGTGCCCAGCAGGAAGTAACGCTTGGCGCTGCCGCCTTCTTCGCTCATCAGGTATTCCACCGCCGGGATCGCCTGTTGGTTCGGCGCGGCGCCGGTGTAGAACACGTTCGGCGACATCTCTTCGCCTTCGTATTGCACCGGGTAGAACAGCAGGCCATTGAGCTCTTCGAACACCGGCAATACCGATTTACGCGATACCGACGTCCAGCAGCCAAATACCACGGCAACCTTATCCTGGGTCAGCAACTGACGGCCCTTTTCGGCGAACAGCGGCCAGTTCGATGCCGGGTCGACGACTACCGGTTCCAGCATCTTGCCGTTTACGCCACCCTTGGCATTGATCTCGTCGATGGTCATCAACGCCATGTCTTTGAGCGAGGTCTCGGAGATCGCCATGGTGCCGGACAACGAATGCAGAATACCGACCTTGATGGTCTCGGCGGCCTGGACAGTCCAGGTCATGCCCATCGCGGCAATGCTTGCCGTGAGTGTGAAAGCCTTGATCAAGCTACGACGCTTCATTGTGCGATCTCCATGAATTTATGAATTTTGTGGGTGGCAGATGCGGACTACTGAAGGGTCTTTAGCAAGGGCTGTGCCCGGTCGGTAAAAGGCAGGAAAATGTCGTGTTAGAGCGGTTGCGTGGTTCAGGTGGCGCACCACGAAGGGACGCGCATGAGGCGTTGGTGCGACGAGGTGCGCTACATTGGGGCGGTCAACAGTGATCACTTGTGGGAGCGAGCCTGCTCGCGAAGAGGGCGTGTCATTCGCCATTTATGTTGTCTGACACACCGCATTCGCGAGCAGGCTCGCTCCCACAGGGGTTGGGTGAAGCCTGTGGGAGCGGGGAGAAAAGCGCGGAACGTGTTTTACGATGAAGTTGGGGCAGATTCGGTTTGCCGGGTGAGGCGCGACAGCAGCAGTCGATCCAGCAGCCATACGACGATCAGCGAAGCCCCCACCAACGGAAACGCCAGCGCCAGGGCAAACATGATGACCATCGCCGTTTTCCATTTCGGCAGATCGTGACGTAGCGGCGGGACACCGAATTTGCCCTGTGGCCGACGCTTCCACCAGATCACCACACCACTGACCGCGCTGAGCAAAATCATCAGGCAGATCAGCAGCACGACGATCTGATTGAAGGCACCGAACATCTTGCCTTCGTGCAACATCACGCCGGTTTCCGTGACGCGGGCGACGGTGCCGTAATGCTCCCAGCGCACATCGGCGAGGACATCGCCGGTGTACTGATCGATATGCAATGTGGCGTCGTTGCGCGGATCATCCGCAAACACCGCGATGGTGAACACGCCAGTGGCGGTGGTCGGCAAGGTGATGCTGTAACCCGGTTCGACCTTGCGCTGTACGGCGATGTTCTGCACGTCTTGCAGGCTGATGGTCGGAGCAGCAGGGCCGGCTTGTGCGCCGCCGTGGGTCATGTGTTCGGCGTGGTCGCCGGACATTGGCATCGGTGTGTTTTCCATCGCCCATGGCACGGTCTGGCGAGTGGCGGTATTGAGCGTCCGCGCCTCGACGTCAGACGTCGGCACGTTGTCCCACATCGCCGCCGGAAACACGTTCCACACTTGCGCGTATTTCTGTCCCCAGAACCCGGTCCAGGTCATGCCGCTGAGCAGCATCACCAGCAGAAAAGTGGCGCCCCAGAAACCGGTGACGGCATGCAGGTCACGCCAGAGCACGCGCCCGCGACTGTTCAGCCGTGGCCACAATATGCCGGCGGCTTGCCCGCGTGGCCACCACAAAAATACGCCGGAGACCACCAGCACCACGGCCCAACCGGCGGCCAGTTCGACCAGTCGATCACCGACCGTACCGATCATCAATTCACCGTGAATCGCTCGTGCAACGGCTTGCAGATTGTTCTTCGCATCTTGCTCGCCGAGGATGTCGCCGTGGTACGGATCGACAAACACGTTGAGCTCGCTGCCGCCATTGAGCACGACAAATTGCGCGCTGCGCTCGGCGTTGACCGGTGGCAGGTACTGTTTGATCGTGGCGTGTGGATACGCCTCTTTTACCCGCGTGAGCAGGTTGTCGGCCGGGACGTTGTGATGCCCGGCGGGGACGTTCATCAAGCTGTTGTACATCAACGGGTCGAGCTGCGGCTTGAACAGGTAAATGATGCCGGTCAGCGCCAGCATCACCATGAATGGCGCGACGAACAGGCCGGCGTAGAAATGCCAGCGCCAGGCCAGGTTGTAGAAATTCGGTTTGGGTTGTTGCATCGGTTGTGCTCCGCTTGGCGATTCAATTTGTCTTGAAAAGATCGCAGCCTCGTTTCACTCGACAGCTCCTGCAGGGGGCGCGTTTCATGTAGGAGCTGGCGTAGCCTGCGATCTTTTGATTTTCTTGTTAGAAACTCATGTCCACCCGGGTCCAGAGCGTTCGCCCCGGTTCTTTTATGGCCTGCGGGTCATTGGCCGGATAGCCAAAACCGGCGTTGCCGGCCAGGTTCAAATGCTCGGCGTAAGCCTTGTCGAACAAGTTGTCGACGCCACTGCTGACCTTCCAGTTTTTGTTAATCCGATACGCCCCATTGAGCGAGAACACGGCAAACCCCGGGGTCTTGTCGAAGTCCTTGCCGACCACGTTGCCCTTGTTCCGGTCGATGCGGTTTTGCGCCGCGACCACGCGCCACAAGGCGCCGGCGCTCCAGTTGTTTTCGCTGTAGGTCAGGCCGAACCGCGCGTCCAGCGGTGGCATTTGTGGCAGGGCATTGCCGTCGCTGCTGTTCTTGCCCCAGGCGTAGGCCAGGGTCGCGTCGGCCTTCCAGTTCGAGCTCAGCGTGTAGGCTGCGCCGAGTTCGCCACCCATGATTCGCGCGTCGATGTTCTCGGCTTGCGATGTCATGCCCATCATTGCGGGCGTGTAGTTGAACAGGATGTAGTCGCGCACTTGCCCGACATAACCCGACGCCCAGGCTTCGAGGTCTTCGGACTGGTATTGCAGGCCGACGTCGAGCTGGGTGGTTTTCTCTGGCTTGATCGAATCGAAGGCATTCACTGAACCGGCGGGCCCGGAGCTGGGCGAAAACAGTTCCCAGTAATCCGGGAAGCGCTGGGTGTGACCGAGGCCGGCGTAGAGCGTGGTCGGGCTGTCGGCCAGGTCGTGCTCGTACCGGATGAAGCCGCTCGGCAACGTGTCGGCGCGGGTGTCGTCGGCGGTCGGGTTGGCGCGGGTCATCATCCCCGAGCCGGTGGTCTGCCGGTAATCCTTGGCCGAAGCGCGGTCCAGGCGCGCGCCAGTGATCAGCCGGTCACGGTCGGCGGCGAACCAGGTCAGTTCGCTGAACACGCCGTAGTTGTGGAAGTCGGCGTCCTGGGTGTAGGGCAGGTCCTTGTAGACGTCGACGCCCATGGCGCTGCGTTGGCGGTGTTCGCTGGTCTGCGCATCGATGCCGCTGATCAACTGCACATCGGCCCAGTGCCAGGTGGCTTTGATCCGGGCGCCAAGGGTTCGGCGGTCAACGTTGGAAGCCATGGGGCCGGACATCATCCCGGTACCCGATGGCGTGCGCAGGGTGTAGTTGTCCATCACGTGGTCGGCGTAGTTGTAGTAGATCTGCGCTTCGACCTTATCCAGCACATCGCCGATGTTCGACTTCTCGACACGCAGGCCCAGGCTTTCGCGCTTGAACTGCGAGCCGTCCATGCTGCGCCCGGCGTAACGCGCTTCACCATCGCCCTTGCCGGCAGTCAGTTCCAGCAGGGTGTCGGCGTCGGGTGTCCAACCCACCGCGACATCGCCGTTCCATTTGTCGTAGCGCGACGGCACCGTATCGTTGTTGCCATCCTGGTAGTCGTCGGAGTGCGCGGTGTTGCCGATCACGCGCACGTAACCCAGAGGGCCGCCCGCAGCAGTGTCCAGCACTTTGTCGAAGCGTCCATTGGAACCGGCCAGCACACTGGCGTTCACCCGGGTACCAAGCTCGCCGAAGCTTTCCGGTTCGCGGTCGAAGAGGATGGTGCCGGCCGAGGCGCCCGGTCCCCAGAGCACGGTTTGCGGGCCTTTGATGACGGTGAGTTTGTCGTAGGTTTGCGGTGAAATGTAGGAGGTTGGCGCGTCCATCCGGCCGGGGCAGGCACCGAGCAGCTGGCCGCCGTTGGTCAGGATGTTCAGCCGCGAGCCGAACATGCCGCGCAGGACCGGATCGCCATTGGTGCCGCCATTTCGTACGAGCGCGAAGCCTGGGATGGTCTTCAGGTAATCCGCACCGTCGCTGGCCGGCACGGGTTGGCGTGGGTCCTTGGGGTTAGTCACGATCGTCAGTGGCGAGCTTGGCGCGACGGCGGTGATCACCGTCGGGCTCAGTTCTTCGCTGGGGCTTGCGTGTTCATCGGCCAACACCATCGGTGTCAGCAGAGCGCCGCAAAGGATGGCAGTGGCGTGCCTGAAACGAATACTGGATTCGTTCGCGGCAAAGAACGCTTGGGCAGGGCTCAAGCGTGTGTCAGCAGAAAACCTGGACATTACAATTTCCATCGAACAGTCGTAAACGACACGGCCGGCAGCCTGCGCAATCCCTGTAGGAGCGAGCTTGCTCGCGAAAGCGGTATGCCAGACGACATTTAAGCTGACTGACAGTCCCTCTTCGCGAGCAAGCTCGCTCCCACAGGTTGCTTCGGCTGTCTTGCGGACCGTGTGAGATCTGAGGTGGGTGTTTACGCGTCGATGGGTGGGGCGCGAGTGCGGGCGCCGGGGAAGAAAGTTTGCCGGGCGTGGCCCAGACGGGGGGAAGGGGTGGTGAAAGTGTTAGTGGGCGGGGTGTCGAAAGCGGCGAATGTCACACCGCCGGTCAGTGCCGGGCAATTGAACAGCAGGCTGCAATAACCGCACTTTTCCCAAAGTGCGTGATGGGAGGCTTTGGGCGGGCAGTGCTCGGCGGCGGCTTGCACGCCGTGCTCCATCGCCGACATGTCCATGCTCATGTCCATCGACATGCTCATGGAGACATTCATCAAAGCCGGGCTGCGTTGATCCATCGGCATCGACTGAGAAATCAGCGGGCCGATAAAGATCATCAACATGGCGAACAGGCTGATCCAGCTGCCGTGGGTCAGGCTCAATAGCTGACGTCGGGGGGCGGATAACCTGGCGCTAAGCGGGCGCATGGGCGTTTTCAGTGCAGATGATTACGGCGTGTGCATGTGCGCTTGCATGGCGTCAGGCGCCGATTTCTGCACCGCGACCTCGACGGTCACGTCGGCGGACTTCTCGAAATGCATCGTCAGCGCGAAGCGCTTGCCGTCGCTCAGCAGGCTGCGGTCTTTGAGCTCCAGCAGCATCACGTGATAGGCCATCGGTGCAAACGTGACGGTGCCTCCGGCCGGGATTTCGACGCTCGGCACCTGCTGCATTTTCATCATGTCGTTCTGCATTACATGCTCGTGTAACTCGGCGGCGCCTGCGATCGGCGAGTCGACACTGAGCAGCCGGTCGGCGGTTTTGCCCTTGTTGGTAATCAAAAAGTACGCCGCGACGGTCTGCGCATTGGGTGGCAGTTCCTGCGACCACGGGTGGGCGATTTCAAGCTCGCCGGTTTTGTATTCGTGGGCATTGGCAAAACAGGCAGGCAGCAGTAACGCCGCCAGAACGATGAGTTTGTTCAACATGGCAGTTCTCCAGAACGATTCAAGACGCAGGTCAATTGCGAGAAAGAATCACACCAGAGGGGATGCGCGGGGATTAAGACTGGGCCATTGCTGGCGCGGTGTCGGCGTATCGAGAGAGGCGGCGGGCAGGCTTCGATTGGCCTCGAAGTGCGCAAAATACAGCTGCGGCACGTGCCCGGGCAGCGCGATCGACGACGCGGAGCCGGAGCAACACCAGCAATGCTGCATGTTGGAATGATCGTCGCCCTGCGGGGCCTTTTGCTCGATATCGCCCAGCGAGATCGCCACCATCTTCGTGCCGCTGGAGGTGCAGAAACTGCCCCACAATAACTGTTCGGCTGGCGATTTTACCGTCTGTGCCATCGCACCGGTCATCGGCATGGCGAGCATGTTGAACAGCACTGCGAAGCAGGCTATCCAGGCAATTGCGAGCCGTTGTCGGGACATGGGACTAATCCGGTTGGGTGGGCGATCAGGCGCGGCTATTTAGCCTGATCAGGGCCGATAAGTAAAAAAGCGGCATGCGGTGTGGTGTCGCAGTTTGAGCTGCCGATTTCTCACACTTCAGTTCGTACGAACCGCATGAACGTGCATATCTACTCCAAGCGTAGCCCGAATCACGGTGAAGATTGCCGCCAGGTTATCCATGCTTGGATTGCCTTTGGCAGACAACATTCGATGAAGGCTTTTGCTTGGTTTTGCCGTTTCCTTTGCCAGTTCTTCAAAACCTACGGTGGCGTTGACGAGGTCGCGCAAAATGATCCTCGCCATTTCAGGCTCACCGTTAAGAAACAGAGTAGCAGCCTCATCCAGCAATGCCTGAGCGAACTCGGGATCACGCTGAGCGCGCTCGGCAATGGTGTGCTTATAGCTTCGGGTGAGTGCCATAACTTTATCTCCGGTTCCGCTCAGCTTTTTTTCGAGTCCGAAACTCCGCTATTAGAATCTTTGCCTGTTTGATGTCGGCTTTTTGAGTGGACTTATCGCCTCCACCAAATAGGATGATCAGACGTTTCCCCTCTTGAACAAGATAGATTCTATAACCGGGGCCCCAATTTATTCGGCATTCACCGAGACCTTCGAACCACTTGATGTTGGATGTATTGCCTAACTCCAGTCGTACCAACGCGTTGGATACCTTAAGCGCCGCTTGCGGACCCAGGGCGGAAAACCAGCGTCCAAACGGACTTGTTTCGTTTTCCTGCAAATATTCTTCGAGTGTGATCACAGTCGGCCCTGAAGGTAACAAATAGGTTACTGTTCATGCAAGCCAATGATCTTGGCTTACAGGGCTAAGGCCGCCAATGCATCAAGTGTTTCTTTTGACGTCAGAAACTCCCGATCCACCCCCGGCAACACCGGCCGCCTTAACACAATCACCGGCACCCCTCGCTCCCGTGCCACTTCCAGTTTCGGCTCGGTCGCGGTGCTGCCGCTGTTCTTGCTGATCAGCACATCAATCTGTCGCCGCTCAAACAGCTCACGTTCATCCTCGAGCAGAAACGGCCCGCGCGCGCCGATGACTTCACAGCGCTCGTTGCCCGGATAAACGTCCAGTGCACGCAGGGTCCAGAATTGCTCCGGCGGGATTTCGTGCAGGTGCTGCAACGGTTCGCGCCCCAGGGTGAACAGCGGTCGCCGAAAAGGTTTGAGTGTTTCAATCAACTGCGCCCAGTCGCTGACCTCGCGCCAGTCATCGTCGGCTTGCGGTTGCCAGGCCGGACGCCTTAGCGCCCAGCATGGAATGGCCGCCAGATGGGCGGCTGTCGCTGCGTTCTGACTGATTTGTGCCGCGTAAGGATGGGTCGCGTCCAGCAGCAGGTCGATCCCTTCATCACGGATGAATTGCGCCAACCCTGCGGCGCCGCCATAGCCACCGACGCGTACCTGGCAGGTCAAATCGGTTGGCACGCGACCGACTCCGGCCAGGCTATAGATGTGTTCGGGGCCGAGTGTCCGGGCGATGGCCAGGGCTTCCGTCACGCCGCCGAGCAACAAAATACGCTTCATTGAAAAGCTCCCGCGTGGCCAACAATCCCGCCCTGGCGATCGATGGCAAACACTTCAACCTGAACCTGCGTCGGCACCACGCTGCGGGCAAAATCCAGCGCGTGCTGACACACCGCATCGCCGAGCGCGATGCCTGCCGCGCTGGCCATCGCCAGCGCTTGCTGGCTGGTGTTGGCTTCGCGGATGGCTTGCTGCAACGGTTCATCGGCACCGACCGCCGCCGCCCACTCTGCCAGCTGCGGCAGGTCGATGCTCGAATGCCGACTGTGCAAATCCATGTGCCCGGCCGCCAGTTTGCTGATCTTGCCAAAGCCACCGCACAGGCTGAGTTTATCCACCGGCACTTTGCGCAGATGCTTGAGCACGGCGCCGACGAAGTCGCCCATTTCGATCAGGGCGATTTCCGGCAGCGCGTAGACGCGGCGCATGGTGTCTTCGCTGGCGTTGCCGGTGCACGCGGCGATGTGCAGGTAACCGTTGGTTGTTGCCACATCGATGCCCTGGTGGATCGAGGCGATGTAAGCCGCGCAGGAAAACGGCCGGACAATCCCGCTGGTGCCGAGGATCGACAGGCCACCGAGAATGCCCAGCCGTGGATTCATGGTTTTCAGCGCCAGTGCTTCGCCGCCTTCGACGTTAACCGTGACCTCAAAACCACCGCAGTAATCGAGTTCTTTGGCCAGCAGGGTCAAGTGATCGGTGATCATCTTGCGCGGCACCGGGTTGATCGCCGGTTCGCCGACGCCCAGTACCAAACCCGGTCGGGTGACCGTGCCGACACCACGCCCGGCACTGAAACGGACCCCTGGCTCGGCACTCAGGCGGACCTGGGAATAGAGCAGGGCGCCGTGGGTCACGTCCGGATCGTCGCCAGCGTCCTTGATCGTCCCGGCCTCGGCACCGTCGTGCATCAGCCGACAGAACTCGAGGCGCATCGGCACCTGCTTGCCTTTGGGCAGGATGATTTCCACGGCATCCGAGCTCACGCCACTGAGCAACAGGCGAGCGGCGGCGAGGCTGGTGGCGGTGGCGCAGCTGCCGGTGGTCAGGCCGCTGCGCAGCGGCGCGGGTTGTTCGGCAGTTTCGTCACGCATCGAGGGCTTTGACCACGTCCAGCAAGGTAATCGGCAGCGCCTGACGCCACGTATCGAAATCCCCCAGCGGCTGCGCTTGAGCGATATGAATACGCGTCAGCTCACCGCCGTGCTGTGCGCGCCAGGCCATCAGGGTCATTTCACTTTGCAGCGTGACGGCGTTGGCGACCAGTCGGCCGCCGGGTTTGAGTTGGGCCCAGCAGGCGTCCAGCACGCCTTCGCGGGTGACCCCGCCGCCGATAAAGATCGCGTCCGGGCGTTCGAGGCCGGCTAGGGCGTGCGGCGCACTGCCGCGAATCAATTGCAGGCCGGGCACGCCGAGCGCATCGCGGTTGTGCTCGATCAACTGCTGTCGACCTTCATCCGCCTCAATGGCCAGCGTCCGGCAACTCGGGTGGGCGCGCATCCATTCGATGCCGATCGAACCGCTGCCGGCGCCGACATCCCACAGCAGTTCGCCGGGTGTCGGGGCTAGGCGGGCGAGGGTGATCGCGCGCACATCGCGCTTGGTCAACTGGCCGTCGTGCTTGAAGGCTGAGTCCGGTAGACCAGCCAGTCGTGACAGGCGTGGCGTGTTCGGTTCGGCGATGCATTCGATGGCGATCAGGTTCAGATCGGCGATAGGTGGATCGACCCAGTCGCTGGCGACGCCGTCGATGCGCCGTTCGGCTGCACCGCCCAAATGTTCCAGCACGGTAAGACGACTCGGCCCGAATCCGTGCTCGCGCAACAGCGCAGCAATCGCCGCAGGGCTTTGACCGTCGTTGCTGAGCACCAGCAGGCGAACGCCGCTGAACAACTGCGCATTCAGCGCGGCGATGGGACGGGCGACTACCGAAAGTGTCACCACCTCTTGCAGCGGCCAGCCCATTCGCGCAGCAGCCAGGGAACAAGAGGAGGGCGCTGGCAGGATCAACATTTCGTCGCCGGGTAATTGCCGGGCCAGGCTGGCGCCGACACCGAAGAGCATCGGGTCGCCGCTGGCGAGTACGCAAACCGGTTCGCCACGCAGGGCCAACAGTGCATCGAGGGAGAACGGGCTGGGCCACGGTTGGCGCTCGGCACGGATGCACGGGGGCAGCAAATCCAGGTGCCGCCGACCGCCGAAAATCCGCGATGCACGCAACAGCGCATGCCGGGCGTTTTTGCCCAGCCCTTTGAAGCCGTCTTCACCGATGCCTACTACCGTCAACCAGGGCGTCATGCCTGCTCCTTGAAAAAATGACCCACTGCGTTGGTTGCAACCGGGTTCGGGCCTGCGCGGGATGATACCTCGCCCGTACTGGAATGTATGGTGGGTCACTTATTAACGTGGCTGCGCGGGATTAAATATCCTGAGTTACTTCGCTGATTGTTGGCGTGGAGAGTATCTGGTTAATTTGAGGTGTTAATTCATATTGAGATTAACTAATCAAACTACATAAAAAGGAATTTTATGTTCGATCCATCTACCGACTTTCCAACTGTGGAACAACGCTTGGCGTTTCTTGGCCTGATGCCCTCGGCATCTAACGATTATGTAGCGCCGATCACACCGCGCTCGCTGGCAGTCGCTCAGCCCCGCACAGCCTCCATCCATACTCGGGCAGCCATTGCGGGCAGCACGATTGTTTCTGTCGATGGTGCCGTCTCCGAAGACGATGAAAGCGATGTGCTGGACTGTGCGCTTTATCTGGAACAATACACGGACACAAAGTACGACCGGGAAACCGAGTGGTATGAGTGGTTGCAACATTACACATTGGGGCTCTGGAACCTTGGCTGGATTCATCAGCGTCCCGTCATGCTTGAAAGCCGACGTACTGTGCTGTACGAACCCATTACCCATACGATCCTCGACACACTGAAACCACAAGCCAGTGGGCCTATGTACACCGCTGCGATGGAGTCTTTCGAGGCGTTGAAAGGCAATCTGCAGGCCTCCATGCTATTGGCACAAACCAGCGGGAGAGAGCGCGGGCGACAGTTTCAAATCATGCCCTGTGCCTATGATGTCCGCGGCCGACTGACGCTCATGCTGATTCATTCATGGTATTTGGCTGCTGTGAACCCGGAGCAGTTTCTGTTCGTAAAGTGGCTGGATCATGACGTCACGCTGATTCAGCACTACGGGTCGTTCACGCTGGACCGCAAGCGCTTCGACGGGGTGGCCGCCGCGATGCGGGCCAAAATCACCGAGCGCAGCCGCGACTATCTCCTGCGGATGTGAGGAGGCTCGAGCGTTGATTCGATAGCGGCGGGTAACCGGGGGCGTTAATGCTCCTGTTGTCCGACAAGCTTTTCATACCCCGTTGCAAAGCAGGCATAATACCGCCCGCTTCGCCCGCGAAGTGCCTCGCCTCCTGAACGGGTCACCCCCTTGAACGAACGTCCGTTGTCCTCTGCCTTACGCCCCTCGGCCTGCCCGGGGCTATTGCGTATTGTCCCGGCGCTGGACGGTGGTATTTGTCGGATCAAGCTGAACGGTGGCTCGATCAGTAGCGTCCAGGCCCAGGCCGTAGCGGATGCCGCCGAGCGTTTCGCCAGCGGGGCGATTGAGGCGACCAACCGGGCCAACCTGCAGATACGCGGGATTGGCAGTGCGCAAACGGCGTTGATCGACAGTCTGCTGGCCGCAGGTTTGGGGCCACGAACGGCGGCGGGCGATGATGTGCGCAACCTGATGCTCAGCCCAAGCGCCGGGATTGATCGGCAGAGCGTGTTCGACACACGGCCACTGGCTGAACACATACTCGCTTCGGTACAGAGTCACGAGCGGTTCCACGACCTCAGCGCCAAGTTCGCGGTGCAACTCGATGGCGGCGAATCATTGGCGATGCTCGAACATCCCCATGACCTATGGCTCTCGGCCTTTGAGCGAAACGGAACATTACGGCTGGCGTTCGGTCTGGCGGGATGCCCGACGGACAGGCCCATGGGCTCTGTTGCGCTTGGCGATGGTCACGCCCTGGTGGTCGCAGTGCTTGAGTTGTTCCTCGAACTTGCGCGTCCCGAGCAAACCCGTATGCGCCATTTGCTGACCGACCATCCGGTCGAGGACCTTCTGGTTCGACTGGCCGGGTGTGTGCCGATTCAGGCCGTTGCCGATTGGCAGCGTATCCCTGGCTCAAGCGTGCTGCACATCGGGGCTCACCCCCAGGCGGAGGCTGAATTTGTGTATGTGGGTGCCGTGCCGGTATTGGGGCGGCTCGATCCGGCAATGCTTCGGGGAGCGGCACAACTGGCGCACGAGTTCGGCGACGCGAGCCTGCGTTTCACGCCTTGGCAAAGTCTGCTGTTGCCCAATGTCCGCATTGAAAACGCCGCGCAAGTCATCCAGCGTCTACAACGGTTGGGCCTGATGTGCGAAGCCGATCAGGCGTTGTCCCGGTTGATCGCTTGTACCGGTTCAAACGGCTGCGGCAAAGGTTTGGCCGATACCAAGGGCGATGCCCTGCAACTCGCTGCGCTGTTGCAGCAACAGGGGCGTGTACTGAACGTGCATTTGAGCGGGTGTTCACGCTCTTGCGCTGCCGCACACAGAGCGCCGTTGACGTTACTGGCCGTCGCCCCCGGTCACTACGATCTATATTTTCGCGATGCAGTGCAGCCGGGTTTTGGCGCCCTGCACGCACGCAACCTTACTATTGAAGCGGTCGGCGCCTTGCTCGACGCCCGCTCACGGAGCTCCCTTGATGCTTGATTACATCCGCGACGGTCAGGAGATCTATCGCAACTCCTTCGCGATCATTCGCGCCGAGGCCAACCTCGACCGAATCCCGGCCGATCTGGAGAAACTCGCGGTACGGGTCATTCACGCCTGCGGCATGGTCGATGCGATTGACGGCCTGCAATTCTCCGAAGGTGCGGGCAAGGCCGGGCGCGATGCGCTGGCCGCCGGTGCGCCGATTCTGTGTGATGCGCGGATGGTGTCCGAAGGTGTGACACGCACTCGCTTGCCTGCGAACAACGAGGTCATCTGCACCCTGCGCGATGAAAGCGTGCCTGACCTGGCCCGCGAGATGGGTAACACCCGTTCCGCCGCGGCGCTGGAATTGTGGCGCCCACACCTGGAAGGCAGCGTGGTGGTGATCGGCAACGCGCCGACCGCGCTGTTTTATCTGCTGGAAATGCTTGACGCCGGCGCCCCGAAACCGGCGCTGATCCTGGGCTTTCCGGTGGGGTTCGTTGGCGCCGCCGAATCCAAGGCGATGCTCGCGGCAAACAGCCGTGGTGTGCCGTTCGTCATCATGCAGGGCCGGCTGGGCGGTAGCGCCATGGCCGCTGCGGCCGTCAATGCCCTCGCCACGGAGATTGAATGATGCAGCAACCTGGACGTTTGATCGGCCTGGGCGTTGGCCCCGGTGATCCGGAACTGATAACCGTCAAAGCCTTGCGCCTGCTACGCGAATCCCCCGTGGTGGCGTACTTCGTCGCCAAGGGCAAAAAGGGCAATGCCTTCGGCATCATCGAAGCGCATCTGCAAGCCGCACAGAATCTGCTGCCGCTGGTCTACCCGGTGACCACTGAAGCCTTGCCGGCGCCTCTGTCCTACGAACAAGTGATCAGCGACTTCTATGATGACGCCGCCGAGGAAGTCGCGGCGCATCTCAATGCGGGTCGCGACGTGGCGGTCATCTGCGAAGGCGATCCGTTCTTCTACGGCTCCTACATGTACCTGCACGATCGTCTTTCCGAGCGTTACGAAGCCGAAGTCGTGCCGGGTGTGTGTTCGATGCTAGGCGGCGCTTCGGTACTCGGTGCACCGCTGGTGTATCGCAATCAGAGTCTGTCAGTGTTGTCCGGCGTGTTGCCTCACGACGATCTCAAACGTCGACTGGCCGATGCCGACGCGGCAGTGATCATGAAATTGGGGCGCAACTTTCCCAAGGTCCGCCAGGTGCTGGAAGAACTCGGTCTGGCCGAGCGCGCTCTGTACGTTGAGCGCGCCACCATGGCCAATCAGAAAATCGTTCCGCTGGATCAGGTCGAGCCGATGTCCTCGCCGTACTTCTCGCTGATTATTGTTCCCGGCGAAAGGTGGCAAGGCTGATGACTCGTCCAGTTCCAGCGATTGTCATTCTCGGCAATGGCAGCCTCGCCACCGCACGCGTTATCCAACAGTTGTACCCCGGCGCACTGATCCACGGCCTGGCCGAACGCGTTGAAGGCGCGGACCGAATCTACCGCGAGTTCGGTGCGACCCTGCGTGAGCTGTATCAACAGGACACGCCGATCATTGCGTTGTGCGCAGCCGGGATCGTGATCCGCACGCTGGCGCCGTTGCTGTTGGAAAAAGGTGCCGAGCCGCCGGTGCTGGCGGTAGCCGAAGATGGTAGCGCAGTGGTGCCATTGCTTGGCGGCCTCGGTGGGGTGAATGTGATGGCGCGGGAGATTGCCGCTACGCTGGACGTCACAGCGGCGATCACCACCAGCGGTGAACTGCGTTTCGGCACATGCTTGCTCAACCCCCCCAGCGGTTATGCCCTTGGCGATCTGGAACTGGGCAAGCGTTTCGTGTCCGATCTGCTGGCCGGTGAGACAGTGCGTATTGAAGGTGCGGCGCCATGGTTGGCGCACGCTCGGTTGCCGGAGAATGAACAGTCACGGTTGACCGTTCATGTGGGCCATGTCGAACGAACCCCAGCGGCCCACGAGTTGTTGATCTACCCACGCAACGTGGTGGTTGCTGTGGATGCTGGCGTGGCCAATGTGCCGGGGGCAGTGCGCGAGGCGTTGCATCAGGCAAAAATCGCCCTGCAATCGCTGGTCTGCCTGCTGGCTGCTGACACTGAAATGACCAGCACGACGTTGCGTGAAGCGGCGCTTGAACTGGGTGTGCCATTGCGGTTTGCCAGCGCTGACGGGGATGTCCGTGAACTGGTCCGCAATGCCGTCGGCCAGCCAGTTTCCCTCGTTGGCGACGGCACCATTGCCGTTGCAATCGCCGAGCAGCCGTTGGACCCGTCGCAGATCGGGCGACCGCGCGGGCGTCTGGCGGTGATCGGTCTGGGGCCAGGTGCCGCCGAACTGATGGTGCCCGCAGTAAAGGCGGAACTGGCTCGGGCCAATGATGTGCTGGGGTACGAAACCTACGTGCGGATGGCCGGGCCGTTTCGCGCCGACCAGATGCTGCATTGCACGGACAACCGTGAAGAAATGCAGCGAGCTCGCCACGCCTTCGAGCTGGCGGCCCAGGGGCGTTCGGTCGTGGTGGTTTCCTCGGGCGATCCGGGTGTTTTCGCGATGGCCGCCGCCGTGCTGGAGGCCCTTCACGAATCCACGGATGCGAACTGGCACGCCGTGGATCTCGAGATTCTGCCGGGTGTTTCCGCGTCGCTGGCTACCGCCGCGCAGGCCGGTGCGCCGTTGGGGCATGACTTCTGCGTCATGTCGCTGTCGGACAACCTCAAGCCCTGGTCGATCATCGAGAAACGTCTGGATCTGGCTGCGGAAGCCGATCTGGCACTGGCTTTCTACAACCCGATCTCTCGTTCACGGCCATGGCAACTGGGTCGTGCGCTGGAGATCGTCGCGCAGCATCGCCTTCCTCAGACGCCCGTCGTACTGGGCCGCGACATCGGCCGCCCAGGGCAGACCTTGCGGGTCACGACGCTGGGGCAGCTGACCCCCGATCAGGTGGATATGCGAACCATGGTGCTTGTGGGGTCCTCGACCACCTGTACTTTTCCTCGCTCAGAAGGTGGGGAATGGGTGTACACGCCGCGCTGGTATGGCAGCAAGCCATAAAGTAGAGAATAGCCGGCGCAAGGCCGGCTATATCATCTGATAAGCAATTTTATATGGATTTAAATGTCGATTTTCTAATGGCGGGTTTTGTGTGCGCTATTAAATAATATTATACGTTTGTTGGTTTGACTGAAGGTGGGTTGCTTGTTAGGTTTTACGGGTCTGCAAGATGCAGTCTAAATTAATAACAGGGAACTAAGTTAGATGATTGAAAGTAACGAAATTGATTTGAATTTTGATTATGCGGCGCAGGCGGAATATTTTGGGCTTGGCAAAGTGTCGACTCAGTCTGCTCCTATGGTGCGAATGGCACGTTCAAACAGTATTAGTATTGCCAGGCAAGACGGGAACGACCCTGCTGCTGTTTTGGGTTCGACCATCGCTGCTTATGATGAAGCGCTGTCAGAGGAGGACCGCGAGGCATTCGACGATACTATTCTTTATGCGGAAATTCGTGCCGACAAGCTCTTCGATCGGGAAACCCAACGTCGTGAATGGTATCGAGAGTACAGCAAGGCATTAACGAATTGCGGTTGGCCAACCATGAACGACCCGTACAAGGAGTACATCAGTCGGGAACTGGACTTCACCATGGATGAAGCAGCACTGCAGATTATCGCGCTGGTCGCCGGGGCGGATAAACTCAAAGTTCTACCGCTGATCTCTTCAGCCTTGAACGCCCTTGAGAAAAATGAAGGTGCAATAAAGCTGATTGAAATAAAGAGTAAAAAAAATAAGGCGGCTAACTTTCAAATGGTGCCCTGTATTTCTCTAGGAGGACGGCCAACCATGATGGCGTGCGCCATGCAAATGGAAGTGCGCGAACTTATTACCAAAATACTGTTTTTCAAATATCGAGGCGAAGAAGTAAAAGTGTATAACGCCGCAACGCGCCGTACATTGAATCGGCGCGCTTATAATGCGGTGAAGGATATTGTTCAGGCAGAGGTCGACAGGAGTCGGCTGGAGTACTTCAAGACTCCACTGTGAATTTTTGCGAGAGCTTTGCGGTTAGAAGCTCTCGCTTCTTATAGGGAAAGTGAGACATGGAAAGTCATCGTCAGGAGTCTTTTGTCGATTCCGGTTTGTTAAGTGTTTTGTCAGTTTCATTGGCTAATCAGATGAAGTGCGACATTTTGTATTCTTTACTGGCCTCCCAATTGAAAGCGTCGAGCAAGTTTCCGAATGCCAGCGAGTTCTCGCAACGGCACGGTGTTTTTATCGAGGCTCTTACGCAATCCGCCTGGCTTCTCAGGCGAGAGCAAGTGCTGCAGCCATCGTTCGAAAACCAGGCCAGCGTCACGCTGACGGATGTAATGACCCGCGCGATGATAGGCCGGTCGTTGCAGAGTGAGTGTGAACTGGCGTGCGAAGCCATTGGCGACTTGGCCCGCCTACCGACCGATTCGCCCGTTCAGGTGCAGCAACTCAGTCAGCGTACGGTCAAGGTTCCGGGCGGGGGAGAAGAGCGCCGTTTTACGGTGCACTTGCTGTTTGCCGTGAGCACAAAGAATGCCCGCATAGAGGTGTTCTACCTTGAGTTTGAGACCAAGCAAAACGTGGGAGAACACTGTCTGGAACAGGCCTTTTCGACGGGTAGCTTCACTTCACCGATAGTAGTGAAGCATCACTCATTCGAGATGGCCGCCCGGGCATTCTCCAAAAGCCGAGAACACATCGTCGCCTTTGTACAAGGGCACGCGCTGATGGCTGTCAGGCCAAGGCTCGAGCTGTCGCAGGAGCCAATGTCCTGTGGTGCCGTCAGGGCACCAGATAGCCCTTCACCCCGGTAAAGATGATCTGCGCCGCCAGTGCACACACAAACAACCCCATCAACCGGCTGACAATCTGCAGCCCCTGGTCACCTAGAATCCGCTCGATGCGGTTCGACAGATAAAGCACCACACCCACCGTGAAGCTGGCCAGGGCAATGCTGAGGATGGCCGTGAGTTTGTCATCCCAGTGTGGCTGGCTGACGCCCATCACCAGCAAGGCACCGATGGTGCCAGGGCCGACGGTCAGGGGAATGGTCAGCGGGACGATGGTCACGTCCTGTTGCACGTTGTCGGTCTGTACCGCCGACTTGCCTTGGGCCATGCCCAGTGCCGAGATGAACAGCACGCTGCCGGCACCGATGCGAAACGCATCCACGGTGATGCCGAAGACACTGAAAATCACCCGTCCGAACAGGTACAGCAAGACGCTGGAAACCAGTGTGGCGACCGCCACTTTCCAGGCCAGTCGACGTTGTTCCTTGCGCGAATAACCGCGAGTCAGGCTGATGAAACAGGACAAAACGAAGAAGGGGCTGTAGAGCACCAACATCTTCAGGTAAACGCTGAACAACACGTGGAGCATGGGGCAAGCTCATTGGCGAGGGAAGTCGAGGGGGAGTCTATCAGGCGTTGCGGGGTCTGTCGGCTCAGGACGTTTGAGTTGCAGCACGGTTCAACTGGTCGCGCTGGGCAACCCAGTGTTCGATCAGGTCGCGCAATTGCGACAGCTCGACCGGTTTGGCCATGTGCCCGTCCATGCCGGCCTGGCGCGCGCGCTCTTTATGCTCGGCGAGAATATGCGCGGTCAACGCCACTACAGGGGTGCGAATCCGCTTGTTGCCGACTTCCCATGCGCGCAATTGCTGGGTGGCCGAGAAGCCGTCGAGGATCGGCATTTCGCAGTCCATCAGCACCAGGTCGTAACGCTGGGCTTTCATGGCCTGCAGGGCTTCTTCGCCATTGCTGGCGGTGTCCGGTTGCAGGTTGAGCTTGCCCAGCATGCCGCGAATTACCTTGGTCGAGATGCTGTTGTCTTCGGCCACCAGTATGCGGAAATCGCTGGGGACCTTGACCGGCAGGGTCGGACCGTTGGGGTGGAGCGGCGACACTGAGAGGCCCTTGTTTCGCTGGTTCAGTTCATCCGCCAGCGTCGTCTTCAGGGTGTAGCCGGCCACCGGTTTGGCGAGAATGCGTTTGATCCCGGAATTGCGCGCGATGATCTTGCTTGGCGCGTTGCTGATGCCGGTGAGCATGATCAGCAGGATGTCATGATTCAGGCTCGGGTCTTCCTTGATCTTGGCCGCCAGTTGCATGCCAGTCATGCCAGGCATGTTCTGGTCCAGCAGGACCACGTCGAAGTAGTCGCGCAAATGGGCCTTGGTGCGCAGCAACGCCAGCGCTTCCTTGCCGGACGCGACGGCACTGACGTTCAGGCCCCAGGCGCTGCACTGCTGCACCAGCACTTTGCGGCAGGTGTCGTTGTCGTCCACTACCAACACCCGTGCCCCCTGGAGTGGGCCATCGAGGTCGGACGTCGGGTGTTCGAGGCGGTCTGGGTCGAGCGGCAAGGTCAGCCAAAGGGTGCTGCCCTGGTTGGTGCCACTCTTGATGCCGAACTCTCCGTGCATCAAGCGAATCAGCTGACGGGCAATCACCAACCCCAGATTACCGCCGAGGCGGGTGGCCGAGAGGAAGTTCTTGCTGTGCAGTTCGGCGTGCATCAGCGCATCGCGTTCGTCGGCGTCCATGGGTTCACCGCTGTCCTGCACGGCGATGCGCAGGCGCGGTTTGGGGCTGCGTTCGTCGAGCGCGACAACAATCAGGATTTCGCCTTCGTCGGTTTTCTTCAGGGCGTTTTCCAGCAGGCTCAGCAAGGTCTGGCGCAAACGCGTCGGGTCGCCGCTGATGACCCGCGGTACCTGCGGCTGAATAAAGCTGATCAGCTCGACATTCTGCTGTTCGGCCTTGGCGCGGAAGATGCTCAGGCAGTCTTCGATCAGTGCGTTGAGATCGAACTGCACATCGTCCAGTTCGATCTGTCCGGATTCGAGCTTGGAAATGTCGAGAATTTCGTTGATCAACGTCAGCAATTCATTGCCGGCGCTGTGGATGGTTTGCACATAGTCGCGCTGCTTGACCGACAGCGGCGTACCCAGCAGCAGCTCGGTCATGCCTAATACGCCATTCATCGGGGTGCGGATTTCGTGACTGATTTTTGCCAGGAATTCGGCCTTGGCATTGATCTCGGCGTTGCTGGCCGCCAGGTCGCGGCTGATGCTGAAACGGTCTTCGGTGATGCTGCGCTGGCGCTCGCTCAGGGCAATGCTCATCAACAGGCCGCTGATGCAGATGAACACCAACAGGGTGGTGATCAATCCTTGTGGCTCAATCAGGGTCAGTCCCAGCAAAGCCGGCAGGATAATCAGTGTGCCTAGATTGAATACCACCATGGCGGCCACGAACAGCCGCGCAGGTCGATAGCCTTTTTGCCAGTGCCAGGCGCTGACGAACAACATGGTAAGGCCCGCGAGGGCGACGAGCGCATAAGTGATGATGTTCAGCGGTAGCGTGTTGACGAACAGCAGCAGCAGACCGCTGACAATGATGAGCAGGATGTCACCCAGCAGCACTTTGTTCAGCGGGTGTGGGCCGAGTGGGGCGAAGAAGCAATAGGCAAGCATCAGCCCGCACGGTGCCGTCAGCAGCAGGGCGAGGTAGGCGCCGGGCGTTTGTACTGCACGCCAGTCCGGCAACCATGGCCCGGCCAGGTTCAGCAGCAGCAACAGGCTGAGCATCAACAACGCTTCGCAGGCGGCCAGCCAGAGGCTGCTGCGCGAGCGGGTGTAGGCGTAACGGATGAGGTTGTGCAGGATCAGCATGGCGATACAGCCGAACAGCAGACCGTAAATCAGCGTCTGGTTCTGATTGGCCGCTGTCATGACCGCCGATTGCAGCGTGATGTAAGGCCTCAACTGGTGATCGGAGACCAGCCGCAGGTAAACATCGAGCGGCTTGTCGCTTTGCGGTAGCGGCAACATGAAGTCACTGCTGGGCAACGGTCGTTCACCCTGGGGCTGCTCGGCGCCGGTGTTCAAATGCTCGATCAGCGTATCGCCGTCCAGCACATAAAGATTGAAGCGCGACAGGTCGGGCGCGAACACCCGCAGTAGCTGTTCATGCTTGCCGGGTGCAAGCCTGAAACGCAGCCACAACGCACCTTCGGGCTCGGCTGCGGTGAGGTGGTCCAGTTCGATGGGGCTGAATTGATTGGTGTAGCGAGCGGAACGAATGTCGCTGAGCTGTAGATCGCCCTGTTCGTCGAGCAATACCGCCCAGCCACTGCCTTGCGCGGCCAGGGCCGGGAGCATGCAGAGCAAAGTCAGCAGAGTGACGGTGAAACCTATGGCAATCCTGAGCCAGCGCACGGCGAAATCCCTTCGTAGGTTAATGCCAGATTATAACTATGCGCGGCGCCGGAATAGTCCGGCAAGGGCCCGAGGCCCTTGCCTGGCCGAATGGCTGGCTTATTCCTGAGTTTCGCCGCGCTCGCGGGCAATTGCACGGTAGCCTATGTCTTTGCGATAGAAACAACCTTCCCAATCAATCCTGGCCGCCAGTTTGTAAGCCTGCTGCTGAGCCGCATCGACGCTGGCGCCCATGGCGGTTGCACAGAGCACCCGACCACCGGCCGTCACCACTTGACCGTCCTTGAGCGCAGTGCCGGCGTGGAAGACTTTACCTTCCAGTGCCGCGGCTGCATCCAGGCCATTGATGGCCACACCTTTGGCATAGTCACCCGGATAGCCGCCAGCGGCGAGCACGATACCGACACTCGGACGCGGATCCCATTGCGCTTCGACCTTGTCCAGGGCTTGCGCCAGGGCTGCTTCGACCAGCAACACCAGGCTCGACTGCAAGCGCAGCATCACGGGTTGGGTCTCAGGGTCGCCGAAACGGCAGTTGAATTCGATGACTTTTGGGTTACCAGCCTTGTCGATCATCAGGCCGGCGTACAGGAAACCAGTGTAGACGTTGCCTTCATCGGCCATGCCGCGCACGGTCGGCCAGATCACCAGGTCCATGACACGCTTGTGCACTTCGCTGGTGACCACCGGGGCAGGGGAGTAAGCACCCATGCCGCCGGTGTTTGGGCCGGTGTCGCCGTCGCCGACGCGTTTGTGGTCCTGACTGGTTGCCATTGGCAGCACGTTCTTGCCGTCGACCATGACGATGAAGCTGGCTTCTTCGCCGTCGAGGAACTCTTCGATCACTACCCGCGAGCCGGCGTCGCCGAATGCGTTGCCCGCCAACATGTCGCGAACGGCGTCTTCGGCTTCGGTCAGCGTCATGGCAACGATGACGCCTTTACCGGCGGCCAGGCCATCGGCCTTGATCACGATCGGGGCGCCTTTTTCACGCAGATAAGCCAGGGCAGGCTCGATCTCGGTGAAGTTCTGGTAGTCGGCGGTCGGGATCTTGTGGCGAGCCAGGAAATCCTTGGTGAAGGCTTTCGAGCCTTCAAGCTGAGCAGCACCCGCGGTCGGACCAAAGCAGTCCAGGCCACGCTTGCGAAACAGATCGACAACGCCGGCGACCAGCGGCACTTCCGGGCCGACGATGGTCAGGGAAACGTTCTTCTCGGCAAAGTCGGCCAGCTGCTCAAGGGCCAGCACGTCGATAGCGACGTTCTCGCACTTGGCTTCAATGGCGGTGCCGGCATTTCCCGGGGCCACGAAAACCTTCTGCACCCGTGGATCCTGGGCTACTTTCCAGGCCAGGGCGTGTTCACGGCCACCGCTGCCAATGATCAAAACATTCATTTCAAAAACCTCGGATGACGCTAATTCTGTGGAGCAGCCTGGGCTGCCTGGCTGACGGTGCGTGGCATCCACCACAACACCGAACCTGTAGGAGCGAGGCTTGCCCGCGAAGGGGTCGCCTCGGTTTCATTGATGCACCGCGGCGCCTCCTTTCGCGGGCAAGCCTCGCTCCTACAGGAGCAACAATCAGTGACGGAAGTGGCGCATGCCCGTAAAGACCATGGCGATGCCAGCCTCGTCAGCCGCAGCAATCACTTCGTTATCACGCATCGAGCCACCTGGCTGGATCACCGCGGTGATGCCGACCTTGGCCGCGTTGTCGATGCCGTCGCGGAACGGGAAGAACGCGTCGGAAGCCATGACCGCGCCCTGCACCTGCAGGCCGGCGTGTTCAGCCTTGATCGCGGCAATACGGGCGGAGTTCACGCGGCTCATCTGGCCCGCGCCGACACCGATGGTCTGACGGTTTTTGGCGTAGACGATGGCATTGGACTTAACGTACTTGGCGACTTTCCAGGCGAAGATCAGGTCGTGGATTTCCTGTTCGGTCGGGGCGCGTTTGGTCACGACTTTCAGGTCATCGGCGCTGATCATTCCGATGTCACGGCTCTGCACCAGCAGACCACCGTTGACGCGTTTGTAGTCCCACGCCGCGGCGCGATCTGCCGACCATTCGCCGCAGGCCAGCAAACGCACGTTGGCTTTCGCTGCCACGATGGCACGGGCTTCTGCGCTGACGGATGGCGCGATGATCACTTCGACGAACTGACGCTCGACGATGGCCTTGGCGGTTTCAGCATCCAGTTCGCGGTTGAACGCGATGATGCCGCCGAACGCCGATTCGGTATCGGTCGCGTAAGCCAGTTCGTAGGCCTGACGGATGCCGCCTTCGGCGTCCGGGCTGACGGCAACGCCGCATGGGTTGGCGTGCTTGACGATGACGCACGCTGGCTTGACGAAGCTCTTCACGCATTCCAGTGCGGCGTCGGTGTCGGCCACGTTGTTGTACGACAGCTCTTTGCCTTGCAGTTGGGTCGCGGTGGCGATGCCGACGTCGCTTGGCTTGGCTTCCACATAGAACGCCGCGCTCTGATGCGGGTTCTCGCCGTAGCGCATTTCCTGAGCCTTCACGAACTGGCTGTTGAACGTGCGTGGGAACTCACTGCGACCTTCGGTGCTGAGGGTGTCAGCGGCCTGGTTCACGGTGCCCATGTAGTTGGCGATCATGCCGTCGTAGGCGGCGGTGTGTTCGAAGGCCTTGAGCATCAGGTCGAAACGCTGAGCGTAGGTCAGGCCGCCGGCCTTGAGGCCTTCAAGAACACTGGCGTAATCGCTGGCATTCACCACGATGGCCACGTCTTTGTGGTTCTTGGCTGCCGAACGGACCATGGTCGGGCCGCCGATGTCGATGTTCTCGATTGCAGTCGGCAGGTCGCAGCCTGGCTTGTTGATGGTGGCTTCGAACGGGTACAGGTTGACCGCGACCAGATCGATCGGCTTGATGCCGTGCTCGTTCATGATGGCGTCGTCGATACCGCGACGACCGAGGATCCCGCCGTGGATTTTCGGGTGCAGGGTTTTCACCCGGCCGTCCATCATTTCTGCGAAACCGGTGTAGTCCGCGACTTCCACTGCGGCGACACCGTTGTCGCGTAGCAGCTTGAACGTTCCGCCGGTGGAGAGGATCTCGACGCCCAGGGCTTCAAGCTCTTTGGCGAATTCGAGGATCCCGGTCTTGTCGGAAACGCTGATCAAGGCGCGGCGGATCGGCAGGCGGGTAGTCTGGTCGGTCATCTCAATTTCCATCAAAAGCAAAGGAGTCAGCAAAAAAGGCGACCGTTTTTACGCGGGCGCCTTTCTGGTTTGATTGAATGCTTACAGCAAATCGTACTGCTTGAGTTTCTTGCGCAGCGTGCCCCGGTTCAGCCCGAGCAGCTCGCTGGCCTTGGTCTGGTTGCCCTTGACGTAGTTCATCACGCACTCGAGCAGGGGGGCCTCGACTTCGGAGAGCACCAAGTTGTACACATCCGTGACGGCAGCGCCCTCAAGGTGGGCGAAATAATTGTGCAGCGCCTTCTCGACATTCCCGCGAAGGGTCTGACCTTCTTCGCTCGGCGTATTGAGGTGCTGTTTCAAATTCACGTTGTCGCTCACGGGTGTTGTTCCACTCACTAAAGTCTCGGTCATCATCGTCATGCGGCCACCCCCTCTCCGTCCCCTGTCAGGCTCTTATAACGTTCGGCAAAGAAGCCCTGAACGTTGGCGCATTGTGCTTCCGTATCTTCCAAACGATTGAAGTGGGCGCGAAACTCCCTGGCGCCCGGCAAGGTTGCGAGATACCAGCCCACATGCTTCCGAGCGATACGGACACCCATAACGTCTCCATAGAAAACGTGAAGTGCGGCCAGATGCTCTAGCAGAATGCGTTCCACCTCGATCAGTTCCAGTGCCGGGAGTTTTTCGCCGGTACGCAGAAAATGATCGATCTCGCGAAAAATCCATGGCCGCCCCTGGGCAGCCCGTCCAACCAACAGTCCATCGGCGCCGGTCGCGTCGAGCACGTACCGGGCCTTCTCCGGCGAATCAATATCGCCGTTGGCAAAGACCGGAATCGACACCGCCTGCTTGATCGCGGCAATGGTGTCGTACTCGGCTTCGCCGGTGTACAGATCGGCACGGGTGCGGCCATGGACCGCCAACGCCGTAATGCCTGCCTGCTCGGCGATCTTCGCCACGGTCAGGCCGTTCTTGTTGTCCCGGTCCCAGCCGGTACGGATCTTCAACGTGACCGGCACATCGACTGCTGCTACTACCGCTTGCAGGATCTCGGTCACCAGTGCTTCGTCCTTCAACAAGGCGGAACCGGCGGCCTTGTTGCAGACCTTCTTCGCCGGGCAGCCCATGTTGATATCAATAATCTGTGCGCCCAGTTCAACGTTGGCCCGGGCCGCCTCCGCCAGCATCTGTGCATCCCCACCGGCGATCTGTACCGAGCGTGGCTCGGGATCACCTTCGTGGATCATGCGCAGGCGCGATTTGCGGGTATTCCACAAACTCATGTCGCTGGTGACCATTTCCGAGACGACAAGCCCGGCGCCCAGTCGCTTGCACAGCTGACGAAAGGGCTGGTCGGTGACGCCCGCCATGGGGGCGAGAATCAAGCCGTTGTGCAATGTATATGGACCGATGCGTACCGCCGACATAGGACTTCCCTGTTGTGGGGCCGGATCATGAGAGTTCGAAAAAGGGTTGGCATGATACCCGCTCTCGATGACTGGATAAAGGCTGAATTGAACAAAATCTGAACAGTTATTCTGTTATTGCCAGCGGTTTGGTTCGCGCGGGTAAAGTCAGAATGTCGCCATCAACCCTGATCAGCGGGGCGTTTCACTCGGGCGAATGAAAGCTCAGACTGTAGTTCACCGCTTTTGGGCCTGGGTCGAGAATATCCAGTGCGATGTGGATCGGCGTTTGCGGAGGCATTTCAGACATGCCTTCGAGGTCACCGTTGAGGTATTCGCCGGGCTTGAACCGGCGGCTGGCAATCAGATGGCCGTTGAGGTCGGCAAAGCGCAGTTCCAGCAGCGGGAAGGGCTGAGAGAAGGGCGCACGGTTGTAGATGATCGCATCGACCACCAGGGCTCCACTGAAGTCCGGGTGGCTGCGAACCACCAGGTTGCTGCTTTTTATTTTTGCAATGTCGACTTTGGACGGCACCGTGCAACCGATATGTGGGCACAGTTGCTGGAACCATGGACGGTACTGGTCCTGGCGCGCCAGTTCGTCGAAATGGTAGGCGACATACTGACCGACAAGACCGGCGGCACCGAGCAGGATCAGCAGCAGCCAGAAGAATCGGCGGCCCCACGGCGAGCGGCGCTTTTGCCAATCCAGTTGCAGCGGATCATCGGTCAGGTCCTGCAGCACTTCGGTGTGGATGGCCGGCTCACTGCGTTCGCGGCGCTTGCGCAGGGGGGCGATGGAAGGCAGGTCGTCGTCGATCTCGTCGGTTGCCGACAGCCGTTCGTGATGAATTGGGGGGTCGAGTGGATCGTGCAGGCGCAACTGCGGAGGCAGAGGCCCGTCATCCAGTTCCACCGGCTCAAGCGACAGCGAAGGTTCGGTGCGTTCGTGTGGGCTCGACTCGAGTTCCAGTTCCGGCAAGTCGTCTTCAGCGGCCTGTGCACGATCGGCCGCTGATTCACTGAACAGGCTGTCGGACCAGGGTTCTTCGGTCCCGGGAGTATCTCGGTGTGCACTCAGGCTGTCTTCGCGGTGCCGGCCGAATTCGGTGGTCGGCTGAATTTCCCGCTGTTCGAGGCGCGCGAGTTCTTCGTCCAGGTCCAGGCTGTCCAGATCCAGTTCGGCGGCGGTCCATTGCTTCTGGCTGATGGCCCGTTGCTCCGGCGCGTCGACGATGGGCGGGGCGGTTGGCACAACCGCTTCCTTGCCGGCCTGCTCAAGCAATTGCTTGGCGGCGTTAAACACCTGCAAGCACGAGCCGCAACGAACCACTCCGCGGGCCACGCTCAACTGAGCATGGTTGACACGGAAGCTGGTTTGGCAATGCGGGCACTGGGTGACAAAGCTGTCGGTCATGCGGCGATCCGGTTTATGCAGGCGTCCATTCTAGCGCCGACGGCCGGTAATGCGCACCCAGCCATCGCGATCGGCAATCGGGTCCAGGTCGAAGTCCTGAGCGTAGGCCTTGGCGACGTCTTCGCCTTGTTCGGCGAGGATGCCCGACAGCGCCAAGCGACCGCCGGGCTTGACCAGGCTGGACAGTTGCGGCGCCAGGGAAACCAACGGGCCGGCGAGGATGTTCGCCACCAGCACGTCGGCCTGAACCTGCGGCAAGTCTTCTGGCAGATAGAGCGGGAACAAGGCTTCGGCGATGTTGTTGCGTCCGGCGTTGTCGCGGGAGGCCTCCAGCGCCTGCACGTCGATGTCGGTGCCGACGGCTTCCTTGGCGCCCAGCAGCAAGGCAGCAATCGCCAGGATCCCCGAGCCGCAGCCGAAGTCCAGCACGTTGCAGCCTTTCAGATCCTGGCCGTCGAGCCATTCCAGGCACAGTGCGGTAGTCGGGTGAGTGCCGGTACCGAACGCCAGGCCCGGATCCAGCAGCAGATTCACCGCATCAGGCTCGGGCGCGGCGTGCCAGCTCGGGACAATCCACAGACGCTGACCGAAACGCATCGGCTGGAAGCCGTCCATCCAGCTGCGCTCCCAATCCTGGTCTTCGATGACTTCGCTGTGATGCTCGGGCAACGGACTGCCGGTCAGCAATTCAAGGTGGGCCAATACGCTGGCGGCTTCGGTGCCACCTTCGAACAGGGCCAGCAGGTGAGTGTGTGACCACAGCGGCGTGGTGTTGAGTTCCGGTTCGAAGATCGGCTGATCTTCGGCGTCCATGAAGGTCACCGACACGGCGCCCACTTCAAGGAAAGCGTCTTCGTAGGTTTCGGCTTGTTCTGGGCTGATGGCGAGACGGACTTGCAGCCAAGGCATGGCGGGCACCTTTGAAAAATATTGATTGCAGCCTAGCGGGCTGCGAGAAGCACGCAAGTTTACGCGAGCGCGGAGGTTTTGTGGGAGTGGTCGAGTCTTAATGCCATCCAGTTCGGCCGCGACGCATTTTGTAGCAGCTGGCGAAGCCTGCGTTCGGCTGCGAAGCAGTCGTAAAACCTGACTGCACCGTAATCCTGAAACACCGCATTGCCTGGATTGACGACTGCTGCGCAGCCGGACGCAGGCTTCGCCAGCTGCTACAGAGTGGGGCGGCGTGCTTTTGTAGCAGCCTGCGTTCGGGCGCGTAGCGGTCGCGAAACCATTCAACCCGATTTCAAAGTGATGCTCGCGGTGGACTGGCGGGATTCGACTGCTGCGCAGCCGGACGCAGCCTTCGGCAGCTGCTACAGAGAGAGTGGGCGGCGTGCTTTTGTAATTGAATGACTGTCGCGACTCATGAGAAACCTTCAGAAACAACAAAGCCGCTCGAAAGCGGCTTTGTTGTTTCTGGAGTCGAAGCTTAGTGCTTCTCGCCAGCCAGCTTGTGTTCCAGGTAGTGGATGTTGACTCCGCCTTTGCAGAAGCCTTCATCGCGGACCAGGTCGCGGTGCAGCGGGATGTTGGTTTTGATCCCGTCGACAACGATTTCGTCCAGTGCATTGCGCATGCGCGCCATGGCTTCGTCACGGGTTGTGCCGTAGGTGATCAGCTTGCCGATCAACGAATCGTAGTTCGGCGGAACGGCATAGCCACTGTACAGGTGCGAGTCGACGCGAACGCCGTTGCCGCCTGGAGCGTGGAAGTGCTTGACCGTGCCCGGGCTTGGCATGAAGGTTTTCGGGTCTTCGGCGTTGATCCGGCATTCCAGCGCGTGGCCGCGGATAACTACGTCTTCCTGGGTGTACGACAACTTGTTGCCAGCGGCGATGCTCAGCATCTCCTTGACGATGTCGATGCCAGTGACCATTTCCGAAACCGGGTGCTCAACCTGAACGCGGGTGTTCATTTCGATGAAATAGAACGCGCCATTCTCGTACAGGAACTCGAAAGTCCCCGCGCCACGGTAATTGATGTCGATGCAAGCCTTGACGCAACGTGCGAGGACTTCGGCGCGTGCTTTCTCGTCGATGCCCGGTGCCGGTGCTTCTTCGAGAACCTTCTGGTGACGACGTTGCAGCGAGCAGTCGCGGTCGCCCAGATGGATCGCGTGACCCTGGCCATCGGAAAGCACCTGGACTTCCACGTGACGTGGGTTGGTCAGGAATTTTTCCAGGTAGACCATCGGGTTGCCAAACGCCGCGCCGGCTTCGGAGCGGGTCAGTTTCGCCGAGGAAATCAGGTCTTCTTCGTTATGCACAACGCGCATGCCGCGACCACCGCCGCCGCCGGCGGCTTTGATGATCACCGGGTAACCGACTTCGCGACCAATGCGCAGAGCGGTTTCTTCGTCTTCAGGCAGCGGGCCGTCGGAACCCGGAACGGTTGGAACGCCAGCAGCGATCATGGCGTGCTTGGCCGATACCTTGTCGCCCATCAGGCGAATGGTGTCGGCTTTCGGGCCAATAAACGCGAAACCGGACTTTTCCACCTGTTCGGCGAAGTCGGCGTTTTCCGCAAGGAAGCCATAGCCTGGGTGAATGGCGGTAGCGCCGGTCACTTCAGCCGCGGCGATGATTGCCGGAATGTGCAGGTAAGAATGAGCGGCCGATGCCGGACCGATGCAGACGGATTCGTCTGCCAGGCCCAAGTGCATCAGTTCTTTGTCGGCCTTGGAGTAAACGGCGACAGTCTTGATGCCCATCTCTTTGCAGGCGCGCAGGATCCGCAGGGCAATCTCACCGCGGTTGGCGATCAGAACTTTTTCCAACTTCGCAGTCATCAAAGGCTCTCCGCGGTTCAAACGATGGTGAACAGCGGTTGGTCGTACTCAACCGGCTGGCCGTCTTCGACGAGGATGGATTCGATCACACCGCTGGATTCAGCTTCGATGTGGTTCATCATCTTCATCGCTTCAACGATGCACAGGGTGTCGCCTTTCTTCACGGTCTGGCCAACTTCAACGAAGGAAGGCGAAGACGGCGAGGATTTGCGATAGAACGTGCCGACCATCGGCGAACGGGCAACGTTGCCGTTCAGAACAGGGGCAGCGGGTGCCGCAGGAGCAGCAGCGGCAACCGGAGCAGCGGCAACTGGCGCAGGCGCCGGAGCATGCATTGGCGCTGGTGCATAGTACTGCTGAGCCGGGGTCTTGCTGTGGCGGCTGATGCGTACGGACTCTTCGCCTTCCTTGATCTCGAGCTCGTCGATGCCGGACTCTTCCAGCAATTCGATCAGTTTCTTAACTTTACGGATATCCATGAATCATCAACTCCCAAGGGTCGGTCAGGGGCGTTACGCTTGTTGTTCAAGCTGTTGCCTGTATTTCAAGCTGCTCTAGGGCGGCCTCCAGGGCCAGTCGATAACCGCTGGCGCCAAGGCCGCAGATCACTCCCACCGCTACGTCGGAGAAGTAAGAGTGATGGCGGAAAGGTTCGCGTTTGTGCACGTTAGACAAATGCACTTCGATGAATGGGATGCTCACCGCCAGCAGCGCGTCACGTAATGCGACACTTGTATGCGTAAAAGCTGCTGGGTTGATCAGAATGAAGTCGACACCTTCGCCGCGAGCGGCGTGGATGCGGTCGATCAATTCGTACTCGGCATTGCTTTGCAGGTAGAGCAAATGGTGGCCGGCTTCACGGGCACGGCGCTCCAGATCCTGATTGATCTGCGCCAGGGTGGTTGCCCCGTAGACGCCCGGTTCGCGGGTGCCGAGCAAGTTCAGGTTGGGTCCGTGCAGAACCAATAAGGTCGCCATCGGCTGTTCCTTGTTATCTGTGTGCAATTGTCAGAACCCGGCGACTATGCCGCAAAGCCTTTGTGACTGTCCAGTTCTCTGCAATAGCCAGCACGATGACCGATGTTTGCGAAAAATTTATGACTGGGTGATTAAATTCGGTCATTTGCTTTCGCGACACGTTCGGCGAAGTCCGTTGCGTTGATCTCGCCGATCACCCGCACATCGGCACGTTCGACGCCATCCTTGCCAAAAAACATCAGTGCCGGAGGGCCGAACAGCTTGTAGCGGTCGAGCAGGGCGCGTTGTTCGGCGTTGCTGGCGGTGATGTCGAAACGGATCAGCCGATAGCCCTTGAGGCGTTCGACGACCTTCGCATCGTTGAGCACTTCATGTTCGATGACTTTGCAGCTGATGCACCAGTCGGCGTACCAATCGAGCAACAGCGGGGTACCGGACGATTGGGCGTCAGCGAGGACACTGTCCAGGTCTGACGGGGTATTGACGGTTTGCCAGTCGCTGATGTCTTGCGCGTTATCGGCCACAACGCGGGACGGGCTAATGGGATTGATCGGATCGGTGTGGCCGCTGAACGCTCCGTACCAACAGGCCAACGCGTAAAAAAGCAGGAACATCCCGAGCAATTGGCCGAGACGTTTTCGAGGCGGTTTGTAGACGAATTCCAGCGCGCCCATGAATAACCCGACACCACCGGCCAGCAAACCGATCAGCAGCAAAGTGATTTGCCCCGGCAATACGCGACTGAGCAACCCGATCGCCAACCCCAGCAACAAAACCCCGATCGCGTTTTTCACATAGACCAGCCACGGTCCGCTTTTCGGCAGCCAGGCGGCGCCACCGGTGGCCACCAGTAACAGCGGCGCGCCCATGCCGAGACCGAGCATGAACAGTTTTAATCCACCACCCAGCGCATCGCCGCTGGCACTGATGTACAGCAACGCACCGGCCAGCGGTGCCGAAACGCAAGGCGAGACCAGCAGGCTGGACACTACGCCCAACACGGCTGCGCCCCACAGCGAGCCGCCTTCGGTGCGGCCGGCGATCCGGTCCAGGCGACTGCTGATGGCGTGCGGCAGCTTGAGTTCGAAGACGCCGAACATCGCCAACGCAAATAGCGCAAAAAACAATGCGAACGGCACCAGCACCCAGGCCGATTGCAGCCGCGCCTGAAGATTGAGCTGGGCGCCGAACATCCCCATCAGTGCCCCAAGCAGGGCGAAGCACGCGGCCATTGGCAGCACGTAAGCGAGCGATAGATTGAAACCGCGCAAACCACCGACCTGCCCACGCAATACCACGCCGGACAGAATTGGCAGCATGGGCAGCACGCACGGCGTGAAGGTCAGGCCCAGGCCTGCGAGGAAGAACAATGCCAGTTCGCGCCAGCTCCAGTTTTTGCCTGAGGCGCCGCTGCTGGCGCCGCTGCCATCGATGCTCAAGCGCTCGGTCTCTGGCGGGTAGCACAGGCCTTTGTCGGCGCAGCCCTGATACGTGACAGCGAGGGTGAAGGCGCGTTGATCGGTGCGCGGCAGTTCTACATCGAGAATGCCGTGGTAGACCTCGACGTCGCCGAAATACTCATCGTGCTTTTTTTCGCCCGGGGGCAGCTGTGCGGCCCCGAGGCCGACATCGGCCGGGTCGGCTCGAAACTGAAAGCGATGCCGGTAGAGGTAGTAACCTTCGGTCGCGACGAAGCGCAATTTGATCGTTTGTGGCGTGCTGTCTACCAGGCTCAACTGAAAGGCTTCGCGCACCGGCAGAAAGTCGGCACTGTTATTGATCGATCCCAACGTTGTACTGGCTCGACTGTCCAGCAAGCCGGCGGCGGAAGCCGGCAGGGCGAGCACTAAAAGCAGCAGGCAGAGCAAACGGCGCATGACAATCTCGCGTATCGGAATTGGGGGCATGATAGCGGACAGTCGCGCGGATTGCCCCGAACCTGTAGGAGCAAGGCTTGCCCGCGAACCAGGCGACGCCGTCTTTCAGGCAAACCGCGTTATCGTTCTTCGCGGGCAAGCCTTGCTCCTACAGGTTTGTGGCGGTCTGTCAGACGCGGAAAGCCTGGACGGCGGTGTGAAGACGTCCACCCAACACCAGCAAATTCTCCCCTTGCTCACGCCCCTCGCCAATCCTCAGTAAGTTATCCCCACCCAGCTTGTGGATACGTTCGCTGTGATCGC
Source organism: Pseudomonas sp. IT-P253 (assembly GCF_949768125.1). Classification (NCBI taxonomy): domain Bacteria; kingdom Pseudomonadati; phylum Pseudomonadota; class Gammaproteobacteria; order Pseudomonadales; family Pseudomonadaceae; genus Pseudomonas; species Pseudomonas sp. IT-P253. The sequence continues at coordinate 38,655 of NZ_CATKPT010000033.1, read as the reverse complement.
GGATCTCGCTGACCGCGCCACTCTGCTGTGCAGTGACATCGGCAATGCGCACGGCGGTGTCGGAAATGGTCTGGATGGCGCCAACGATTTTATCCAGCGCACCATCGGCGGCCTGGGCCTGATTGGCCGTGGCTTCTGCGTGTTCAACCTGGGCGCGCATGCCTTCCACCGATTGCCGCGCAGCGGTTTGCAGGCCGGCGATCAGGACCTGGATTTCTGCCGTGGCGCCAGCGGTGCGTTGTGCCAAAGACCGAACCTCTTCAGCCACCACCGCAAACCCGCGGCCCATTTCTCCGGCGCGGGCCGCTTCGATGGCGGCGTTCAGGGCCAGCAGGTTGGTCTGGTCCGCAATCGAGCGGATCACCGTCAACACGCCGCCAATGGTCGCGGACTCCTCGGCCAGGTGTTCGATCATCTGCGCATTGCCTTGCACTTCATCCACCAGCGCATGCAGCCCGGTGAGGCTCAGGCCGATGACTTTCTGGCCGTGTTCCACCGCCACTCCGGCATGGCGGCTGGCGTCGGCAGCCTGGCTGGCATCGCCGGCAACTTGTTGGATGGTCGCTTCCAGCTCGCCGAGGGAGTCGCGGATCAGCGCGGTGTCGCCAGCCTGGTGTTCGGCGCCACTGTGCAGGTCATTACTCAGTTCGGCCAGGGTCCGGCTACTGCCCGCGACCTGTTCGGCATTGAGGCGAATGGTCCCGACCAGATCGACCAGATAGGCGCGCAGACGATTGAGCGAGGCTTGAATGTCATGCAGTTCGCGGTTGGTCTTGCCCAGTTCAATGTTCCGGCTGAAGTCTCCCTCAGCCCAGGTCGAAAGGGCGGGCGCCAGATTGGTCAGCGTCCGCGCCAAGCGTCGTTGCAGGGTATCGATCAACAATGCAATGAGCAGAATCAGGCCGATCATGACCCCCTGCATCAGTCGAACTTCGCTCTGGATCTGCCCGTGTTGGGCGCGAACCACGGGTTCCAGCCCGGCGATGGCCTGTTGCACGGCGGCGATTTTCTGGTGAGTGGCGGTGCTGAGGTCGGCACGTTTCTGAATCTGATCGCGAGTGCGCGCCAGTTCTGCCGGGTAGCGTGTCAGCAGGCTGTTGAGCTCACGCTTGAGGCCGACGCCGGCATCTTCGGCGACGGTTTTTTCAGCGTTCTCCAGGCCCATCAACGCGGCAAAATCATCCTTGCCCGATTCGCTGCTGGTGGTCACGCCGAGTAACGGCAGGGCGCCCAGCTGTTCAGCCTGAGTGCGGATATTGGCGACTTCGCGCTCGACATCGGCCGCCAGTTCGCTGCGACCACTGCTGACCAGTTTGTCCCGGGCCAGGGACAGTTTGCCCAAGTGCTGGGAGGCCGAGAGCAGCGGTGTCAGATAGGTCGCGTTGGTGCTGGCGTATTGGCTGAGCTGATCGAGACTGGCACCGAGTTCGCGTTCGGCTTGCAGCAGCAGCGCTTGCGGGTCGCCCGCCAGTTTGCCGGCCGCGAGCAAGTCGGTTTTGCTGAATTCTTCGAGGGTCGACAGGCTGGGCCGCAAGGTGTCGGCCAAGGCCGGCGGCAACTCGGCAAGTTCCTGTTGCAGGCCGTCGATGGCCTGGCTGGCACTGCTCAGGCGCAGGGCATCACCGCTGGCGAGGTAATCCTCGATGTTTCGCGCGACTTCATTTTGAAATTGCTGGGACAGCCCGAGGTAACGCTCCATTAATAGATAGGGGCGTTCGAGGGCTTTTTGTGACCACCAAAGAGTGGCGCCGAGGGCCACGCACACGGCGACTAAAAGGAGTGTGTTGAGATTGGTCAGCAGCTTCAGGCGCATCGCGGGTCTACCAACGGCAGAATGGTAAGCACCTGAAGTTATTGCGTTTGTGTTACAGGGTTATGACCGAATCGATCGTTTTCGATGAAAAAGTGGCACTTTGCTTTGACGTCCGCGCGGCCTGGACGCGATTACGTCCGGCGTCCTTGGCGCGATAGAGCGCTTCGTCCGCCTGGCTGGCCATCAACAGGCTGTCGGAGTGTTCGCACTGCTCCACCACGCCAGCGCTGAAGGTGCACCAAAGGTCATGGGGCTGGGCAGGGTAGTGAATTTCGGCAAAGCGCTGACGGATTTCATTGAGTACGTTGTAGGCCGATTCCAGATCGGTGTCCGGCATCACAATGGCGAACTCTTCACCGCCGTAACGACCAATAAAATCGGTCTTGCGCAGCCGTTGCTTGAGGAACAGCGCCAGGCTCTTGATCACGCGGTCACCCATGGGGTGGCCATGGCTGTCGTTGACGCGTTTGAAGTGGTCGATGTCGAGCATCGCAAAGCTCAGCGGCTTGCTTTCGCGTCTGGCGCGGAACGAGCAGTCCTCGAGCAATTGCAGAATGTGGGTGTGGTTGTATAAACCGGTGAGGCTGTCGCGGACCATCCGCGCTTTCAGATTGCGTGCCCGTGCCGCGCGGTTGCGCACGGTGGTGATCAAGTGCCGGGGTTTGATCGGTTTGGTCAGGAAATCGTCGCCGCCCTCGCTCATGGCGTCGAGTTGCTTGTCCAGATCGTCTTCGGCCGACAGGTAGATAATTGGCACACTGACATAGCGGTCGTTATGGCGAATCACCTTGGCCAGTTCAGTGCCGGTGCAAGCGGGCATGTACATGTCGAGGATGATCAGGTCCGGCTGGAAGTCCGCCAGTTCGGCCATGGCCTGAATCGGTTCTATCAGGGTTCGCGTGACGATCCCGGCACTGTTGAGCAGGCGTTCGGTATGCAGGGCCTGGGCGCGGGAGTCGTCGATGATCAGCACTTTGTAAGGCTCGTACTGGGCGACGCAGGTCAGGACCTCGATTTTCTCCAGCAGGCTCGATGCTTCGAGGGTGCCGGTCAGGAACTCCTGACCGCCGGCGCGCACCGCGGCAAGGCGGGTCGGGGTATCGGTTTCGTGCAGGCTGAAGAACAACAGCGGCAACTGATGATCGAGACCTTCCTGGGCTTCGGCGGCCAGTTTCAGGCCGATGCCGGCACCGCCGAAATCCACGTCCATGACGATCGCTGCGGGCAATCGCTCGACCATCGAGGAGCGGAACGCCGCGACACTGTTCAGTGCCTGGGCGCTGAGCCCGAAAAATTCCAGTTGTTTGGCCAGGCGTTCGGCACGGTCATGATCCTGCAGCATCACGTAGATCGGCTTGCGTAGCGGCGGCAGGAAAGTTTGTTCGAACTGATCGCCATGGCGCAGGCCGGTACGCGACAGGCGCTGCATCAAACGATTGAGGTCGGTGATCAGCCCGCTGCTCAGGCGTCCGCGATTGGCGTCGACCGCCTCCAGCGACTGGCTGATGTGGCGCGCCAGTTGAGTGTGTTCCGGTTGTTCGAAACGTTCGGCGAAACGCAGCAGACGCAGATTGGCCTCGCTCAGTTCCAGTAGGTCAGTGCTGGACCACTCGCTACGTTGCAGACGCTGCCATATCTCAAGAATTTGACGTGCCTGATGAATTACCCGCTGGGCAAAGTGGTGCTTGAGGCGCTCACGGCTGGGGTCTTCTGGCTCGGTCATATCCTGACTACTGGTTAGGGTAAATGCTGAGATCGACTGGTGGCTCTATGCTAGCACCTCTTTCCAGTGGGATGAGTGTCGTAAGTCAATAAACTGTAGTGCGATGTCATTCAGATTCTGACTGGTCGGTCTGATTTGGTTTGTCGCTGGCTGGTAATAGCCAATAGATAGGGCGCTTTCTAAACATATCCGCGCAACTTCCTCCTGTCCGTTGACCTGCGTCTGTCAGGGCTTTCTGGTTTTTCATCAGCGTGATTCGGGCGCGGCAAGCGGCTGATAGGGCTCAGGGATTCCCCTAGAGGCCATCTGCAAATCATGACCCAGTGTTTCGAAGAGCACCCCAGCGATGACCATCACCTGACATAACCCCCGCGGCAGATTTCAATGAGGGTGATCGGCATTTAGCGCGGGGGGCTGGACGCTTGAGTTCATTGGCAACGGTTGTCGTCGGTTTAGCCGATAATTTTCCGGATAAGCCCAGCGGCGGGTGCCGGTCAAAGGCACGTTGTTGTATGGTTGTGGTCGAACCGACGAACTCAAGTGATTGAAAGGATATCGCCATGCTGGACTGGAAGAATCGCGCGGGCCGCGCGCCTGAACGTGCCGCTGAACCGAAATCGGCTGCCCGTACTTATATCGGTGGCGTTTTGTTCAGCCGCGCACTGGGCACGTTGATCGTTCTGTATCTGCTGGTGACCATCGGTCTGGGCTGGTACTGGAGCGAGGAGCCTGCGCTGTTTCCGGTTCAGCAGAATGCCCAGTTGGCGGCCGAGAAAGAAGGCAAGCAGATGGTCATCGGCTACACCACGGTGGAAACCCTCAAGACCGTCGCCGGTACGCTACTGAACAAACCGGGTGGCTATATCTCCAACGACCGTTTCCCGCCGGGGTTGTGGATGGATAACATGCCGAGCTGGGAGTATGGCGTGCTGGTCCAGGTCCGTGACCTGACGCGAGCCATGCGCAAAGACTTTGCCCGCTCGCAATCGCAATCCGCCGAAGATGCCGATCTGGCCAAGGCCGAGCCGCGTTTCAACTTCGACAACAAGAGCTGGGTGCTGCCTTCCAGTGAGTCCGAGTATCAGGAAGGCATCAATTCCCTGAGTCGCTATCAGGCGCGCCTGTCTGATCCTACGCAGAAGAACGCGCTGTTCTATGCCCGCGCCGACAATCTGAATAACTGGCTGGGCGATGTGGGCACCCGTTTGGGCTCGTTGTCGCAACGGCTGTCGGCCAGCGTTGGCCGGGTCAAACTGAACACCTCGCTAAAAACCGAAGTGGTGATGCCGGGCCAGGTGCCGCAAGTTGACGAAGAAATCGTCGAAACCCCGTGGATGCAAATCGACAACGTGTTCTACGAAGCTCGCGGTCAGGCCTGGGCCTTGTCCCACTTGCTGCGCGCCATCGAAGTCGACTTCGCCGACGTACTGGCGAAGAAGAACGCCACCGTCAGCGTGCGCCAGATCATTCGTGAACTGGAAGCCTCGCAAGAGCCGGTCTGGAGTCCGATGATCCTCAATGGCAGCGGCTTCGGGGTGCTGGCCAACCACTCGCTGGTCATGGCCAACTACATCTCCCGGGCCAACGCGGCAGTGATCGATTTGCGTCAACTGCTCAATCAGGGCTGAGTCATGGTCGATAATGCCAAAGAGGCCGCCCATCGCGCGGCCTCGGATGCCGAACAGATCGCCTGGGTCGACGAGCAGGACAACCTGCTCGGTGCCCTGGTCCGATCCGACCTGCGCGAACGCGGGCTGATCGGGCGCGGCACCTATATCATGCTGTTCAACTCGGCCGGTGAGCTGTGTGTGCATCGACGGACCCTGAGCAAAGCCATTTATCCCGGTTTCTGGGACGTGGCGGCGGGAGGCATGGTGCTCGCCAGCGAAACCTATGCCGAATCGGCCGCCCGGGAGCTGGAGGAAGAGTTAGGCGTCAGCGGTGTGGAATTGACCGCCCATGACCATTTCTTTTTCGAAGACACCGGCAATCGCCTGTGGTGTTCGGCATTTTCGGCGGTGTGGGACGGCCCGTTGATCCTTCAGCCCGAAGAAGTGCTGGAAGCGCGCTTTATCCCCATCGATCAGGTCATGCTGGAAATCACGCAGAAGTCTTATTGCCCGGACTCTCTGGCCGCGTTGAAGCGCTATCTCCGGGCTCGTGGCGAGGACGTCGCAAAAGAGGCATAAATTGGCGTCGATTGGCTCTTAGCAAGTCGGCTTTTTGCCGTTACACTGCGCGACCTTTTCAAACTGAACCGGCATTGCTTGTTGTAGGAGCGAGCTTGCTCGCGAAGAACGTTAACGATAACGCGTGCATCCAGATTGTACGCATCGTCCTTGCGTTCTTCGCGAGCAAGCTTCGCTCCTACAGGGGTGTACCGTTTCAGTAGCGCTGCCCCTGCCTGAGTGGGGCTTCGCGGTCGATGGCACTTGCCCAAGTTGCCGCGACCAGTCTTTGTCCTCCCAAGAGGATTGCCGGTGGCCAAAAAAGCCGCATCCTTCGCCGCCCTTGGTGGCTTGGTATTCTCCACCGACGCAGGTCGTCATTGCCCGGAATGCAGTAAACCGGTGGATGCCTGCATCTGCAAACAGACCGTGATCCCGACTGGCGACGGCATTGCTCGCGTGCGTCGCGAAAGCAAGGGCCGTGGCGGCAAGACGGTGACGACCATCACCGGCGTGCCGTTGGCTGAAGACGCGCTCAAGGAACTGGCCACGACGTTGAAGAAACGTTGCGGGACCGGAGGAGCGTTGAAAGACGCAATCATCGAAATCCAGGGCGATCATGTCGAGCTACTCTTGGGTGAGCTGATCAAACTCGGTTTCAAAGCGAAGAAGTCCGGCGGCTAGCAGCCTCTGTGAAAACCACCCTCGGCTTGATCCGGCCCTGAGCATTCAGGACTGGCGTCGTCTACATGGTTTTCACAGAGCCTGTTCTGACCGGTTCTAAACTCAGCGCTGAATGTGAGGTCTATGCCCCTTGCATGCAGGCTAATCGTCATTTTCATTCTTTAGACTGCGCCGGCCTGAACCCAGGCGACGCACCATGACTTCTTTATAGGGGACTTCAATGTCCGTACGACGCACACGCAAAGACGATGGCAGCCAATGGACAGTTGCGGACAGCCGCAGTGTTTACGGGATTCGCCATTGGGGGGCCGGGTATTTCGCGATCAATGACGCCGGTCGCGTCGAAGTTCGTCCGAACGGTCCGACCAGTGCACCTATCGACCTGTTCGAACAAGTCGACCAGTTGCGCAAAAGTGGCTTGTCCTTGCCATTGCTGGTGCGTTTCCCGGATATCCTGCAAGACCGCGTGCGTCAGCTGACCGGTGCCTTCGATGCCAATATCGAGCGCCTGGAATACCAGAGCAAGTACACCGCGCTGTACCCGATCAAGGTGAACCAGCAGGAAGCGGTGATCGAGAACATCATCGCCACCCAGGACGTTTCCATCGGCCTGGAAGCTGGCTCCAAGCCTGAACTGCTGGCGGTGCTGGCGCTGGCGCCGAAGGGCGGCACCATCGTTTGCAATGGTTACAAGGACCGTGAGTTCATCCGTCTGGCGCTGATGGGGCAGAAGCTCGGCCATAACGTGTTCATCGTTATCGAGAAAGAGTCCGAAGTTGGGCTGGTGATCGAAGAAGCCGCCTCGCTGAAGGTCAAGCCTCAGGTGGGCCTGCGCGTGCGCCTGTCGTCCCTGGCGTCGAGCAAGTGGGCGGACACCGGCGGCGAGAAATCCAAATTCGGCTTGTCGGCGGCGCAACTGCTGTCGGTGGTCGAGCGTTTCCGCTCGGCGGGCCTGGATCAGGGCATTCGCCTGTTGCACTTTCATATGGGTTCGCAGATTGCCAACCTGGCCGACTACCAACACGGCTTCAAGGAAGCGATTCGTTACTACGGTGAATTGCGCAACCTTGGCTTGCCGGTTGACCACATCGACGTCGGTGGTGGTCTGGGCGTCGACTACGACGGTACGCACTCGCGCAACGCCAGCTCGATCAACTACGACATGGACGATTACGCCGGCGTCGTGGTCGGGATGCTCAAGGAGTTCTGCGACGCGCAGAACCTGCCGCACCCGAACATCTTCTCCGAGAGCGGCCGTTCCCTCACGGCTCACCACGCGATGCTGGTGGTGCAGGTGACTGACGTCGAGAAGCACAACGACGACGTGCCGCAGATCGAGAACAAAGATGAATTGCCGGAAACCGTGCAGTGGCTGGTTGACCTGCTGGGGCCGACCGACATCGAAATGGTCACCGAAACCTACTGGCGTGCCACGCACTACATGAGCGACATCGCCACTCAGTACGCTGATGGCAAACTGACCCTGGCCGAGAAAGCCCTGGCCGAGCAATGCTACTTCGCCGTGTGCCGTCGCCTGCACAACTCGTTGAAAGCCCGTCAGCGTTCCCACCGTCAGGTACTCGACGAACTCAACGACAAGCTCGCTGACAAGTACATCTGCAACTTCTCGGTATTCCAGAGCCTGCCGGACACCTGGGCGATTGGCCAGGTCCTGCCGATTCTGCCGCTGCACCGTCTCGATGAAGAGCCGCTACGCCGCGCCGTGCTGCAGGATCTGACCTGCGACTCCGACGGCAAGATCAAGCAATACGTCGACGAGCAGAGCATCGAAACCAGCCTGCCGGTGCACGCACTGAACGACGGCGAGGACTACCTGCTGGGGATCTTCCTGGTCGGCGCTTACCAGGAAATTCTCGGTGACATGCACAACCTGTTCGGTGATACCGATTCGGTGAACATCTACCAGAATGCCGATGGCAGTGTGTACCACGCGGGAATCGAAACCCACGACACCATCGAAGACATGCTGCGTTACGTGCACTTGTCGCCGGAAGAGCTGATGACCCACTACCGCGACAAGTGCGCCAGTGCTCGCATCACCGCGGCTGAGCGCACCCTGTTCCTCGACGCATTGCGCCTGGGGCTGACCCGCTCCTCTTACCTGTCTTCTTGAGGTAAGTCACCGCTCTCATCAGGTTGTCTGAAAATGTTCCGCGCGCGGCGGAAATTTCAGATGACCTGGTGCGACGGATCTCTTTTTACAAGCGAAATACCCTACGTTCCCGGCTATTAAAGCCAGATGGTCCTCTTTTTGCGTAGGCCATTTCCTAAGTTGTACTTCGGCACTCTACTCGGCCATGTCTCTCAGCGAGAATCCCCAGCCGCCCCTCCTGTAGAGAATCGCCGATGTTCGATCCAGTCAACGAACCGTCATTTCGTCTGGATGTAGCAGGTCTGTCCGACTCCTTTGAAGTCTTGGGTTTTAACGGTAGAGAAGCCATCAGCGAACCGTTTGTGTTCGATGTGGATCTGCTGATCGATGACCCGACGCTCGACCTTGCCCGCCTGCTGTACCGCCCGGTTTTTTTACGCTTCGGGCCGCAGGGCAACGGTTTTCACGGACTCTTGCATGAACTCGTCCAGCGTGAGCACAGCTCGGCTACCAGGCTCTGCCGTGCGCGTCTTGGGCCGAAGCTGGCTTGCCTGGCGCAGCGTTTCAGTCAGCGAATTTTCAGCGGGCGCTCGGTGCCCGACATCCTGGATCAAGTGCTCATCGAGCACGGCATTGTCGGCAAGCATCGGCGCTTCGAGCTGAGCGGCGACTACCCACCTCGCGATTTCTGCACGCAGTACCGGGAATCGGATTTGCAATTTCTGCAGCGGCTGTGCACCCATCATCGGCTTCACTACCACTTCGAGCACGGCGCGCGAGGGCACTGCGTGGTTTTTGCTGATGGTCAGGGGCATTTTCCCCTCGGTGACCGCGCCGACTTCCACGCCGAGCGCGAGCAGCCGGCGGTGCGGCAGTTCGAGCTTCTGGCGGAGCAACTCACCTCGCAGCGTGCCGAAGGCCGTTCGGATCTGCCGACGTTGCGCAGTGGTCAGTTGATGCCGCTGTCTGACCACCCCATTGTCAGCTGCAATCATCGCTGGCTGCTGACGCATGTCGAGCATCAGGGAACTGAGGATCACTACAGCAACCAGATCCGCGCCATTCATTGGACGCAGCCTTTCGTCTCGTCCCATTCTGCAGAGAAGCCGCGGATGCACAGTCTGCAAAGGGCCTGGGTGGTCGACGTCAATGAGCAACAGCCCGATTCATCCAGACCGGTTGCCGTGCAGTTTGACTGGCTCTACCAGGGCGAGGGTGCCACGGCCAGTCACTGTTGGCTTCCGTTGGACGCAGGTCTCGGCGCTGCAACCGTTGCGCAATTGAGTGAGGGCGTCGAGGTGGTGGTGAGCTTCATCGAGGGTGATCCGGATCAGCCGTTGATTACCGGTTTTCTTCATGTTCCGTCACCGCTCGAAGAAGCGCAGGCGCCGAGGCCGACGGAGGATTGCCCGCCCGTCGAAGGCCTGCTGGGCTTACTGCGATCGGGCGAGCCATTGTCGTTGCTGTGCCTGTTGCCCGGTGGCGGCAGTTTCAGTCATTGCGCACTGGCCGTTTGCACGTGCCGGGTGGCGACGCGGCTTGGTCAGAGCGGTGCGGCATGATCGCCGTGAGCCCGCAATGGTTGTTGCTGGATGTACCGGGGGCGCCACTCGCGGCGGCAACCCTGCAACAGTCATTTGCGCAGGCCCCCCGGTTCTGGTTGTTCGATGGCACGGAGTTGCAGGCGCTACGTGAACAGGGACCGGTGCTGGTTGACCTTCGGGCATGCCCGGCGCTGGCCGAGTTGTGCCACCGCGAGTCACACATCTGGCGCGGGCTGCTGCTGGTCAGTGAGGCATCCCCGGCGCAGTTGCTGGCACATTTGCGCTGCATGCTCACGGTCACTGTCGGCCTGCATCATCGGGCGTTATTGAGTTACTTCAACCCGCAGACTGCCAGTTACTTTTTCGATGCTTGCGATGCGCTGGAACTGAGCCGTTGGCTGGGGCCGATCAGTCAGTTGCGCTGGTTCGGCGGGACCTGGGCGGACCGCGCGATCGGCAGTCAGGGCTGGCAGCAGCTGATCAATCCGGGGCTTGCCGTCAGCCCATTGGTGGTCGAAGAAATACTCAACCCACGTCAGCAGGAAAAACTGCAAACCTGTCTGCTGGAACACCATGCCTGGCAATGGAGCCAATCGACCGGGGCCGATTACAGCAATTTGTGGTCCCGGGTTCAGGAGGGCCTGGCGTTGGGATTCAGCGAACGGCCGGTGCTCGATGGGTGGTTATGGCTGCGCTTGCAGCACCCTCGAGCCCCGCTGATGCAACCTTTATCAGGGCTGACTCAGCAGGAACGTCTGGATAATCTGCGCAGACGTTGGCAAAGCGATCAACCTTGAACGCCCTGCTGGTTCAGTGAGTCTGACTGGCGAACCAGCCGTCATTTTTGCGTAGCAGCCAGGCAAATGCGCCGAGGGTCAGGCTGCGCAGCAACATGAACAACAGAAATGTTATCCACAGCCCATGGTTGCCCAGGCCTTGCAGCGCCCAGGCGAACGGCAGCAACAGCGCCACCGTCAGCAGCATGCCGTTGCGCATTTCCCGGGCGCGGGTGGCACCGATGAACAGCCCGTCGAGCAGGTAGCTCCAGACGGCAATCAGCGGCAGCGCGGCGAGGTAAGGCAGGTAGATGAACGCCGTGTCGCGCACGCTCTGAATATTGGTCTGCATCTCGATGAACAGGTGCCCGGCGAACAGGAACAGTGCCGCAAATCCAAGACTCGCCAGCAACGACCAGCCGCAGGCCACCACCAGCGAACGACGCAGGGCATCCCGGTCGCGAGCGCCGATGGCATGTCCGCAAAGAGCCTCCACGGCATGGGCCAATCCATCAAGTGCGTGGGCGGTCAGCAGCAAGCCGTTGAGCAGCAGCGCATTGGCGGCGACGGTGGCATCACCCAGCCGGGCGCCCTGTACGGTAATCAGGAAAAACACCGATTGCAGCGCCAGGCTGCGAATGAAAATGTCGCGGTTGACCGCCAGCAATGGGCGCCAGCTCTGCCACAACGCCAAGGCGGACCAGGCAATATGGCCGGGGTAGGCGCGCAGAGCCTTGCCAGTCATCAGCAAACCGATCAATGCGCCCGTCCATTCGGCGATCACCGAGGCCCGCGCGGCACCGACTACGCCCCAGTCCAGCCCGAGGACGAACCACAGGTTCAAAGCAATATTGACCAGGTTGGTGCTCAATAGAATCGCCAGGGGTGCCCTGGCGTTCTGCGTGCCGAGGAACCAGCCAACCAACGCATAGCTGGCCAGCGCAGCGGGCAGACCGAATAACCGGGTGTGGAAAAATTCGCGGGTCAGCTGATCCAGTGCTGCCGAGGGTTGCATGAAGTGCAGGGCAACACCGCTCAACGGGACACCCAATGCGCCCAACACCACCGCCAGACCCATGGCCAGCAACAGACCCTGAAGCAAAATCTGCCGCAGTGCCGCGCCATCGTTACGTCCGGCGGCCTGGGCGGCGAAACCGGTCGTGCCCATGCGCAGGAAGCCCATGCCCCAGGCAAGAAAGGTGTAAAGACTGGCCCCGACCGCGACCGCGCCCAACTGGTGGGCATGGGGCAAATGGCCGATGACCGTGCTATCGACCAGCGCCACCAGCGGCACGGAAATATTGGAAAGAATCATCGGCGCAGCCAGTGCCCAGACCCGACGATGGGTAGGGCGGTCGCGCCAGTCGGCGATTAGATTGGACATGCAGGCTCCTTGGGGGAGCGGGCATTGTAGCGACACATTTGGAACATGTAGGAGCGAGCTTGCTCGCGATGGTGTGTCAGCCGACACCCACGTAGCTGACACACCATCGCGAGCAAGCTCGCTCCTACAGTCAGTGAATGATCCAGCTCAACAACCACAAACCCAGCAGCAACCAGATGATCCCCATGATGATCGACGCATTCATGAACGCCCGAATCGCCGACCACAGCAGCATCAACCCAATAACCAGCGCGATGATGCTGATGATTGAAGTGTCCATCCCCAACGTCCGCGACAATCCGTCGACAAAGTTGCTGCCGGCGTGGCTCAGGGCATTGAACAAGCCACTGAGACCGTCAACGATAAAGCGGATGACTGTGCCGAGTACCTGGCCGAGCCACTCGAAAAAACTTTCTACCTGCATGTCGTTAACGTCCTGATGTAAGTAATTGAGCCTTGGGCCATAGATCGTTGTGACGAGTTCCCCTCAAGCATAGTGGTTTTGCAGCGCTTGCCGCTTGCCTTCACTCGTTATCCCCCCGAAGCTATACGCCTTCAGGAGAGCCCGATGAACTTAGTTGAACTGACCGAACGCCTGCACGCCATCCGTGACCGCAATGACTGGCGGCCATTCCACAGCCCGAAAAACCTGGCCATGGCCGCCAGTGTGGAAATGTCCGAGCTGGTGGAGATTTTCCAGTGGCTGACCGAAGACCAGTCGCGTCAGTTACCGGCGGACAAACTGACCCATGCCGGGCAGGAAGTCGGCGACATCGTGCTCTATCTACTGCTGCTGTGCAGCGAGTTGGGGTTGGACATGAATGAAGTCGTGCACAACAAACTCGCGGACAGTGAACGGAGGTTCAGCTGATGAGTGATCGTCATTTCGATCAGCTGGCGACCCGTTTTGCCGAAAAAATCTACGGTGGGGCCAAAGGTGCGATCCGTCTGGCCGTGCTTCAAGCGGACCTGACCGAAGCCTTGCCGGACCGACCGCTACGCGTGCTGGACATCGGCGCCGGCCTTGGACACATGTCGTTGTGGCTAGCCCAGCGCGGCCATGACGTAACGCTGGCCGAACCCGCCGAGCCGATGCTTGAAGGCGCGCGCCAGCGCTTCGCCGAGGCCGGGCAGACAGCGAGGTTCATTCAGGCCCCGTGGCAGGACCTGCTCGGTCAACTCACCGAACCTTACGACCTGGTGCTGTGCCACGCCGTGCTGGAGTGGCTGGCCGAACCGCACGCGATCCTGCCGGTCTTGCATCAGCTCACGACAAAAGATGGCTGGTTGTCGCTGGCCTTCTACAACCGCGATGCGCTGATCTATCGCAATTTGCTCAAGGGCCATTTCCGCAAAATGCGCAAGAACGACATGGCCGGCGAAAAGCAGAGCCTGACCCCGCAGCAGCCGCTCGATCCACGTGAGCTGGCGGCGCAACTCGAGGGTATGTGGCAGGTCGAAACCCAGAGTGGGGTGCGGGTTTTTCACGACTACATGCCGGTGGAGTTCCAGGCCCGCGCCGAACTGGCGGACTTGCTGGAAATGGAACTGGCTCACCGTCGTCACCCAAGCTTTGCCGGGCTAGGGCGTTACTTGCACTGGATCTGTCGACCGGTCTGATTGGAGCGCTAAATGAAAAGTCGTTCAGGGTTGTTGGTGATCTGTCTGGGGTTGGCCGCGTGCCAGGGCAGCAACCCTTATGTGGCAACCTCCAACCCCTTGCCCCCCGCGCCGCCTCAAGCGGGCAACACCTTCGACCGCAGCGCCTACCCGGCACCGACGCGTGACTATGGGCGCTATCGCAGTTGGGCCTGGCTCAACGGGCACCTGCCGCAGGGCACTGCGTGGGCGGACTCGGCACAGATCGCCGAAGCGGTCAGTAACGCCCTCGATCAACGCGGATTGCGCCCCCTGCATGACAATCGGCCAGCGGACTTGTTTGTCAGCGCCGATCTGCGACTGGAAACCCGCTTGCGTCAGGTCCAGGACGACTACGGTTACTACGGCGCAGGTTATGGCGGCTACAACCGGTACGGAAGCGGTTATGGCATGTACAACACGGTGCCGATCGTACGCACCTATCAAGAGCAGGTCGTGGTCGTGCGGGTGGATATGTTCGACGCGGGTACTGGTCAGCCGGTATGGAGTTCCAGCGCCGAAACCAGCAACAAGGGCAGTCAAGGCGAGCAAGCGAATGCCATACGGGAGGCTGTGGAAAAAGCCATGTCGGCGTATCCTCCTAGTTAGCTTCCGTAGTTGGAAAGCTTTGCGCAGGATCATGTCTTCAATCGGAGAAAAATCATGTTCCGCCGTTTCGTTTTACTGGCCATGGCCGTGCTGCTCAGTGCGTGCGCCGCCAACCGGGTCAACCATGACTACGACGCCAGCCGTGATTTCGCGGCCTATCGAAGCTGGACCTGGAAAGAACCTGCCCTGCAATATCGCCCCGATGACCCTCGAATCAAAAGCGACCTGACTGAGCAACGCATGCGTCAGGCGGTTGCCGATCAGCTGGACCAGCGTGGCTTGCGTCCGGCCGCTGCGGGCAGCAAGGGTGATTTGCACGTGCAGACTTACCTGATCGTCGAAGAGCGTCAGCAACAGGTCACCACCAACTATGGCGGCAGTTGGGGAAACCCATGGAACGGTTACTGGGGCGCGCCGATGTACAACGAAACCCGCAACGTCACCTATAAGGTCGCGACCGTTCAGATCGACCTGCTCGATGGCAAGGACGGCAAACTGGTGTGGCGCGGCAGCGACGAACAAATGCTCAGCCGTACCCCCAACCCGACTGATCGCACTAATGCGATATACGAAACCGTCAGGCGAATATTGGCCAACTACCCACCCAAATAAACCATCAACCCTTGTAGGAGCGAGCTCGCTCGCGAAGGTGTGTCAGTCAACACCTATGCAGCTGGCCCACCATCGCGAGCGAGCTCGCTCCTACAAGGGGAATTTTTATTGTGGGTGGTAGCGAGTTGCCAGCAGTCTCGTCCACCCTTGTCTACACTGCTGTTCACTTACGGAGGTAACCCTCGGCCGTGCGCTGGCAAAGGAGTGCGCGATGTCTTTTGGCATGCAGTTTCATGGCCCGGTCCGGCAACGGGGGGCGATCGGCTTGATCGCGGCGCTGACCCTGAGTCTGGTGTTGGGGTTTATGTTGCTGGTGGTCGATACCGGCAGGCTCTACCTGGAAAAGCGCAAATTGCAGCGGGTGGCGGATACCGCGGCGCTCGAAGCTGTGAGCCGCGACGGTAATTGCCTGCCAGGATTGAGCGCTGCCAATTACGCCACTCAAAGTGCAGCCCGCAACGGCTTTACGATAAACACCGACAGTACGCTGACCGTCAGTTGCGGCACCTTGCAGACCGGCGCCGATAACCTCCGTGCCTTCACCGCCGATTCCACCAAGTCCGCTGCCCTCCAGGTCATTGCCACCCATACCGTGCCCACCAGCATCGCCGCCGGTATCGGCGCGCTGTTGTCCGGCGGACCGGTCAGTCTCAGTACCCGGCTCAGTGCCACCGCCGTAGCGGCCGAGCCTATGCCGACTATCGCCCAGCTGAATATTCGCAGCTCCCTGCTCAACATCAGCACCGCCCAATCGAACATCCTCAACCCGCTGTTCACCGGATTGCTGGGCGGTAACGTGAGCCTTTCGGTGGCGGGCTGGAACGGTTTGCTGAACACTGACATCAACCTGCTCAGCTTCATGAACCAGTTGGCGGTCAATCTGAATGTCGCGGCCGGCAACTACACCCAGGTGCTCAACACCCAAACGACAGTGACTCAACTTATCCAGGCTGCGGCGACGGTAGTTCAGGTCAACGGTGCAACCGCCGATGTCATGGCTGCGCTGGGTAACCTGAAAGTGGCGGCGGGGGCGAACGCCAGCCCGGTCAAACTGGGCGATATTTTGCAGCTACAAACCGGCGCTACCGCTGCCGGACTGGATGCCAACGTGCAATTGCTGCAATTGATTCAAGGCGTGATCCAGTTGGCCAACCGCCAGAGTGCGCTGGCCGCGACCTTGCCGATCAGCGTGCTTGGGTTGGCCAATGTGACGGTGCGGGTCAAGGTGATCGAGCCGCCGCAATTCTCCGCTATTGGCGACCCGGCACTGGCCAAGGCCAGCCCGCTGGGCGCCAATCGGATTTATGTACGCACCGCCCAGATTCGCACGTTGTTGTCGGTGAACCTGCCGGTGTTGTCCGGCGTGACCGGGCTGGCCAATGCGGTGCTGGGGCTGGTGGGCACATTGACCCCGACCATCAACAGCCTGCTGAGCCTGAACCTTGTGTCCACGATCAATTCGGTGTTCTGCCTATTGGGCGCCGGTTGCGATCAACTCGACCCCGAGTTGCTGCCATCCCCCGAGATCGACATCAGCCTGGATGCCGGCGGCGCCATCAGTTACGTCACCGATTACAGCTGCCCGGTCGGCACCACGGGCAGCAAAAGCCTGACGGCCCACACCATCACCTCGATAGCCGACCTCAAGGTCGGCAAAATCGACCCGACGAATGCTTTTTCCTCGTCCGCCGAACCCACGGTCACACCCTTGCCGCTGATCGATCTCGGCATCTGGACCTGTCACAAAGTCCTCGGTCTCGGCACCTGTGGTCCGGCGCGTACCGCGTACGCTGCCGGCGGCATCGCCATCATGGCCCAGACCAGCGTCGGGCAGAACAGCCAGGACCTGGTGTTCTCCAGTACCACGCCTTTCGCGACACCGGCCAACCTCAAACTGCCGCCGAGTGTTCTGCCTGCCGCCCCCACTACTAACATCGTCGCCAGCCTGGCGAACACCCTGGCGGGTATCAATCTGATCGTCTACAAACCGGTGGCCGGTAATCCGCTGGGGGCCATCGTTGCGGGCGTCGGCAGTTTGATCAGCGACGTCAGCAGCATTCTCCAGCCGCTGATCACCAATCTGCTGAGCCCGCTGCTCGATCCGTTACTGAACAATCTGCTCAGCAATCTGGGCATCAACCTGATGGAAGTAGACGTCGGCGCCAACATGACCTGCGGCCAGCCCGGCAAGGCTTATCTGGTGATCTGATCCTCCTGATAAATCGGCAGCTCAATACAAAACCGTGCGCCCTCAGCCGAGTTGCTCACGCTGAGCCGCCCACCCATGTTATCGACGATGCCATAACTCACCGACAACCCGAGCCCGGTGCCGACGCCCACTGGTTTGGTGGTGAAGAACGGCTCGAAAATCCGCTCCAGTAGCCGTGGATCGATACCGCCGCCGTTGTCCTCGACCCACAGTCTGACCGATTGCTGGTCGCGGTCGGCGTACACCGAGATCCACGGTTTGAGCTCGCGGTCGGTCTCGCGTTTGCTCAGCAACGCATCCCGAGCGTTGACCATCAGGTTGATCAGCACTTGCTCCAGCTGATCGACGTACCCGCGCACCTGCACCTCAAAACCGGTCTCGCTGACGCGCAAGTCGACCCCTTTGCCGCGCATGCCTTCGGCCAGCAATGACAACGTGCCTTCGATGGCATGAGCCGGGTTGAACGGATGCTGCTCGATCTCAGAGCGGCGGCCAAACACGCGCATGTGATCGACCACTCGGACTGCGCGCTGGACCTGGGCATCGATGCGGTTAAGTTTGTCAGTGAGGTAATCGACCTGCACATCGCCGTTGCTCAAACGCTTGAGCACATTGACGATCGCCATGCGCATTACGTTCAGCGGCTGGTTGATTTCATGCGCGAGCCCGGTGGCCATTTCGCCGAGGGTGGCCATTTTGGCGCTTTGGGTGAGTTGCTGCTGAGAACGCCTGACTTCAGTGTTGTCGCGGCCCACGGCCTGAATTTCCAGCAAGTGGCCTTGATCATCGAACACTCCTCGATCCGACCAGACCCACCAGGCGTGCTCGCGTCCCGGCAGTTGCAGATTGATTTCCGCGGTACTGACCGGATACTCGGGGCTCAGTTGGCCGAGCCGCTGTAGGAACGTTTCGCGCTGTTGCTGCGACATCCAACTGCCCAGATTCATCCCCGGCAGCTGCTCGGGTGAGCATTCCATATAGGTCGCCAACGGTCGGTTGCCGAAGGTCAGGGTCAGGTCCGGGCGGTAGCGGCAGATCATCGCCGGGGAATCTTCCACCAGGATTCGATAGCGCTCTTCACTCTGTTTCACCTGCTCGGCGGCCAGGGTCGCTTCGGTCACGTCCAGCCACAGACCGACCGCTTCCACCGGCAGACCCAGGTCGTCGCGCAGCAGCTTGGCTTCGTCCAATAGCCAGTGGTAGTCACCGTGACTGTCGCGCAATCGATAGCGGGCGCGCACCGAACCCTCACGCAGCAACTGGCGTGTGCGCTCGAAATAGCGATCTCGGTCCTCGGGGTGAACCCGTTCCGCCAGCGCCCCGGCGGCGCAATCGGCAAGGGTCCAGCCGAGCAACGGCAGCAAGCTGTCACTGAAAAACGTCGGTTGCAGTGCACCTTCGACATAACGCTGCACATAGATCACCGCCGGTGAACTGGCGATCAGGTTGTCCAGTCGTGCATGGGCTGCCGCGGCGTGCTGTTGCTGATTCTTGATGTCGCTGATGTCGAGCATGAAACCCACTAGCCGCCGATGTGTACCGACACCCAGGGCCTGGCCTTGCAAGCGATACCAGATCGGCGCGTGTGCCAACCGAACGCACAGAAGCAAGGGTTTGCCTTCATTTTGCAAATCCTGCAAGCGACTGTTCAGCTCTTCGCGGTCGGCGGGATGTATTTCATCGAGCCAGTCGTGGAGCGGCATACGGGCACTTTCAAGGTTCAGGAGGATGGCCAGTGACGGGGCCAGTTGCACTTCGTCACGTTCGCTGAAGAGCTCCCACCATCCGGCGCCGAGCAAGTCTTGCAGTGACTCCAGCTGCTCCAGTTGCAAATGGTGCCGGTGCTCGCGCAAGCGCTCCAGTAACGGGCCAGCGAGCGCGGCGGCGAACTGCAACCAGTCACGCTCGCTGACGTCGGGTGCACGTTGCTGCACCGGGTAAGAACCACAGAGTAACCAGGCGGCCACGCCCTGAGCGTCGTGATAAGGCACCGCAAACCCTTCGGCATTGCCAAAAGTGCTTTGCAGGCGCGGATGCTCGCCGGGGGGCAGGTGTTGGGGCGCGGAGCCATTCAAGCTGTCGAGTCCCGTGCCCAGGCGCTGGCCGTTATGCCACAACCCAGGCGCGTCGAAGGCGGCGTAGTGCTGGTGAATCTGCCAACCCTGTTCCTGCTCGTCGAGTAACGCTATGGCGACGCACGGGGTCTGCAAGCGCTGGGAAAGGCCTTGCAGCTGCTCCATCAGCACGTCGGGCAGGCGCGTCAGGCTACACCGGCGTAATTGCTCGCCGATCTGCGCCGCGAGGAATTGGTACTGTTCGCGGCTGCGGGCTTGCTGGCGTTCGAGCAGCAAGTCGCCGATGTCCAGCAACTGCAGCAACCAGGCATCGGCGAGCGGCTGGACCCAGCCGCGCAGTTGCAGGGGGTGTCCACTGAGGCTGTAAAAATCCAGGTCCAGTATCTGTCCCTGCCAATCAGCAGGCGTGCCTTCGATGGCCAGTTGGCTGTGAGGCATGAGTAATTCAAGCAGGTGCGGCATCTGCGCGGCGGGAAGCTGCTGAGCCAGTGCATGCCGCAATGGGCCGGTCAGGTGCGTTACTTGACCTTCGGCATTCAGGTGCACCTGCAAACCGACGCTTCGCACGCTCAGGGGGGCCGGCGCGACCTGTTGCGGTGGCGGATGGCGGTTAAGCAGACGCCCGAAAAGTTTGTCCGCGGAACTCAAAATTGCAGGCTCGAACTGGCAGTGAGCGTCGCCGGCAAATTGGGCACAGCGCCGATACCCGGTAATACCAGGAACGGGATGACCTGTTTCAATTTACTGGTGGGGTAGTTGATGGTGACCTTCAGCACCCCACCAATGTAAGTGGCGGTGGCGTCGGTGGCGACATTGAAATTCAGCGCGGCGGGGATCCAGGCCAGTTGCCGGGTCAGTTCCGTGGTGGCAACGGTAATGACCTGCGTGTTGTAACCAGGCGTGGTCGTATCGAGCGCCACGCTTCGGCGCACCGCTTCGGCGGTCGACTGGTTAAACGATTGCACCAGCAACAGTGGCAGGCTGTAAGTCACAACCCCATAGAACACGGCGAAAAAAATAACGAACACCAAGGCGAACTCAATCGCGGCGGCACCTTTTTGTTTGCGGGGGAAGCTTGTTTTCATGAGTGCGTCTACCCTGACCATCATGGCGTAATGTCAGCATAGAATCATTCAGCCAAGACGGATGTTTTTTACCGCATGCAAAGCTTTGCCCTACTGATCTGGCTGACGCTATGCGCAGCGCAGGATGCTCGAGAGCGCCACATCGCCAATGGCCTGACTTTTGGCGCAGGCGCGTTGGCGCTGACGTATCTGCTGTGGACGAACTCGACCTGGCTGGGTGCCGAAGCGGCGCAGGGCGGCTGGGCCTTTTTATTGGCGCTGGCTTTCACCCTTCCTGGTTATTCGTTGCAACGCTTGGGCGCAGGCGATGTGAAACTAATGACAGCCTTGGGTCTTGCGACGGACGGCATGCATCTGCTCGGCACGTTTATCGGCGCCGGATTGGCCAGCGTCCTCTGGCTGCTGCTGGCGCCAAGAGCCTGGCTTCATATGAGTCAACGCCTTAGGGATCGACTTCGGTATTTAGGGCCTGGAACGTCAAACAAACAGCCATTTGCGCCCTTCGTGCTGGTGGGTTTTTTGCTGACGCTTGCCTGGTTCCATTCCTTGTCCGTTCTATGTACACAGTCAGAAAGTACGTCTACTTTCAAAGCACTAGTTGTACAACCCGCGGCTGTCGGTACAGGAACATTCAGCCCTTTGGTCTTGCAGGGAGTCGCCCGTGAACAAGCCTACCTCACCACTGAAAGTCCTTGTGGTCGATGATCAGCCATTGATCGTTGAAGAGCTCTGCGAATTCCTGGGGAGCAATGGTTATTGCTGTGTGCCATGTCATTCGGGCAAACAAGCGATTGCGCGTTTCAATCAAGACCTGGGAATCGGCCTGGTGCTCTGCGATTTGCACATGCCCGGTATCGACGGCATTGAGCTTATTAAGGAGCTGCAACGTTTGTCCGGCAAGCATCGGGCTTTCGAGGCGATCATGCTGACTGGGCGTGCAGACAAGCAGGATGTGATCAAGGCGTTGCGGGCCGGATTTGCCGATTACTATCAGAAGCCGGTAGATCTGGATGAGTTGCTCATTGGGCTGCAGCGTCAGGAAGTGGCGTTGCAAGAACAGCAGAAGAGTCTGCAATTGGGGCATTTGAATCAGAAGCTGCAGTACCTTTGCGAGTCGCTCGATGAGTTGTATCAGGATCTGGATAAGGTTAGACGCGGTCCGCAGTGGTCGGATTCTGCTGAGGGTGATGTCAGTGATTCGGATCGGATGAAGATTCCAGCGATTTTCAATCAGCTGTCACCACGGCAATTGAGCGTGGCGCAGTTGGTGGGGAAGGGGCAGACGAACTATCAGATTGCCTGTGAGTTGGGGATTACCGAGAACACGGTGAAGTTGTATGTGTCGCAGGTGTTGCGGTTGACGCATATGCATAACCGCACGCAGTTGGCGTTGGCGTTGTCGCCGAGTAATTCCGGTCTGCGGCAACGGGTTACTGCTCACTAAAACGCAACTGTGAGCGAGCCTGCTCGCGAAGGCGGCCTGACAGCCGACCATTTTTTCGGGTGTACATATCCATTCCTGCGGTAACGGCGGCTTAGGGTTTCGCCCTTACGGCGACTCACTTTTTTTACAAGCGCCTAAAAAAAGTAAGCAAAAAAACGCTCGCCCCGAGCGTCCGGCCCCTCGCTAGGGCTCGGTGTTCCCTCGCTCCGGTCCTGCTCCGTGGGCCCGCCGCCATCGGCCATCCATGGCCGGGGGCAGCTAGCCCGGCATCCATGCCGGGCTGCCCACTGCGCAGAACCTCCACTCGGCCTCCCGAAGGGGCGGGTAGATCAAAAGCTGCAGGCGAGCTAACGCTCGGCCTGTTGAGTGGTTAGGAGCAAAGCGTGTATGCCGATCTGTCTTTGCTCTTCTGTGCGAGCTTGCTCCGGGCGGCGTTCCGACGAAGGCGGCCTGACAGCCGACCTGATTTTGCAGGTGTACTCAATCCTCTGTGGGAGCGAGCTTGCTCGCGATGGCGGCCTGACAGCCGACCTGATTTTGCAGGTGTACTCAATCCTCTGTGGGAGCGAGCTTGCTCGCGATGGCGGCCTGACAGCCGACCTGATTTTGCAAATGTACTCAAGCCTCTGTGGGAGCGAGCTTGCTCGCGAAGGTGGCCTGACAGCCGACCTGATTTTGCAGGTGTACTCAATCCTCTGTGGGAGCGAGCTTGCTCGCGAAGGCGGCCTGACAGCCGACCTGATTTTGCAAATGTACTCAAGCCTCTGTGGGAGCGAGCTTGCTCGCGATGGCGGCCTGACAGCCGACCTGACTTTGCGAATGTACCCAATCTCCTGTGGGAGCTGGCCTGCCAGCGATGGCGGCCTGATCGGCGCTGATGTTTATTGATCGGTAAAAAACACCAGAACCTTCCCACATGTTTTTCAGATTGCCTGTGGGAAGCGATGTCTCTAGCCTTTGTCCGTCGCTGCAAATTCAGCGTCCGGGCATCGCGGCCCGGTGATCTAAGGCATAATCGCCCCGTCGAACGACACCACATTCTGGTGTCTGTGGTTTCGTGTCATGGCGACTGTGCGCGGGATACCTTCGGGTATGCCGATCCTTGGGTCTCGGTCCGCGAACCCGCGTACAGCTGCCACCCCAAATTGCGTCGCGGCAATTGGGTAGTGGTTCCCTTTCTGACCTAAGGTGAAACCATGATCAAACCAACCCCGAATCCCCCGGAAACCGAAGACGATTCTCTCTACGCCCAACAGTGTTCCTTCCCGCCCCACACACTGCTCCGGGCGGCGTTCCGACGATGGCGGCCTGATAGGCACTGATGTTTATTGATCAGTAAAAACGCCAGAACCTTCCCACATGTTTTTCAGGTTGCCTGTCGGAAGAGTGGTCTTTAGCCTTTGCGTATCACTGCAAATTCAGTGATCGGGTTTGGTCGCCCGGGTTTAGAATGGCGCACAGTGCCGCGTGAGCGGTTTTTTTTGTGCTTGCTTAATGGCGAGCTGTGCGTGGGAGGGCCTAGGCCCTGCCGGGTTTCCATTCCCTGGTCGACCAACCTGCGTACAGTTCGCCACCCTCCTGCTTGGTCGCAGTCATGGCGAACTCCAAACCTCGAATGGAGTTTTACAATGATCAAACCAACCCCGAATCCCCCGGAAACCGAAGACGATTCCCTCTACGCCCAACAGTGCTCCCTCCCGCCCCACACACCCAGCAAGATGTTTTTCATTGCCCCCGACATCGACACCGAATCCCTGTTGGCCCACGCCTGCGAATCCCTGGCGTCTGCCAGTGTCATGGCCAGTGATTTCGCAGCGTATCTACAAGGGCCGCATCGCAGCACGATGTTGGGTATCCAGCAGGTCATCATGCTGGCCGACCTGGCAGTGAACAGGGCGCTGGATAACATCGATCCGCAGTCTGCGGAGTAGCTGTTAAACCGCGTTATCGTTCTTCGCGAGCAGGCTCGCTCCCACGGGTTACGCGTTAACCCAGTGAGAGTGAGCTTGCGCTGAGCGGCGATCCGACGATGGCGTGCTGGCCGCCACAAAAAATCCTGCGCTAACCCCCGGCCCCATTACTCACCTGCCCACCCGCATTCCGGCGATCATGGCTTTCATCACGATCGCTCTAAGAAGCAAAGGCTCGGGCCAAGGCAGTAAATCCCGGGCCGGCGAGCACGATCAATAAGGCCGGGAAGAGAAACAGCATCATCACGACGGACATTTTGGCGGACATTTTGGAGGTGTATTCTTGCAAGCGTGTCAGGCGGCGGTCATCGAGCAGCTGCTTGAGGGCCAGCAGGGATTTCATCCCGCCGCCGCCCTGATGGATCAACTGCTGCAGGATGACGCAGGTGTCGGTGAACTCGTCCACCGCGAGCAATCGGCTGGCCTTGCTCAGTTCTTCGCCCAGTTCCAGGCCGGAGTCGACACGGGCCAGCACCAGGCGCAGTTCTTGGGTCAGCGCCGGCAATAACTGTTTGCCTTCGTGGCTGAGAACTCGCAGCGACTGCTCCACCGCCATGCCCGATTCGAACAGGATGCGAAGCAGTGGGATGAAGGTGGAAATCTCGGTCGCCAATTGTTTTTGACGATGGTGCGCGGCCGCCGCGAGCAGGCGCTTGGGCAACAAGTAACCGGCACAGGCGGCAAAGGCCGGGGCGAGCCAGTGGTTGTCCACATTGGGGAAAAACACGCCCTGGATCAGCAGACTCAGGGCCAGGGCCAGCACCGGACCCCCCACCTGGAATGCCGCGAACAGCGAGCGTCGCCGAGCACTACGCCAGCCGAGACGGTTCAGCAGCGTCTGGGTTTCGTTGTCCAGATTGATCGCGCGTTGACCGATCCGGCTGTTGCCCAGCATTTGCACCCAGTGACCCACGTGATGCTCGCCAAGCAGTTTGCCGTCCAGCCGCCGGGTCACCTGACGAATCCGTCGATGCTGTTCCAGCAGCCCGTTGAGCAACAGCAGGGCGGCCCCCAGAAACAGCACCGCGCTAATCAGCAGTGGTAATTTCATACACTGCGCAACATGCGCCAGAGCGCCAGGCTTCCCACCACCTGCAGGCCGAACGCACTCGCGAGCATGATTTGCCCCGAGCTGTCGTGCCACATGGCGAGTAAATAATGAGGATTGGTCACGAGGAAATAGCCAGCCAGGGCAATCGGTAAACCGCCCAGTACCCACGCCGTCACCCGGGTTTCTCCGGTCATGGCGCTCAATTGGCGTGCAGCCTGTTCACGTTCGCGAATCATCTTGATCAGGTTCTCCAGCAGCTCGCTGGCATTGCCGCCGTAGCGGTGATTGACCTTCAACCCGAGTGCGAACAAACGCAGTTCGTCTTTCTCATACAGCTCTGCGAGGTCTGAGGCGGCGTCCGGCAGGCTGACGCCCAATTGCACATTGCGCTGAATCCGGCTCATGGCGTTTTTCAGCGGATCTTCGGCGACCTCGATAGCGCCTAATACTGCATCGGCCAAGGTGCGTCCGGACTTTAGGCTGCGCACTGTATGGTCGAGCAGCGGCGGTAGTTGTTCGATCATGCGCTTGAGTCGGCGCTGATAACGCCAGCTGATATACAGCCGTGCAGCCAAGGGAGGCACCACCAGAAAAAGCAGTAAACCGGTCCAGTCACCCACGGCAAAACCGAGCAAAATCCCCACCGCCCAGAGCAGCAGCCACCCTCCCAATCGGTCGGAAGGCCGCCCCAGACCTGCTCGCAAAAAGGCCCGCTCCAGTCCCGCCCACGTATGTTTTTGAACCCTGCGTTGAACTTGTCCCTGGCTCAGGCGCCCCAGCACGCGCTTGGTGCCGCTCTGGCGCAAGCCTTTGTAGAACATGCGGATCGACAAGCCCAGAAATGTCAGGCAAATGAGGATGAGCAGTAGCGGTTTCAGCATGCTGAGGCCCTCAGTACGCGGAGGGGGTAAGCGCCGACTCGCGGCGCAGTTTGTCGCCGGCGGGGTTGACCGCCTCGCGCATAAAACCGACACCCTTGCATCGGTCGAGCCGGAACAGCGTGTTGGTGACATACACGTCTTCACGTACGCCGATCACCTCCACCACCTCGCTGACGCAGCGGCGGCCATCGGGCATCCGCGTCAACTGGATCACCACATCCAATGCGGCGCAGATCATTTGCCGCAAGGTGCGTTCGGCAATGGTCCGGCCCGTCAGCCCTACCAGCGTCTCCAGACGCAACAGCGCATCCTGGGCATTGTTGGCGTGCACAGTACTCATGGAACCATCGTGGCCGGTGTTCATTGCAGTCAACACGTCGAGCACTTCCACGCCCCGTATTTCGCCGAGGATGATCCGGTCCGGACGCATCCGCAGGGCGTTGCGGATCAGGTCGCTGGCCTTCACTTCGCCGTGCCCTTCGACATTTGGCGGACGCGTTTCCAGGCGCACCACGTGAGGATGGCCGAGCTGCAATTCGGCGATGTCTTCGATGGTGACCAGCCGTTCGTGAGGATTGATCAACTGGCTGAGAATGTTTAGCAACGTGGTCTTGCCGGTGCCGGTGCCGCCGCTGATCAGAATGTTGCAGCGCTTGCCCACGGCGTCCTGAATGAAATCGAAGATCGCCTGGTCGATGGTTTGCATGGCCATCAGGTCAGTGCTGTTGAGCATGTCCTTGCGAAACTTTCGAATCGACAGGCACGGGCCGTCGAGGGCAATCGGCGGAATGATCGCGTTGACCCGGCTGCCGTCGGGCAGGCGCGCATCGACCATCGGCGACGATTCATCAAGTCGTCGGCCAAGGGGCGCGAGGATCCGTTGCATCACCCGTTCGACGTGGTGGGCGTCGATAAAACGAAGATCACTTAGATGCAGCACGCCCTCGCGTTCGACGAACACCCGGTGTGGGCCGTTGACCAGGATCTCGGTCACCGTCGGGTCGCGCAGCAGTACTTCCAGCGGGCCGAAACCGGTGAGTTCGTCGACGATTTCTTCGGCCAGACGCTCCATTTCGTAGCGGGAAATCGCCAGGTGCAACCGGGCGATGTACTCGGCAATCTTGTCGATGACGAACTGCGACAGCACCTGTCGCGAGCCTTCCAGCAGGTTTTTTCCAGACTCTTCGATGGCATCGATGATGTAGCGGTGCAGTACCAGTTTCAGGCCATCGTGATCTGTATTGCCCACCGGCCCACGTTGGGGGGCGCCGAAGAGTTTTTCGCCGCTCATTGCGCGCCCCTCAACCGGTTGAGCCAGCCCATCCTGGGTTTATCCACGCCTTCGGCACGCTTGGCCAGACGTTCGCCGAGAGCACGCAGGCTTTGAGTCAGGCCTTCCCGTGGGGCCAGCTCGAACAGGGTAACGCCCTGGTTCTTGGCGTTAAGGCGCACTTCCGGGCTGTAGGCGAGCGTCGCGATGACCTCCATGCCAAAACTCTTGCCCAGGGTGTCGGAGTCCGGCGCGACGTTGCGCAGGTAGCGGTCCACCAGCAGCCGGGCGTGATCGAGCTTCAGGCCTTTTTCGCGCCAGAGGTTGAGCACGGCCAGGTTGCGGCGGCAGTCGAGCACATTCTGGTCGGTGTACCACAACAGCTTGTCGCAATGGCTGACGAAAGTGCGCAAGGCTTCACTGTCGGGCTGGCCGGTAAGGTTCACCACAATGTGCTGGAAGTGTTGGCGCAGGGCGCTGAGCAACATGTACAACTCAGCGGCACTGGTGTGCTCCAGCAGTTCGTCGTTGCTGGCGTAGGCAAGGATCCGCATCCCGGCCTCACAGCAGGTGAACGCGCTGTCGATCAGCGTTGCGTCGAGGCGCCGCAAATGCCGCAATGCATCGCCGAAGTGAAACGAACTTTCCAGGCCAAGCAAGGCCAGGCTGTCGCCGCGTGGCAGACCCAGGTCGAGCAACAGCGTTTGTTGTCCGCTCTTATGCACCACTTGTGCGATGTGGGTGCCAAGCAGCGCACCGTCGGCATTGTTCTGCACGCCGTAGAGCACGGTCAAACCACCCAGTTGCGTGTTTGGCGCCACCGGCGGCAGACGCTTGCCAAGCCGCCGCACAAGGCCCGCGACCTCACTGGCGCGTGAACCATAGGCGACGAAATCCCGAGCCCCGGCGCGCATGGCATTCAGCACCAGCTGATTGTCCATACCGTCGCCCAACGCGACGATCGCCAACATCGGCTTGGCCTCCAGAGCGCCTTCGATCAGCGTGCTCTGAGCCACCACATGTTCACGATCCAGCCCGACGAACACCAGGCTGGCGAAGGTCACGTCCACCAGCGCCAACAATTCGTCGAGGCTGTCGCCTTCGGCGCTGACCACCTGGCCCAGCGGGGCGAGAGCACCTTGCAGCCACTCAAGGTCAGTGCTGTTGCGCGTGATCGCGAGGAAGGTCTGACTCAGATTCTGGCTCATAGCGGTAACCCGCTGCGCTTATCGAAATTGCCGTTGACTTGCACGTCGGCGATTTTCAGATCGCCCACCGCCCCGCGGGTGATCGCTACGGGCGAATGTATCGCCTGTTGCAGCCCTTCACCGACTTCCAGTACTGCCGGCATCGAGCCCCGCGAGGCCCAATTTCCCACGGCTGCATCGGTCGTGAACGGCAGCCTGCTCAAGAGGGAGTCCCAGAGCAGGCCGTGGAACATGGGCATGTGAACTCTGCGCATTTAGATGCGTCCTTGTTCGACTCAGGGGGTTTGGGTGATTTCATTGCCGCGAATGACTTCCACGCTCCACTTGCGCGAGGCAACTGTGGCGACAGGTTTGGGGGGAGTGGTCATGGCCAATTGACTGAACTGGATCAGCTCGCGGTTGGCGCTAGCGAGGTTGGCCGATGAGTCACGTTCCCCGGCCCAGTAGTGCGCCAGGCGTTTTTCATCGACACTGCGCACGGCCAGGCGCAGCACGCCGGCCTGGGTTGCCAGCATCAGTCGACTCATGAGCTGTTCGGGGACGGCGAGTAACACCGTGCGTGCGCTGGCGCGCAGTTGGTTCTGATTGCGTTTTTCGTCGTTGCTGAGTGCCGGGCTCGAGGGCTGGCCGTCATTGGTCAACCCCAGTTGTTCGCCCACCCCGAGCACTCGCAATGCGGGTACCACAAGCTGAGCCGACGACTGCAGGTTGTTGCTGTCCATGCGCAGAAACAGCAGCACATCGACGTAATCCCCTGGCGTCAGTTGCCCGCCGGCGTTGATCACTTCGTCCACCGCGACGGCGAGGGCGCGTTCATTGGAGTGAATCATCCGCGCCAGTCTGCCGCCAGCCTCGAAGCTTTCATCGTTGAGCCAGCTGCCGGCGGTCAGCGCGCGCCAAGGCATGCGGCCAATGGCTTGATCGAGACGGGTCAGACTGCCGGCGGGGGCGATACGGAGTTTTTCCAGGACAACATCGGCGGCGGTGATTGCCACGAACGGCGGCACGTCATGCAGCAGCACGACCACCGGCTGGCGAGTCAGGTCATCCACCGGTGCAAGTGCCTGGGCGGTTGGCGTGGTCGGGACAAAGGCAGGTTGAGCGACAGGCTCAGGGGAGGGTTGACGGCTCAACACAAGGCCCCAGTAACCGGCAATGATGGCTCCCACCAGAAACAACCCGGCCAGGCCCATGGTAACGCGACTGTTCATGACGGCTCTCCCTTCCCTGCTGCTCAAACGCTCCCGCCTTATCCGACGGAAACTTAGCAATCAGGCAGCTATGAACATAAAACTGTTTCGCTGTTAGAACGTAGCCCAGCTAGGGCAAAAAGCCATTAGTGAATGCAAAAATATTTAGCGTAGGCAGGTGTTTACGATGAAATAACGGCTTTTCTGACGTCAACCAAACCGATACTACTTAAGTATTAATGCGTTCTTACAGTTGTTGGGATGGGGAATGCCGACAATGCTGGTGCTGGCATAGGGGTGTCATGTTGCAGTTGCGCAACACCCGTAGTCATCCAGGAGAAGTGCCATGTTCACTACCAAGCTTGTCCAGAAGATCAAGGCCGAAATCGCTTTTTACAAAGGGTTGGCCAAAGACACCGAGGGTGCGTCAGGTATTGAGTACGCGATTATCGCGGCGATGATTGCCGTGGTAATTGGCACCTTCAGCACCCCGATTTCCGCTAAGATCACGACCTTGTTTACCAGTATCCAGAACGCGCTATAAGGGCGAGGCAAGTGTTGCTGGCTACTTGTTAATGCGTCAAAGGGGTTCTAACGTCAGCGCTTAGTCCATTGCAGGTGTCGCTTATGAACTCTCCCATACTCCAACGTCAGCAGCTTCTTCTGGTTGATGATGAAGAGGACGCTTTGCTGGAGCTGGCGGAGTTGCTCGAGGGCGAGGGTTTCAGTTGTTTTACGGCTACGTCGGTCAAGCTCGCGTTGCATCATCTGACGCGCCATCCTGATATTGCGTTGGTGATCACGGATTTGCGGATGCCCGAGGAGAGTGGCATGTCGCTGATCAAACGATTGCGCGAGCATACGTCCCGGCAGCATTTGCCGGTGATCGTGACGTCGGGGCATGCGGATATGGATGATGTCAGTGACATGTTGCGATTACAGGTGCTGGACCTGTTCCGCAAACCGATTTATCACGTGCGGTTGTTGGAGACGTTGAATAATCTGTTTCCGCAACCCCGAATCGGGTTGGTTGTTTCCTGACACCGTTGATCGCGGTCCGCCCAGAAATGTGGGAGCGAGCTTGCTCGCGAAGGCGATCTGACAAGCGCCAGTGGTTCTCTGCCGAAAAATCAGGCAACCGGACGCCAATGCCCGACCATATGCTCAAGATCCCCCGCGCCGACCAACTGAAAGTCCCCACTGGAACCTGCCGCGCTGGCCAGCAAGGTCACTTCACTGGGTAACCGCACCGGTTTCCTGAATTGCACCACCATCTCGACATTCGCCGTGGGCAGGTGATCGGCGAGCGCCGCAAGCGTCCGCGCCTTGAGCCACAACCCATGGGCGATGGCCCTCGGGAAGCCGAAGAGTCTGGCGCTGGCGGCACTCAGGTGAATCGGGTTGTAGTCGCCGGAAACCTTGGCATATTGCCGGCCAATGTTCGCTGGCGCTGTCCATCGCACCACTTCGATCAGCGACAAGGTCGATGCCAGAACATCCTCGACCGCATCCCCGTCGAGTTTGACGCCACGACACAGCATCTGACTCTCGGCTTCCCACAGCGCTCCCAACTGATCATCAAGCGTGGTCACCAGGTCGAACGTTGCCCCCTTCGCATGAGGTTGCAGGTTCTGCACTTGCACGCTGACCCGCACACGCCCCACGCCGCCCATTGGCCGTAAAACGCGGATGCGATTGCTCAGGTGAATCAGGCCCAGCAGCGGAAACGGAAATTCATGCGCCGTGAGTACTTGCATCTGCAGGGCAAACGCGAGGACGTGCGGGTACGTCGGTGGCAGTAATCCATTGTCGTCAAAACCACAGACGTTGCGATACGCCGCCAGCCGCTTCGGATCGACTTCGACCCAGCAGCGCAAACCTGATTCGGGCAGGGTGGTACCGGTGATTTTTCGTCGCATCGCGGCCCGGACATACAGGCCCGCCAGGCTCGGTTCATGGTTGAGAGTGTGCCAGTCGATGATCATGTCTACGCCCCTAAAACACTTTGTCCACACACTCGCAGTGCCTGCCCGGTAAACGCGCCGGTTCCCGGTTGGGCCAGCCATGCGACGGCTTCGGCGACGTCGTGCGGCAGGCCACCCTGGCCCAACGAACTCATGCGTCGTCCGGCTTCGCGTAGCGCGAATGGAATGTGCGCGGTCATCTGGGTTTCGATAAAGCCCGGCGCCACAGCGTTAATGCTGATGCCGCGTTCATTCAGCCGCGGCGCCCAGGCCTGGGCCAGGCCGATCAATCCGGCCTTGCTCGCCGCGTAATTGGTTTGCCCGCGATTGCCGGCGATGCCGCTGATCGAGGCCAACAGAATCACTCGACCGTTGTCGTGCAAGGTGCCGCTGTCGAGCAACGCCTTGGTCAGCACTTGTGGCGCATTGAGGTTGACCGCGAGTACGGCGTCCCAGAATTCCGGGGTCATGTTGGCCAGGGTTTTGTCGCGGGTGATGCCTGCGTTATGGACCACGATGTCGACGCCGTCGGGCAGCTGTTCGACTAACTGTGCGGCGGCGTCCTCGGCGCAAATGTCCAGGGTGATGCTGCGTCCACCGAGGCGTGCGGCGAGGACTTCGAGATCGGTCTTGGCCGGGGGGACGTCGAGCAGGATGACTTGCGCGCCGTCACGGGCCAGGGTTTCCGCGATGGAGGCGCCGATGCCGCGTGCCGCGCCGGTGACCAGTGCCTGGCGGCCGGACAGCGGGCGAGTCCAGTCCGTCACCTGGGTGTGGCAGGCGTTCAGGTGAATCACTTGCCCGGACACGAATGCGCTTTTGGGCGAAAGGAAAAACCGCAGCGGGCCTTCCAGTTGGTCTTCGGCCCCTTCATCGACATGGATCAACTGCAAGGTGCCGCCACTGCGCAACTCCTTGGCCAGTGACCGGCTGAAACCTTCGATGGCGCGTTGAGCGCTGGCGGCAAACGGATCACTCAAGGTCTGCGGCGCGCGCCCGAGAATCACCAGGTGCGCGCTGCGATCAAGGTTTTTCATCAGCGGCTGGAAGAACTCGCGCAGCTGTTTAAGCTGATCGGTCTGGACCAAATGACTGGCATCGAACACCACGGCTTTGAGTTTGGGGCCATGGCCTGGAATCCACGCGGTGGCCAGTGACGGTTCGGTGCCGTAGCTGTAAATCGCGTCGGTCAGGCGGTTGGCGAAGGCGCCGACTTTTTCCGCCAGCGGGCCACCGCCAATCAACAGTGCCCCTTCTACCGGACGTAGCCGGCCTGCTTGCCAGCGCTCCAGCCTTTCCGGCAACGGCAGCCCCAGGGCCCCGACCAAACGATGGCCGATGGACGAATTGGCGAAGTCGATATAGCGATCAGACATGGAACGCGCTCCAGCAGCTGGGGTTCAAAGTGTGGACCATGAATGGCGATCAGTCGTTCGATCCACAAGATAAGGCCTACGCTGGACATTGTAGGAGCGAGCTTGCTCGCTCCTACAAGGGTTCGGTTTTCACGTTCGATATTTCATCAGGAGCTATTCATGACTCAGCTGCGCCGCGTCGCGATTATCGGCGGTAACCGGATCCCCTTCGCCCGTTCCAACGGGCCATACGCCACCGCCAGTAACCAGGCGATGCTCACGGCAGCGCTCGAAGGCCTGATCGAACGTTTCAACCTGCACGGTTTACGCATGGGCGAAGTGGCGGCGGGGGCGGTGCTCAAGCATTCCCGGGATTTCAACCTGACGCGCGATTGCGTGCTTGGCTCGCGGCTGTCGCCGACCACCCCGGCCTATGACATTCAGCAAGCGTGCGGCACCGGTCTGGAAGCGGCGTTACTGGTGGCGAATAAAATCGCCCTCGGTCAAATCGACTGCGGCATCGCTGGCGGCGTCGACACCACGTCCGACGCGCCCATCGGCATCAACGAAGGCCTGCGGCAGATCCTCCTGCAAGCCAACCGCGCCAAGACCACGCCCGATAAGCTGAAGACCTTTTTGCAGCTACGCCCACGTCATCTCATTCCCGAATTCCCACGCAACGGCGAACCGCGCACCGGTTTGTCGATGGGCCAGCACTGCGAGTTGATGGCGCAGACCTGGAGCATCCCGCGAGACGCGCAAGATCAGTTGGCGCTGGAGAGTCACCAGAAACTGGCGGCGTCTTATACCGAAGGCTGGCACAACGATCTGATGACACCGTTCCTCGGCCTGACCCGCGATAACAATCTGCGTCCGGACCTGACCCTGGAAAAACTCGCCTCGCTGAAACCGGCCTTCGAAAAAAGTGCCAAGGGCACGCTGACGGCGGGCAACTCCACACCGCTCACTGACGGCGCGTCGCTGGTGCTGCTGGGCAGTGAAGAGTGGGCGAAAGAACGCGACTTGCCGATCCTCGCCTACTGGCGCGACGGCGAAGCGGCGGCGGTGGATTTCGTCCACGGCGCCGAAGGGCTTTTGATGGCGCCGGTGTATGCCGTGCCGCGATTGCTGGCACGTAATGGCCTGACCTTGCAGGATTTCGATTACTACGAAATCCACGAAGCCTTCGCCGCGCAGGTGCTCTGCACGTTGAAGGCCTGGGAGGATCCTCACTACTGCAAAACCCGCCTGGGCCTCGACGCACCGCTGGGTTCTATCGACCGCAGCCGCCTCAACGTCAAAGGCAGTTCGTTGGCGGCCGGGCATCCGTTTGCCGCCACGGGCGGGCGCATTGTCGCCAACCTGGCGAAGTTGCTCGACGCGGCGGGTAAGGGAAGAGGTTTGATCTCGATCTGCGCTGCTGGTGGTCAGGGTGTCACCGCAATCATCGAGCGCTGACGATGTCATTGAATGGAACCGAAAACCTGTAGGAGCGAGGCTTGCCCGCGAAGAGGCCCTCGAAACCGCCAAAAGCTTCGCGGGCAAGTCGGGTCGCCGCACCGCTCGCTCCTACAGGGATCACCGATATTGAATACATGGATGACATCGCCTAACGTCGGCCTCATCAGTCACCTTGCGACATAAGGCAAGTCAATGTCGACTAACGGACAACTTTCCCTCGAGCGGACCATTCCGACCCTGACGGCATTGCCGCGTCCGCTGTTCGCTCGGGCGGAAAGCCTGAATGCCGGTTCGTGGACGCCGCCTCATCGCCACGATTGGGTGCAGTTTTCCTATGCCATCAGCGGTGTTCTCGGTGTACACACCGCCGAGGGCAGTTTCTTTGCGCCGCCACAGTGGGGAATCTGGATTCCGGCGGACCTTGAACACCAGGTCGTGACCTCGATGCGGGCCGAGATGCGCAGCCTCTATGTGCGCCGGGAAGACTGTGAATGGGCTGCCGGCCGTTGCCGAGTGCTGGAAGTGACGCCCCTGGCCCGGGAGTTGATCAAGAGTTTTTGCCTGCTGCCGGTGGAATATCCACTGGGTGACAGTCAGGAAGCCCGGCTGGTGAGTGTGCTGCTGGACCAATTGGCGAATCTGCCGGAGGTCGGTTTTTCGCTGCCGTTGCCTCGGCATCAGCGATTGCTGGGGTTGTGCAATGAGCTGATCGAAAGTCCTGAACACCATGTGACCTTGCAGGAATGGGCCGCGCAATTGAGGATGTCAGAGAAGACGCTGATGCGATTGTTTCAGCGCGAAACCGGATTGAGCTTTCGAGGGTGGCGCCAGCGCGCACGACTGCTGTCGTCGTTGACGTTCCTGGAGGACGGCGACAGCGTGACGAATGCCGCACTGTCTTGTGGGTATGACTCGACGTCAGCGTTTATTGCGGCGTTCAAGAACTTGTTCGGGTTTACCCCGGGTGAACTCTTCAAGCCGTAACACCACCTGACCCCTGTGGGAGCGAGCTTGCTCGCGATGAGGCCATGTCAGTCAACATTGATGTTGAATGTCAGTCAGCTATCGCGAGCAAGCTCGCTCCCACAGTGGGTGTGTGGTGTTTCTGAGGATCAGGTTCTAAAGCGGCGAACCAACCCGTCCAGCTCATTCGACAGCCCCGCCAGGCTCTGCGAATCCAGCTGCGCCGAGTTCGCCAGTTCGGCCACCAACTGCGCATCGCCATGAATCTGGCTGATGTGCCGATTAATGTCTTCGGCCACCTGATGCTGCTGTTCCGCCGCCGTGGCGATCTGGGTGTTCATATCACGGATCACGTCTACCGATTCACGAATCAGCCCGAAACTGCTGCGCGCTTCACCGATGCGCGTCACCGACTGCTGCGACACTTCCAGGCTCGCGTGCATCTGATGCGTGACCTGGCTGGTGCGCTTGGCAAGGTTGCCCAGCAACCCGTCGATTTCTGCCGTGGAGTCGGCCGTGCGTTTGGCCAGCGCCCGGACTTCATCGGCCACCACCGCAAACCCGCGACCTTGCTCACCGGCCCGCGCTGCTTCAATGGCGGCGTTCAGCGCCAGCAGGTTGGTTTGCTCTGCGATCGAGCGAATGGTCCCGAGGATTGACTGAATGTCGTTGCTGTCGCGTTCCAGTTGCTGCATCGACTGGGCGGACTGTTCGATTTCCTGACTCAAGCGATCAACGCTGGTCACTGCCGCATCAATCTGCTGCTGACCTTCGCGGGCCTGACGCTGGCCACTGTCGGCCGATTCAGCCGCCTGGCTGCAAGACCGTGCGACTTCGTTGGCGGTAGCGACCATTTCGTGGAACGCCGTGGACACCATGTCCACCGCTTCACGCTGGCGCCCGGCCGCTTCGGCCATGTCGCTGGAGACCTGAGTCGAGCTCTTGGAGGTCGCGAGGATCTTGGTCGCTGCGCCGCCGATGTTCTGGATCAGGTTGCGAATCGCCGCCAGGAACTGATTGAACCAGTTGGCCAATTGTGCGGTTTCGTCGCTGCCACGGATTTGCAGGTTCTTGGTCAGGTCGCCTTCGCCCTGGGCAATGCCTTCCAGGCCGCTGGCGACGCTGCGGATCGGGCTCACGATGAAGTTGGCGAAGCTGGCGCCGACGATGGCAAACAACACGGCCAGCACGGCGGCGATGATTGCGATCAGCCAGGTCAGTTGAGTGGCCGAGCTCATCACGTCGGTCTGTTTGATCAGGCCAATGAAGGTCCAGCCCAGTTGCTCCGACGGCCAGACGTTGGCCATGTAACGCTCGCCGTTCAGCTCGACTTCCACCAACCCTTTGCCTGCCTTGGCCAGTTGCGCGTAGCCCTCACCGAGGCTGCTCATTGCTTTGAAGTTGTGTTCCGGTTGCTTCGGGTCCACCAGCACGGTGCCGGTGTTTTCCAGCAGCATCAGGTAGCCGGATTCACCGAGCTTGATCTGTTTGACAATTTCGGTGAGCTGCTTGAGCGTCACGTCGATACTGACCACGCCGCCATTGGTGCCCAGTTTGTTGTCGATGGTGCGCACGGTACTGACGTAAGTCGAGTCATCCTGGGCCCAATAGTAAGCCTCGGTGCGAAACGGCTTGCCCGGTTTGGCTTGGGCTGCTTTGTACCAGGGGCGCTGGCGCGGGTCATAGTTGCTGAGCTTGGCATCGTCCGGCCAGGACACATAACCGCCTGCCGCCGTGCCGAGAATGGCATAGGCGTAGGACGGGTGGCTCTTACCCAGGTCCTGCAGGAGGGTGAAAACCTTTTTGTCCATCTCGCCCTGAGGAATGCTCTCGGCGTTGGCGGCCATATAGGTTTTGAGGCTGTCGTCGGAGTTCTTGATCACCGGTTGGCTCGCCAGGTAATCAACGTTCTGGCTAATGCCATCAAAAAACAGCTGCATGGCATTGCTGACCTGGCGGATCTCGCGGCCACTGCCGTCGACGAAACCGTCCTTGGCATCACTGCGCAAGTTCAGCACAACGAGGGTGGCAACCAGCACCACCGGTAAGCAGGCGATGATTGCAAACGCCCATGTCAACTTCTGTTTGATGTTCATCCGCGCTCCAGATTTTTCTTGTAGGCCCACGCAGTGCAAATGACTCGCGGATTATTCGCAGCCGAAAACGTTAGTGATCACCGGAGTCCTTGGTGCGCCATCGTTATTGCTGTCGGGACGATTGTCGGACAAATCAATTTGTCACTAATGACTTCGGCTGGCGGAGGCGGAAATTGAGCGCAATTGAGAAATATCCTGCAGAGGTATGATTTGAGCTGTCAGTTGCTGTCGCAATTGCCTGCATAACCCTCGTCAACAAGTGGCGCAGGCTCAGCTATGATCTTGGGCGGTCGATGACGACCGGCGGCGGTTGACCGATTAATTTGGCATATTGTGTGCTTCCCGACGTTCATAGGTCGGCAACCCCTCCCCCGAATGAGAGGATTGCCGTATAACGAATGACTTTCGCGTGTTTGGTAATAAAGGACCCACAATAAAAGCTGATGAAGACTCCAAAACGCATTGAACCCCTGATCGAGGACGGTCTGGTCGACGAGGTGCTGCGCCCACTCATGAGTGGTAAAGAAGCAGCTGTTTATGTGGTGCGCTGCGGCAACGAGTTACGTTGCGCGAAGGTCTACAAGGAGGCGAATAAACGCAGTTTCCGGCAGGCGGCCGAGTATCAGGAAGGCCGCAAGGTG
Source organism: Pseudomonas sp. IT-P253 (assembly GCF_949768125.1). NCBI lineage: Bacteria > Pseudomonadati > Pseudomonadota > Gammaproteobacteria > Pseudomonadales > Pseudomonadaceae > Pseudomonas > Pseudomonas sp. IT-P253. The sequence goes on along the minus strand of NZ_CATKPT010000033.1, from coordinate 728 downwards.
CGCAACAGCCGTCAGGCTCGGGCGATGGCCAAGGGCTCCAAGTTCGGCAAGAAAGAAACCGAAGACGCCTGGCAGAACGCCGAAGTGGCGGCGTTGTTTCGTCTGGCCGGTGCCGGTGTGCGAGTGCCCAAGCCGTATGACTTCCTCGAAGGCGTACTGCTGATGGAGCTGGTGGCCGATGAATACGGCGATGCCGCGCCGCGTCTGAACGACGTGGTGCTGGAGCCGGACCAGGCGCGCGAATACCACGCGTTCCTGATTTCGCAGATCGTGCTGATGTTGTGTACCGGTCTGGTGCACGGTGACCTGTCGGAGTTCAACGTGCTGTTGACCCCGGACGGCCCGGTCATCATCGACTTGCCTCAGGCGGTGGATGCGGCGGGTAACAACCACGCGTTCAACATGCTGGAGCGGGATGTGGGCAACATGGCCTCCTACTTCGGGCGCTTTGCCCCGGAGTTGAAAAAGACCAAGTACGCCAAGGAAATGTGGGCCTTGTACGAAGCCGGCACCTTGCACCCGGCCAGCGTCCTGACCGGCGAGTTCGACGAGCCGGAAGAATTGGCCGACGTTGGCGGGATCATGCGCGAGATCGAGGCCGCGCGCCTTGATGAAGAGCGCAAGCAAGCCGTTCGGGCGGCGGATGATGCGCCACCGAACAAAACCGAAGAACCGCCTCCACCGTGGATGCAGTAATCGGTTAAAGAAAAACCCGGCTTCGGCCGGGT